>DASWND010000001.1:0-11223 GCA_036399435.1 Flavobacterium sp.
CTTCTGCCATAGCGGAGTTGCCGCCATTGACTTCCATCAGCATATACGATGGCCCGGCAGTACCGCGCGCTTCGAAGTTTAGCACCAATCCCGTTTGCGCAGCCCAGTCTTTATTAGAAACAAAAAGTTCGGCACCGTTCAATCCCAGTTCTTCAGCATCGGAAAATAAGATAATAATGTCATTTTTATGTGCAGTTTTATTATGTAAAAAGGCTCGTAAACCCTCCAATATTGTTGCGACACCAACCGCATTATCCGAAGCTCCAAATGACGATGAATGAGGAGCACTATCGTAGTGCGAAAGAAGTAATAGTGCTTTTGAACTATTCGAGCCTTCAATTCGGGCAATGATATTCTTAGATTTAACCAGATTCCCCCAATCCGAAAGGGTTGTTCCTTCTTGAATAATAGGTTGAAGCCCTAGCTCTACTAGCTGTTCTTGGATATATTCTGCGGTTACTTTGTGATTTGGTGATCCGACATAATGTGGAGATTTAGATAATTCTGTGACATGCGTGAGGGCTTTTTTAACGGAAAACTCATCAGCGGGAACATCTTCACGAGAAATATTTTGTGGCATCATGAAAAAAAAGACGGCGCAGATGACGGTGGTTATAAAGAGAATTGCGAATAGCGTGTGTGGGGTCTTTTTCATCGTGCTAGATTTCTTGGCGTACTAAGATGTAGAGATCATTTTCAAGAAGCATGTATCCTTGATCATATAAAAAATGATAGGTAGTTCCTGTTTTTGTTTGAAGTGTACTGGTATGCAGATCGAAGTCGAAACCTTTACCAATCAGCTTTGATCTTGTCGCCTTTGCTTTTCCCTCGGGGTTGAGTTCAGAAAGGATCCTGTAATTTTTGCGGAGGCGGTTGTTGATGTTGCGCATCAAATTGTTGCTGTCTTTATTCCGCTTGTTGTTGAAAGCATTTCTGCAGGCATCACTGCAGAATTTCTTGTCCTCGCGGCCAATGATTTTCTCGCTGCATTCAAGGCAATGTTTTACCATATCCCAAGTGATTACTGTTGCAAGCATATCCTGATGGCATTGCCGCAGGAGCCGTTCATAATAAAAAAAGTTTAGTCTTTTTCTTATGAACGTTGTTCAAATATAGAAATATATTTCCATTTGCAAATGATTACAAATAACTACAAACGATTTTAAATATTTTTCAACCGACTATTGATCCTTCTCCTTCAGATATTTGCAATATAAACCATATAAATTTTTATACGCCATGAATGCACTAAGAAACAGAGTTCAGCTTATTGGAAACCTAGGAAACGAACCTGAGATTATCAACCTCGAATCCGGACGAAAGCTAGCCAAGATCAACATTGCCACAAACGAGAGTTACACCAACGACAAAGGAGAGAAAGTCACTGATACGCAGTGGCACAACGTTATCGCCTGGGGGAAGACCGCTGAGCTAATTGAAAAATATCTTGTAAAGGGAAAAGAAGTCGCAATTGAAGGTAAGCTTACACACCGATCTTATGAAGACAAAAATGGCGATAAGCGCTACATGACTGAAGTTGTGGTGAACGATTTACTTCTGCTTGGGAAATAGTTAGTAGGGAAGGCTGCAGCATATTTTGTGGCCTTCCTTTTTTAATAGCGCCGATAATCTTCAAACTTTCGCAATACATATGTCTTTGCTTCTTTGTCGTAATATCCTAAAATGAAGTATCCATCATACGGAGTTACAGTTTCAAGGGAAACATCTTTTGATTCAGCTAAAAAGTTTGACAATGCATCAGCGGCTAGAGGTGTTTGCGCAACAGTGGCATGATTGAATTTTTCATCAAAAAGCGACTCAAAAAAGAACGACTGGATGTTGCTACGGTCGAAACCCGAAATTTCAACATCTCCGTCAGACATCCCGGCACCGATCGCAATTATACCTAACATCACATCTTCGGTGGAAGCAATTGACCTGATGGCGCCACTCGTTATAAGAAAATGATCAGGTGTTTTATAAACGGTAATTGCAGCATTTGAATTACCTGCTTTTTCGAGGAATTTACGCGCATTTTTAAATTCACGTGGCGGTCTGCTCCCAATCTGCATCAACAGCGGTGAGTTTTTAAACTTTATTTCTTCTGAAACTGATGTCGTATAAGTTTGAATGAGATCTTCTGTCATCAGATCGGTGGCGGATAAAGCTAACTGTTGTTCATTAAGCTTCAGCTGATACAAAACGCCGGAGTGATAAAAAGAATTTGATTCACCCGGACCTGAGGACAGCTGTTCCTGCGCAATAAAGTGCTCCGACACACTAAAAGATAGTAGGTTTATTTCAAATACTTGAGTCGATGCAAGGTTGTGATCGAATGTAAGATACAAATTGCTTCTATCAATAAACAGTTTAGATTTGGCAGCTCCTGAAACTAGGGGTACAAAATTTCGTTGATCAATTAATTCAAGTGGATTAGCTTCAAAAAGTTCTTTGACAGATATGATATTGTTTCTCTGATTAACAATCTTATAAGGAGAGAAATCAATGACAAAAGGCGTTGCGACACCATTGGTAAAAACGTATAGCTTTAATTTATTTTCGTTTTCTTTTGCTGTACCTGATGCTAAGAAGTAAAACTTGTTGTCAGACTGAAAGGTGTAAAGGAGCGACTCGTCCTGGAAGGTGAATGTCGAGGTTTTTCTAATCGCGGTTTTTTCTTTTAAATTACATTGTAGTGCTAAAACTTTTTTATAATCTTCAGAAGCAAAATATGCACTAGGTATACCTTGATCATCAAAACTGGTACCGATGAGAATAGGGAAGTCTTTAATTTCTGGCAACTCAACGATCAAGCTGTCACTCAAAAAGATTGCGCTGTTGTACTTGTGGACATTTAGTTTTTCTTTGTCTGCAGCAATAACAAAAAGCTCCTTGGTCAAATCATTAACCGCATGGATAATCTGATGATGCTTCTCCGGCTTTGTCAGCTCTAGATGATGTCGTGACAAAACGGTTTGAGAGCATACTATAAGCGGAAACCACAATAACAGCAGCAACATCTTAAGCTTCATCGTCATATTCTTTATCCTTCTAAAATAGGCAAAATTTCTGTAATTCGTTCAACGCTCCTGAAATTAGCATGCTCTACTTTATGATCAATTTTTTCATGCGCCCATGTAATGTGAAACGGAATGTGAACGGCATGACCACCGATTCCAAGTACAGGAAGTATATCTGATTTTAGCGAATTCCCAATCATTAAAAATTCATGTGGTTGGATATCCAGACGTTTAACCAGATCCCTATAATCAACTTCCTGTTTATCAGACATGACTTCTATATGATGGAAAAAATGTCCTAACCCCGAGTTGTGCAGTTTTCGTCTCTGGTCAAGCAGATCTCCTTTTGTAGCTACAACAAGCTTGTATTTATGCCTGAGAGCCTCGAGCGTGTCTTCAACGCCTTCAAGTAGCTCAATAGGTTTTTCAAGAAGCTCCTTGCCATACTCGATGATCTTTCCGATTATTTCGATACGTATTGTATTTCCGGAAATTTTCATTGCAGCCTCGATCATTGATAGGATATAGCCCTTGATGCCATAGCCATAAAGAGGAAGATTTTGAATTTCGGTCTTAAACAGTTCCTGAGACAGCGTATGATGAGATAAATAATCCTGCATAAGAGCGCAGAACTTTTTCTCCGTTTCTTCGAAATACGGTTCGTTCACCCACAAAGTATCGTCGGCATCGAAAGCTATGACTTTTAGTTGATCTCGCATATTAAGTTATGGTTTCACCGTTGTCCGCTTCCGCGTCAGGATTAACAAACACTAGTTTTCCGCTGGCATTATTGGTCATCAGGATCATTCCCTGGCTTTCAGTTCCACGCAAATTCCGCGGCGCAAGGTTTACAAGCACCGACACTTTTCGTCCAACAACTTCCTCAGGGCTAAAACTTTCAGCAATCCCTGAGACTATTGTCCGCACATCAATTCCGGTGTCAACCTTTAATATTAAAAGTTTGTTTGCTTTTGGCATTTTCTGAGCCTCAACGATGGTTCCAACCCTAATATCAAGCTTAGCAAAATCATCGTATTGAATAAGTTCCTTTTGTGGTTCCACAATTTTTTGATCAGCCAGGTTAGCCGTTTTGGTTGCTTCTAATTTGTTTATTTGATGGTCGATCGCTTCATCTTCAATTTTTGAAAAAAGCAGTTCCGCCTCGCCAATCTGATGCCCACTCGGAAGAAGATCGCTCTGTGCAGCAACATCGACCCATTTTACAACATCTTCGGATTTCAGAATTCTTCGCAGCTTTGTAGCCGTGAAAGGCAGAAACGGTTCAGATAATACACTTAGCGCCGCCGCAATCTGCAATGCAACATACATCTGCGTCTGTACGCGATCAGGATTTTGTTTGATCATTTTCCAGGGCTCTTCATCAGCAAGATATTTGTTCCCAAGACGCGCCACATTCATTAGTTCACCCAATGCTTCGCGAAAACGGTAACGCTCTACAGAACTTGATATAACCGCAGGATATGCCTTTAACTCGGCAAGCGTCTGCTCGTCAACCTCAGAATATTCATTTGGCTGCGGCACAACACCTTGGTAATATTTATTTGTCAGAACAACAACACGATTGATAAAATTGCCAAAAACAGCAACCAATTCATTGTTATTGCGGGCCTGAAAATCTTTCCATGTAAAATCGTTGTCCTTAGTTTCAGGCGCATTCGAAGTCAGCGCATACCGCAAGACATCCTGCTGATCCGGAAATTCCTCGAGATATTCATGAAGCCAAACTGCCCAATTTTTAGATGTCGAAAGCTTATTGCCTTCAAGGTTTAAGAATTCATTTGCCGGCACATTATCAGGTAAAATATAAGAACCTTCCGCTTTTAGCATTGCAGGAAAAATCACGCAGTGAAAGACAATGTTGTCTTTACCAATAAAGTGAACAAGCTTGGTATCATCACTTTTCCAATATGGCTCCCAATCTTTTCCCTCGCGTTCAGCCCATTCCTTTGTTGAAGAAATGTATCCAATTGGAGCATCAAACCAGACATAAAGAACCTTTCCATCTGCGCCTTCAACCGGAACAGGAATTCCCCAATCAAGGTCGCGAGTTACCGCGCGTGCCCTTAGTCCATCGTCAAGCCAGCTTTTTACTTGCCCGTAAACATTGGGCTTCCAGTCGTTCTTGTGCCCGACCAAAATCCATTCACGTAAAAAAGATTCGTATTGGTCCAGCGGCAAGAACCAGTGTTTTGTAGATCTGATTTCAGGTTTTTCACCTGTAATGGCTGATTTTGGATCAATTAGATCGGTGGCGTTTAATGTCGATCCACAATTTTCACATTGATCTCCATAAGCCTCCGCGTTGCCACATTTCGGACAGGTGCCGACAACAAATCGGTCAGCTAAGAATTGATTTGCTTTTGCGTCATATAATTGTTCGGTAACTTCCTCGATGAATTTTCCATCCTCATATAGCTTCCTGAACATTTCGGTAGCAGTTTCATGATGGATTTTTGACGAAGTACGCGAGTAGTTGTCGAAGGAGATTCCAAAGTCGACAAAAGATTTTCTGATGATGCCGTCATATTTATCAATGACTTCCTGAGGCGTAATGCCTTCCTTTTTGGCTTTCATAGAAATCGCCACGCCATGCTCATCGCTGCCACATATAAAAGCAACATCTTTTCCCGTCAGCCGCAGAAATCGCGCATAAATATCCGATGGAACATAAACTCCGGCAAGGTGGCCAATATGAATTGGGCCATTTGTGTAAGGCAACGCCGCAGTAACCGTATATCGTTTTGGATTTTGTAACATAGTGTCAATTAAGTGCTCGCAAAAATAAGCAATACTGATGAGAGTTTTGGATGCTTTTTTTAGAAGCTGCTTCCTGCTGTCCGCTTTATCTTTTGCGGCTTTTCACGCCGCTGGCGCTGTCGTAAAGAGCCGCAAAAGGATACCGCTTCCATCAGGGCTAGGGCTGATTTGGTTATATTTGCTTTTTAGTTTCATCACATGAAAATCCATCTTCAGTCAACTCCATATTTATCATTACTGTTTATAGTTTTATTTCTAAACCAATCAATTTACTCCCAAAGAAAAATGATCAGACCCGAATTTCTTCAAAAAGGCGACACAATAGGAATATTGGCAACAGCTCGGAAAATTGAGCTGGTCACGCTACAGCCGGCTATAAAACTTCTTGAAAGCTGGGGACTCAAAGTCGTCATCGGAAAAACTGTCGGCAAAGAACAACATCAACTTGCCGGCCCCGATTGGCAGCGCGCAACAGATTTTCAGGAAATGCTGGACGATCCATCAATAAAAGCAATTTGGGCAGCAAAAGGCGGTTACGGCACTGTCCGAATCATTGATCGCATCAACTTCACAAACTTCAAGAAAAAACCAAAATGGATTATAGGTTTTAGTGACGTAACAGTTTTGCACAGCCATGTCAACAATATGAATATTGAAACACTTCATGCAGTTATGGCTTTAAGCGTAGCAACTGCAACGCCTGCAGCAATTGAATCTTTTAGAAAAGCATTATTCGGTGAAAAAATTTCATATAAAATTCCGGCGCATGCTTTTAACCGTGAGGGAAAAGTCAGCGGTGAACTAGTAGGCGGAAACCTTTCTGTTCTTTATAGCATTGTAGGTTCTGAATCAGAAGTGGACTACAAAGGAAAAATTCTTTTCATTGAAGATCTTGACGAATACCTTTATCATATAGACAGAATGATGATGAACCTCAAGCGCAACAACTATTTCAAAGGTGTAAAGGCGGTCATCGTGGGCGGAATGACAAGCATGAACGACAATGATATTCCGTGGGGAAGCAATTCCGAAGAAATAATACGTGACATTTTAAAAGATTACTCCTTTCCGGTCATATTTAATTTTCCGGCTGGGCATATAAAAGATAACCGTGCCCTGCCGTTAGGGCGAAATGTGTCGATCGATGCAAGTGAAAAAGAAGTTTCCATAAAGTTTGATTAGAAATGGCAGATCATAATGAGCTTGGTAAGCACGGCGAAGAGCTTGCTGTTTCATACCTTCTCGAAAAAGGCTTCGAAATCCTGGAGACAAATTTCGTTTATGAAAAAGCCGAAGTAGATATTATTGCCATTAAAGAAAATATTTTGGCTGTCATTGAAGTTAAAACCAGATCATCCATTGAATACGGACTGCCTCAGGATTTCGTAAAGCCGAAGAAAATCCAGCTTCTTGTAAAAGCCGTAAATGAATATGTACTTCAAAATGAACTGGACGTTGAAGTGCGTTTCGACATTATTGCAATACAAAAAAATGATGAATCTTTTATAATTGAACATCTTGAGGATGCCTTTTATCATTTTTAGCGAAAAATCGGCGTAATTGGTTTATGCTTATAATTTTACATACATTTGACGACTTAATTATTCCCATGAAAAAAATCCTACTAATCGTTATTCTTTGTGCTTTCTGTGGAATGCATGCTCAAAACAAAGTTGCAGCACGGATTGCCGAAATGCATAGCCGAAACGAGGTTTTCCACAAAGTGTCAGTTCTTACACAAGTAATAAAAGCGCCAGATGCAAAGATTTCACGTGTGGTTAATAATGCGTCCTTCGCAGAGGTCCAGATGAATGGAATTAATTCCGTTGTTACTAATCGTTATGAATCGCTGGAAATTGATATTCCATATCAAGGTGCCTTAATCACTGTAGAGCTATATCGTGCTGATATTTTTAATGCCGGTTTCCACGTTGATACTGATAAAGCAATAGATGTTGCTTACGAAAAAGGTGTGCATTACCGTGGAGTAATTAAGGGAGACAGCAAATCAGTAGCATCATTAAACTTTTTTAACAATGAGTTGAATGGTGTTGTTTCGGGTACATCTTTAGGCAATCTTGTAATCGGAAAAACGAAAGGTGAAGACACTTCAGAATATATTATCTACTCAGATACAAAAATGAACGTTCTCAACGGTTTTAACTGCAGCTTTAAAGATGATGTGGCTGAGCCTCACGATCACGATAGAGAAGGTGATTCGCAACACAGAGAAACGCTTACAGAACGTTGCGTTACCTTATATTTTGAAATCGACCATGACTTATATCTTGCACACGACAGTGATGTTGCACTGACTACAAATTGGATGACATCTGTATACAATAACGTTCAGACATTATTTGAAAATGATGGGATAACCGTGTCGTTAAGATCAACATTTATCTGGACATCGCCAGATCCATATAGCGGTGAATCATCTTATGACTACCTCGGACAATTTGCAACATTACGTCCGGTCTTTGACGGCGATCTTGGACAATTAGTTGCTCTTGATCCCGGTGGATTGGGTGGCGTTGCCGCAACTATAGACGGACTTTGCTCAAACATGAATTATTCGTACTCAGATGTCGATATTTTTTATGATACAGTTCCTGTTTTTTCATGGACAATTCAGGTTATTACACATGAACTTGGTCATTTGATGGGATCACGTCATACTCATGCGTGCGTTTGGAATGGCGATGACTCTGCAATAGATGGATGTGGCCAGCAAGCAGGTTATAATGAAGGTTTTTGTGACCAGGGACCATTGCCGGGTTTATTTGAACAGGGCACAATTATGAGCTACTGCCACCTGATTGGAGGTATAGGAATCAGCTTCACCAACGGATTCGGACCTCAGCCTGCGGCGGCAATTATTGAGAATGTTGAAACTTCAACTTGCCTTAGCACAGATTGCATCAACACTTGTATCAACACTGTTGCTGAAATCAACGTAGAGAATGTAACAACCAACTCTGCAATGATCTCATGGAACGATATTGGATCGGTCTCTTCCAACTGGGAATACTCAATAATGCCGTATACGACAAATAACGCGAGTTGGTTACCTGTAACGGGAAATACATTTAATGCAACATCACTGGCGCCAAATACATATTATAAAGTTCGCGTAAGGCCGATCTGTAGTGAGGCTACTCCTGCATATCGACAGGAAATTTTTGCCACCGCAGCAGATTGGTGCAGTGGAGCTGTTATAACTGACACAGGAGGCACAACGGGGCTATATCAGAATAATCAACATTTTGTACGGACCATAATACCGAATCTTCCACAAAAGAAAATTCGACTTGATTTCACTTCCTTCAACCTGGAACTGGATTTTGATTATTTATATATCTATGATGGAGCAAATACATCTGCGCCGCAGGCTGAAACGAATGGATATACCGGAATGACAGCCCCGCCGTCAGTAGTGTCTTCTGCGGCCGACGGATCTTTGACCATAGAATTTTTCTCTGACCAGGGAGTGACTGCATCAGGCTTTATTGCGACGGTTAGCTGTGAACAGAACTTGGGAGCATATGGATTTACAAAAGACATTGATTTTACGTACTATCCAAATCCTACCAGCGATGTTGTAAACATCATCTCGAATAGTAATATCAGAGAAATCCTGATTTACAACGTGCAGGGAAGGCTGCTTCACAATCAGAAAATAAATAACCTTGAAAGCGTTGTTGATATTTCGTCATTCTCAAATGGGACATATTTCTTCAAAGTAAAATTCGATGAGAAGGAAGCCAACTTCAAGATTATGAAAGACTAGTCAAACAGCCGCTACTTAAGCGGCTTTTTTATATCTGTATTTTATCGATCATTTCAAGCGCCTTTTTAATCGACTTGACATTTTCAAAGGTCAACATCAGTCTTAAGCCATTGGGCGTTTGCTTTTCTTTCATCTTTGCCAACTCGGGATGTTTTTGGATAAACTCCAGCACTTTAGTAAATCTACTGGATTGATAATAAGCGGAATTTTGATCAGACACGAAGTATCCGGTCATTTTACCTTGCTTCATAACAAGTTTTTCAATTCCGATTTTTGCGGCAGTCCATTTTATCCTAATGCTGTTTAAAAGTGCCAATGCCGGTTTTGGAAGTGGCCCAAATCGGTCAGTGAGCCTGCTTTCAAATGCTTCAAGTTCTGCCTGATCTTTTATCAGGCTTAGCTCGTTGTACAAATTAAGACGTTCCGATATGTTGTTGATGTAGTTGTCAGGAAACAGCAGTTCGAAGTCGGCATCGATCTGGATGTCTTTCACATATTCCTTATCTTCCGTTTCATCCGTTTGATAAAGATCGCTAAATTCATTTTCCTTCAATTCATCAATCGCTTCATTCATGATTTTTTGATACGTTTCGAATCCAATTTCATTGATGAACCCGCTTTGTTCGCCGCCAAGTAAGTCTCCGGCTCCACGTATTTCAAGATCTTTCATCGCGATATTGAAGCCGCTTCCAAGGTCACTGAATTGCTCAAGCGCATGAATCCGCTTGCGCGCATCTTCAGTCATAACCGAGTATGGAGGTGTAATGAAGTAGCAGAATGCCTTCTTATTGCTACGTCCAACGCGGCCTCTCATCTGATGCAGATCAGACAAGCCAAAATTATTGGCATTGTTGATAAAAATCGTATTAGCATTTGGCACATCCAGTCCGCTTTCAATGATTGTCGTCGCGACAAGAACATCAAATTCGCCGTTCATAAATGCCAGCATCAGCTCCTCGAGTTTCTTGCCGTCCATTTGCCCATGACCGATTCCAACCCTGGCATCAGGAACCAGTCGTTGGATCATTCCCGCAATCTCTTTTATATTTTCGATCCTGTTGTTGATGAAGAAAACCTGACCATTGCGCTGAATTTCGAAAGATATCGCGTCTCTAAACGTTTCTTCGTTGAAACCGACCACGTGTGTTTCAATCGGATATCTATTGGGCGGCGGCGTGTTGATCACCGATAGATCACGAGCAGCCATCAGAGAGAATTGAAGCGTCCGTGGAATTGGTGTTGCCGTTAGTGTCAGCGTGTCGACGTTTGCCGCGATTGTCTTCAATTTGTCTTTAACGTTGACACCAAATTTTTGTTCCTCATCAACAATTAACAGGCCCAAATCTTTAAAAACTACGTTCTTGTTAACTAATTGGTGCGTTCCAATTACTATATCTAGCTTACCGTCTGCAAGATCTTTTAATGTCTCTGTCTTTTCTTTTGTAGTTCTAAATCTGTTTAAATAACCAATTGAAACAGGCATTTCCTTCAGTCGTTCTGTGAACGTTCGATAATGTTGATACGCTAAAATGGTTGTAGGAACCAGGATTGCAACCTGCTTTCCATTATCAACAGCTTTAAATGCCGCTCTGATTGCAACTTCAGTCTTCCCAAAACCAACATCGCCGCACACCA
>DASWND010000002.1:0-17216 GCA_036399435.1 Flavobacterium sp.
GTCAATATATCGGTTTTCGGGAAAAAGAACAAGCCATACGTTGCGCCTAAAGTTAGCGACACTACTACAAA
Source organism: Flavobacterium sp. (assembly GCA_036399435.1). Taxonomy (GTDB): domain Bacteria; phylum Bacteroidota; class Bacteroidia; order Flavobacteriales; family Flavobacteriaceae; genus Flavobacterium. Next base: position 72 of record DASWND010000002.1, read on the forward strand.
CTCTGTAAGCAGCGGTCAATGAGTTATCTAGATAACATCTTATTTGCTATTCTTCTAGTCATTGGTCTAGGTTATTTTGTGGTCAATGTGCGAAAATTGATGCGGAATATTAATATAGGGCAACCTTTAGATCGCAGCGATAACCCGGGTTTAAGATGGGGAAATATGGCTCGTGTGGCATTGGGTCAGTCTAAAATGGTTAAACGTCCTGTTGCGGCGTTTTTACATGTTTTGGTATATCTTGGATTCATTATCATAAATATTGAACTACTTGAAATAATTATAGACGGACTCACCGGAAGCCATCGTGTGTTTGCATCGCTGGGCGGTTTTTATAACGTTTTGATAGGTTCATTTGAAATACTGGCTTTACTTGTCCTTATTGCTGTCATTGCTTTTCTGGCGAGACGTGATGTAAAACGCGTAGATAGACTGAGGCATCCTGATCTTCAAGGCTATCCTCAAAAGGATGCGCATTATATTCTTTACTTTGAGATCGTGTTAATGACACTATTTCTGTTGATGAATGCAGCCGATTATCATTTGCAGAATATTCCCGGCGGCGTCGGTCATTACGCACAGGCAGGTTCTTTTCCGGTTTCACAATTTATAGCGCCAATATTTGATGGCGTATCGACGAGTACTGTAATTATGTTTGAACGTCTTTTTTGGTGGCTTCACATTACAGGGATCTTGATCTTCATGAACTACCTTTATTATTCAAAGCACCTGCACATTTTACTTGCTTTCCCTAATACATACTACGCTGATCTTGATCCAAAAGGTAAATTCAAAAACCTTGAATCGGTTACCAATGAAGTAAAGCTGATGATGGATCCAAACGCTGATCCTTATGCGGCGCCTGCCGATCCGAATGCTGTTCCGGCAAAGTTCGGTGCAAGCGATGTAATGGATCTGAACTGGGTGCAGTTGCTCAACGCGTATACTTGCACTGAGTGCGGCAGATGTACCGAAAAATGTCCCGCAAATATTACCGGAAAAAAATTGTCGCCTAGAAAGATCATGATGGATACGCGCGACCGTCTTGAAGAAGTAGGTAAAAACATTGACGCCAATAAAGGTGTATTTGTGCCTGATAATAAGATGTTGCTTCACGATTATACAACCGCTGAAGAAATTTGGGCGTGCACAACATGTAATGCATGTGTTGAAGAATGTCCGGTCAGTATCAGCCCGCTTTCTATCATAATGGATATGCGTCGTTATCTTGTAATGGAACAAAGTGCAGCGCCAATGGCGTTAAACGGAATGATGACCAATGTAGAAAACAACGGAGCGCCTTGGCAGTATAGCCAGCAAGACAGGCTTAACTGGCGCAACGAAAACTAGAAGATGATGAGCGCAGAAGATCGAGATAGAAATCTACAGGCGTCCTCCGAAAATGGAAAAGCGGTTAGTCCTATTCTGCCTGAAGGAATAAAGAACTATTTAATAGATATTGACGGAACGGTTTGCGACGACATTCCGAACGAAGAACCTGAACGCATGCTTACCGCCGAAGTTTATCCCGATGCTCTTGAAACCCTTAACAGGTGGTACGACGAAGGACATATTATATTCTTCTTTACCTCAAGGACAGAAGAACATAGGGATTATACTGAACAATGGCTGAAAAAACATGGCTTCAAATACCACGGAATGCTGATGGGCAAACCGCGCGGTGGCAATTATCACTGGATCGATAACCACATGGTAAAAGCAACACGCTACCGCGGAAAATTTACGGAGCTTGTTGATAAGGATGTGACCATTCAGGTTTTTGATGACGGTCAGCACGAATAAGATAAATAACACCAATCTGATGACAGAAGATATTAAAGTACCAACAATGGCTGAAATGATGGCTGAAGGCCGTCAGCCTGAAGTTTTGTTTTGGGTTGGTTGTGCCGGGAGTTTTGACGACAGGGCAAAGAGGATTACGAAGGCATTTGTCAGAATATTGAATCGCGCTAATATCTCATTCGCAGTACTTGGTACTGAAGAAAGCTGTACGGGCGATCCGGCAAAAAGAGCCGGGAATGAATTTCTGTTTCAGATGCAGGCAATGATGAACATTGAGGTACTTAATGCATATGAGGCAAAAAAGATTGTAACCGCTTGTCCGCATTGCTTTAATACAATTAAAAACGAATATCCTGAATTAGGCGGTAAATACGAAGTAATTCACCATACCGAATTTTTGAAATCGCTGCTGGACGAAGGGCGGCTTTCAATCGAAGGCGGGCAATTTAAAGGAAAACGTATCACATTTCACGATCCTTGCTATCTTGGGCGCGCAAACGGAATATATGAAGCACCTCGTGATCTTATCAAGAAACTTGATGCTGAACTTGTAGAAATGAAGCGTTCGCGGGCAAACGGCTTATGTTGCGGCGCAGGTGGCGCGCAAATGTTTAAAGAACCTGAACCCGGATTTAAAGACACCAACGTCGAAAGAACTGAAGAAGCAATAAGTCTTAACCCTCAAATCATTGCAGCCGGTTGTCCGTTTTGCAATACAATGCTTACCGATGGCGTTAAGAGTAAAGAAAAAGAGAGTGATGTTAAAGTAATGGACATTGCTGAGCTTATTGCAAATGCACAAGATTTATAGTAGAACGATTGTTCTTCAACCAAACTAACAAAAACAAAATGTACGTTCCTTTTGAAAACCTTCCCGATGACTCTCGTGTCTGGATATATCAGTCAAATAGAAAATTTTCCGATACTGAAATTGCTGAAATTGAACCAGATCTTCATGCTTTTGTTGAAAGGTGGGCTGCGCATGGCACGGGACTTGAAGCGTCGTACCAACTGAAATATAATAGGTTCATCATACTCGCTGTAAATGGCGAAACACAAGCTGCGACAGGCTGTTCAATCGATGAATCGGTAAAATTTATCCAGGACCTTGAAAAGAAATACGAAGTTGACCTGCTTGATAAGATGAACGTGACTTTCAAGCTTGGCGATCACATAGCGCACAAACCTTTATCAGAATTTAAAAAGATGGCAAAGGAAAAAGCAGTTTCAGCAAATACCGTTGTTTTTAATAACCTTATTAATACTGTTGGTGAACTCAATGAATATTGGGAAGTTCCTGCAGGTGAAAGTTGGCACAGCCGTTTCTTTTAAGACCTTGTTCATGAGATACTGTATCATCTTTTTGCTTTTGTTAAGCGAAATTGCCGTCGCTCAATATCACAAGCTTCAATCTCCGCTCCGCAGATTAGAGGAGAAGGTTTGGGTTGACAGCGTCTATAATGCAATGACTTTTGATGAAAAGGTAGGCCAGCTGTTTATGGTAGCTGCGTACTCCAATAAAGACTCGGCGCATATCCGCTCGGTTGAAAAACTGATTCGCGAGAACAGCGTCGGTGGTTTGATCTTCTTTCAAGGCGGACCCGGAAGGCAGGCACGGCTTACCAATCATTATCAATCGATTTCGAAAGTGCCTCTTTTTGTTGGTATTGATGCCGAATGGGGGCTCGCGATGCGACTCGATTCAGTAAATCGATTTCCGTGGAACATGACTTTGGGAGCGATCCAGGACATAAAGCTTATTGAAAAAGTCGGCGCTGAATACGGAAAGCAGAGCCACCGCATGGGCATTCATTTTAACTTCGCGCCGGTTCTTGACATTAATACAAATCCCAGGAATCCAATAATTGGAAACCGTTCTTTTGGTGAGGATAAGATCAACGTCACCGAACGTGCTCTAGCGTTGATGAAAGGCATCCAAAGTCAGGGTGTCTTTGCTACCGGAAAGCATTTTCCGGGACATGGCGACACCGATGTAGATTCTCATCATACACTTCCTACAGTCAGCTTCTCGCGCGAGCGCATTGATGAAATCGAGTTCTATCCATATAAAAGACTATTCAGCGAAGGGCTTGCATCAGTAATGGTTGCTCACCTGAATGTGCCAAGTCTTGAATCACGTCAAAATTATCCATCTTCAATTTCATATAATGTTGTAACGAATGTTCTGCAGAAAGAGTTAAACTTTAAAGGCTTAATTTTTACTGATGCGCTTAATATGAAAGGTGCCAGCGATTTCAAACAGCCAGGAGAAATAGATCTTGAAGCCCTTATGGCCGGAAACGATATTTTACTTTTTGCTGAAAATGTGCCGTGGGCTCATGAGAAAATTTGCGTCGCCTATCAGGATAGTATACTTACAGAGGAAAGACTATCGCATTCAGTCAAAAAAATATTAAAATATAAGTACAAAGCCGGGCTGGACATGTACAAGCCTATCGACCTAAAAAATTTAAGCCGCGATTTAAATCCGTCACTTAACGATGCGCTGCAGTATACTTTGTATGAAAATGCAATTACTGTAATTAAAAACACCGACAGCATCCTGCCGATCCGCAATCTGAAAAAAGAAAAGATTGCATACGTAAAACTTGGAGATGATATACATTCACCTTTTCTGACAACGCTGCAGAAGTACTCGGAAGTTACTGAAATTGATGAGACCAATGTTGATAGCCTACTGGTGAGGCTGAAAGATTATACAACAGTTATCGTCGGCTTCCATAAAGCTGATGGCGCATGGAAAAACCATGAATTCCGCAATATGGAGCTTGCCAAACTTGATTCTATTTCACGTCATAACAGGGTTATTCTCGACATTTTCGCGAAACCATATTCACTTTTGCCAATTACAAACTTCAAGGACATAGAAGGTATCGTTGTCTCTTATCAGAATACAGATGTTTCACAGGTAGTTTCGGCTGAAATCATTTTTGGCGCAATATCCTCAAAAGGAAAGCTGCCAGTTACAATCAATGAATCGTTTCCGTTGGAGTTTGGGATCAACACCAAAAAGGTTGATCGCCTTGGCTTTACGGCTGCCCAAAATGTAGGGATGAATCCTGAAATTTTGAAAGAAATTGACCAGATTGCCCAAAAAGCGATCGATGGAAAGATGGCGCCGGGAATGCAGGTTCTTGTAGCAAGAAAAGGCAAAGTTATTTACCAAAAATCTTTTGGAACCCATACTTACGAAAAGAAGATCAAAGTTACCGATGCTCACATATATGATGTCGCATCACTGACTAAAATAATATCAACATTGCCGCACGTCATGCAGATGTTTGATAGCGGAGAATTGAACCACCAAATTAAACTTGGTGATATCCATCCTTTGTTTAGAGATACAAATAAGAAAAATATAAATCTGGAGGATCTTCTGACACATCAGGCCAGATTGCAGGCATGGCTACCATTTTACAAAGAAACATTAGATAGTTTAAATCAGCCTGACGAACGATATTACCGAAAATCATTTGAACCAGGATTCTCACTTCAGGTAGCTGAAAACCTGTATCTGCGCAATGACTATCACGATACAATTATGCAGAAGATAGCAGATTCGAAATTACTTCTGAAAAAAGAATACAAATACAGTGACTTCACTTTTATAATTTTAAAAGATTTTATAGAAAAGAAGACGAAGCAAAAGATCAACGATTTAAGTTTTGAAAAGTTTTTTGCACCAATAGGTATGAACAATACAATGTACAATCCGCTGCACAAATATGATATGAGCGTCATTCCTCCAACAGAAGACGATCAGTATTTCAGGCATCAGGTTGTCCAGGGTTATGTTCACGATATGGAAGCAGCAATGGAAGGCGGACTTGGTGGCCACGCCGGACTATTTTCGAACGCCATGGACATTGCCAAGATGATGCAGATGTTCCTTCAAAAAGGTTCATACGGTGGTGAACGATTCTTTTCTGACAAGACCTTCGACGACTTTAATACATGTCATTTCTGCCGTGAAGGTAACCGTCGGGGACTCGGTTTTGATAAGCCGCAATTACAGGGAAAACCCGGTCCAACGTGTGGCTGTGTATCAATGAAAAGTTTCGGGCATACAGGATTTACAGGTACAATGGCTTGGGCAGATCCCGAAACTGAGATCGTTTATGTATTTCTTTCAAACCGCACTTTCCCAAATCCGGAGCCAAATACACTTTCTCAGCAAAATATCAGGGAAGATATTCAGAAAATCATCCAGCGGGCGATCATCAAGTAATTGCATGATGCTTTTGATTTAACCTATTTTTTATAAGCGTAGCTGCAATTTTGCTTAAATTCGTACTGTTTAATATACCTGCATGAAAATAGCAATTGTTTGTTACCCCACTTTTGGCGGTAGCGGTGTTGTAGCGACTGAACTTGGATTAGAACTCGCGCACCGTGGTCACGAAATACACTTTATCACTTATCGTCAACCGGTAAGGCTCGAATTGTTGAGTCCGAATATTCATTATCACGAAGTCAACGTTCCCGAGTATCCACTTTTCCATTATCAGCCATATGAACTTGCTTTATCCAGTAAGCTTGTTGACATGGTTAAGCTATATAAGATCGAGCTCCTGCACGTTCATTATGCAATTCCACATGCCTACGCGGGCTATATGGCAAAGCAAATGCTGCTCGATGAAGGTATTGAGCTTCCAATGATCACAACGCTGCACGGAACTGATATAACGCTGGTCGGAAATCATCCGTTTTATAAGCCGGCTGTAAGTTTTAGCATCAATAAATCAGATTTTGTAACTTCTGTATCGCAAAGCCTGAAAGATCAGACCTATGCTTTGTTCAATATCACAAATGAGATTCATGTAATTCCTAATTTTATCGAACTAGGAAAAAACACTACTGATCCTAATATTCCTTGTCGAAGATCGTTAATTGCTAAAGAAGGTGAACGAATATTGACCCATATCAGCAATTTCCGAAAAGTAAAGCGCGTTGGCGATATTATCAGGATCTTTGATGCGGTTCAGAAAGAAATTCCAGCAAAATTACTAATGGTTGGCGATGGCCCTGAAAAGCAAAAAGCGGAGAAGCTGTGCAAGAAACTGGGAATAGAAGACAAAGTGATTTTCCTTGGGAACAGTAATGAGATCGATACAATATTAAGTTATACCGACTTGTTTTTGTTGCCTTCCGAGACAGAGAGCTTCGGACTTGCAGCTCTTGAAGCAATGGCTTGGTCGGTTCCTGTTATTTCGAGCAACGCAGGTGGCTTGCCGGAAGTAAATATCAATGGTGTCTCAGGCTACCTCAGTGACGTCGGAGATATTGACGAAATGGCTAAAAATGCGCTTAAGATTCTTCAGGATGAAAGAATCTTACAGGAATTTAAGGCGAATGCCCTGCAGGTTGCCCGACAATTCGATATCAAAAATATCTTGCCTTTGTATGAAGATCTGTACCAAAAGGCCTTAAATACACATACTGTATGAAAAAAGTAATTGTTCTATTTAGTATAATAATGATGCTCTCATGTTCATCTACTAAAACAGGTGTTGCAGGTAAAAAGCCTCTTTATGAAATACTTACGGAACAGGGAGATGGCGGAGCAACCATTAGGTTTTTTGAAGTGCTCACTGAGTCTAAAGAAATAGAGATGCTGCAGAACGATGAGACTATGCAGAAGAAGATTCAGGAGGCTGATCTGCAAAATGCCACTTTCCTGATCTTAAACATGGGTGAAAAAACTACGGGCGGATATAAAATCGGTGTTGAAAATGTTGAAGAAACCGCAGATAAAGTAATTGTCACAGTAAAAGATATTAATCCCGAACCGGGTTCAATGGTCACACAGGCATTTACTTATCCATATACTGTTGTAAAGATCAACTCCAGAAAGCCAATAGAAGTAAAATAAAAAATCCCGCGGTTGCGGGATTTTCTTTAGAATGTATATCTGATACCAAGTGCGATATCTGGTCCGAAATTGTCATCCCTGAAATCATCTCCAAAGTAAAACTCTGGACGAATATCCAGCGAAAGCTGAAGCGGAATATCAAAAACATATTCAATTCCAAGATCACCGGCAAGAACTAAAAACGTCCCGCCATCATCATCACCCGGATAATCGTACTTCTTATCAAAGCTGTAGCTTCCAACGCCACCTCCAACACCGGCATACCAATTAAAGCCGCCTTCAATATTCCACACCCACTGGTAAAGCCCTGTAAGTTTGAATGCATCATAATTTTTGCTGTCTCTCCATCCCAAGTCAAGTTCAAGCCTGTTGTTGCCGGATAAACCACGTTGATACGAAAGTTCACCTCCAAAACCATCGCTGTCGCCCAATCTCAAACCGAGAGCATTTTTTGGGATTTCTTGCGCCTGGCTGCTTATTGCACTTCCAATGACTGCAAGCATTGTTAATAGGATCTTTTTCATTTTGATATATTTAGTTAGTATTACAAAATTAGGAATACCCTACAAAGCATTACTCTTATTGTGTTAAAATTAACAGGAAGCAGCGGGAATTTAATACACAGTTATACCAAATAAATGACAGCATCATCAGTAATTTGCGCTCATAAATATTATATTTGTTCAAAACCACAATATGGCGGGAAACAGCTTCGGGACACTATTTAGATTGACAACTTATGGTGAATCGCATGGAGATGCGCTGGGTGGCGTCATTGAAGGTTGTCCTGCGGGCATCAAAATCAATTACGATGATATCACATATCAAATGTCTCGTAGAAAACCCGGCCAGTCTGCAATTGTAACCCAACGCAAAGAAGACGATGAAGTAAAATTTCGTTCGGGAATTTTTGAAGGTGAGACAACCGGAATGCCTATCGGTTTTACGATTTCTAATCAAGATCACAAATCATCAGATTACACACATCTTAAAGATGCATATCGGCCCGGACACGCCGACTATGTATATGAAAAAAAATATGGAATCCGTGATTATCGCGGCGGCGGGCGCAGTTCAGCGCGTGAAACAGCATGTAGGGTAGTGGCAGGTGCAATTGCACGTCAAATTTTTCCGGAAATCAAAATCAGCGCCTTCGTATCATCAGTCGGGAACATATTTATTGATAAACCTTATCAGGATCTAGACCTTTCAGCAACAGACAATAATGCTGTTAGATGTCCGGATCAGCAAACTGCTGAAAAAATGGAGAATCTGATCCGTGAGATCAGAAGCAATGGCGACACCGTAGGCGGGACCGTGACATGCGTACTCCAAAACGTGCCTGTGGGTCTGGGCGAGCCGGTTTTTGATAAACTCCATGCAAGATTAGGTATGGCAATGCTTTCCATAAATGCTGTAAAAGGCTTCGAATATGGAAGCGGGTTTTGTGGCTCGGTGATGAAAGGCAGCGAACACAATGACCTGTATAATGAGGATGGCACGACTAAAACAAATATGGCAGGCGGAATCCAGGGCGGAATCAGCAACGGGATGGATATCTATTTTCGGGTCGCGTTTAAACCTGTTTCTACAATTATGCAGCCACAGCAAACTGTCAATAGGAGCGGAGAAATAATCGAATTACAGGGCAAAGGCCGACATGATCCCTGCGTTGTTCCCCGCGCGGTGCCGATAGTTGAAGCGATGGCAGCTCTCGTGCTGGCAGATTTTTATCTGTTGAATAAACAATACGCCAAATAACATTTGAACATCACATACTTAATAATTTTTTAGAAGCAATTTCCTGCTGTTCGCTTTATCCCTTCATTGCATTACGGGGATATCGCTGCCATCAGGGCTAGGCATAAATCAAAACCATGACAACAGAACAAACAAAGAAGCCTTCAATGCTTTCAAACCTCACCTTTCAGATCATCATCGCGATGTTGCTGGGAGCTGTACTCGGAATCTATGTTCACAACAATATTTCACCCGAAGGCGCTGCGGAGTTCAACAACTATATTAAGCTGCTCGCGACTATTTTCATACGCTTGGTGCAAATGATTATCTCGCCTTTGGTTTTTACTACTCTGGTAGTAGGAATTGCAAAGCTTGGTGATATAAAAGCAGTTGGCCGCATTGGGGGTAAAGCACTGGGTTGGTTTTTTACAGCCTCGTTCATATCATTATTGATCGGGCTTTTTTGGGTGAACATTCTCGAGCCGGGCGTAGGTTTGAACCTTTCAGGGGTTGATGTTGCAACTGCAGCAGAAGTGACCGACAAGACCAAAGTGTTTTCCGCACAAAACTTTATCGAACACATTGTTCCAAAAAGCATAGTTGAAGCTATGGCAACCAACGAAATTCTGCAGATTGTCGTCTTTTCCATCTTCTTCGGGCTTGCAGCGGCAGCGATGGGCGATTTTGCAAAGCCTGTCGTTAATGCGCTCGACAAAACTTCACATGTCATATTAAAGATGGTAAACTATGTAATGAAATTTGCGCCTGTTGGTGTATTCGGAGCAATTGCGGCTGTTTTTGCCATTCGTGATTTAAATGACCTGTTGCTCACCTATATTAAATACTTCGGTTCGTTTTTAGTTGGAATTACTTCGCTATGGGTGGTGCTTTTGCTGGTTGGCTATATTTTTCTTGGTAAACGGTTAGGCACCTTGCTAAAGAGAATTACCGGCCCAATATTTATTGCCTTCGGAACAACAAGCAGTGAGGCTGTTTTCCCAAAACTTACCGAAGAACTTGAAAGGTTTGGCGTCAAAGACAAGATTGTCTCCTTCATGTTGCCTCTGGGGTACTCATTCAACCTTGATGGAAGCATGATGTATATGACTTTTGCAAGCATTTTTATAGCGCAGGCGTACGGCGTTGATCTGTCTCTCGGAACACAAATGACGATGCTGCTTGTGTTGATGCTCACGAGCAAAGGGATTGCGGGCGTTCCCAGGGCAAGCCTTGTTGTTGTTGCCGCAACCTGCGGAATGTTTGACATCCCAATTGAGGGTATAGCTTTAATTTTGCCGATTGATCATTTTTGTGATATGTTCAGGAGCGGAACAAATGTCCTTGGCAATGCTTTGGCAACGTCAGTGGTTGGAAAATGGGAGGGCGGCGATACAGAAGAGCGTTAAAGTCGGAAAATTATTAAGATTCTGTTCATTATTTTAATTTGGGCTTTGCCACATAATTAATTATTTCTTAGATTTACAGCTAAACTTAATTTTAATTCTTTATGAAAAAATTTCTACTCTTAACAACATTGTTAGGACTGTCCAATTTAAGTATTGGCCAGGTTGCGTTCGAAGAAAATTTCGATGGCGAAACTTTTCCACCTGAAGGATGGTCGTTCATCAGTACACATGAGACTAACAACTGGTACCATGAAGTTGATGCACCAGTAGCAGGCACTGGATCTGCAGCTGTTGCTTGGATCGCTGAAGACCAGGACGAATCATTAATCAGCCCTTCATTCAGCTTAGTTGGATATACTCAGGCTTATTTAAGCTTTACAGCTGTTCTTGGTTATGAGTATATGGTTGACCCAAATCCAAACGGAGATCTATTAGTTTCAGTTTCTACCGATGGTGGAACAACATGGGATCAAGTTTGGGTTGAAGAAGATCAAGGTGAGTACGTTGACTACGAGCCAATAAGTGTTTCTGTCAATTTGGCTGAATACGTTGGTGAAGCTGACGTTAAACTTAAATTCAACTACGTTGGTAATGACGCCGACACTGCATTAATTGATGATATCGCAGTTGCTGGATGTTCTCCGGTATCAGGATTCCTTTTAGACGCAGTTGCTGATAACTCAGCTACATTGTCTTGGGAAGGAACAATTGGCGTTACTTATGAACTTGAGTACGGCGAAACTGGTTTTACACAAGGTAATGGTACTTTAGCAGTTTCTGAAACTCCTTCATACGAGTTTACAGGACTAATGGAAGGAACTTCATATTCTTTCTATATTCGCTCAAACTGTGGAGGAACTTCAACAGGTGCTTGGCAAGGTCCTTACAACTTCTACACAACGCTTTCTTCTCCTGCTGACCTAAACTATACTTATAGTTTTGAATCAGGAACGTTAGCTGCTGGTGGATGGTCAACTTCAGAAGACAACGCATCTTGGGGTATTTACACTGGAACAGGTGCACTTGTTCAGGAAGGCGAAGGACTAGCTGCTGCTTTTGGCGATACTGTTGCAACTGATGCATGGTTATTTTCAAGAGGTCTTAACTTAGTTGGCGGAACAACAGTAACAATCAGCTACTATATTCGTGAGTATAAAGCTGCCGGTAACGGTGGAGTAAATAACCTTGCTGTTACAATTGGTTCAGATGCAACGATTGAAGCTCAGACTACAGTTTTGAACAATCACGCAAACTTTAACACTGACACATACACATTGCAGACAGCAACGTTCCCAGTTGTTACAACAGGTGTTTATAACCTAGGTTTCCACTATACTGGATCTGCACAATCTGCTTTAAACAATGGAGCTATTCTTCTTGATGCTGTTTCTGTTATGGATCCGCTTCTTTCTGTTAATGAATTTTTAGCTTCTAATTTGGTTGTTTCACCAAATCCTGCTAGAGATATCGTAAGAATTGCAAGCTCTGAGAACATTACAGTAAATACAGTTTCTATCACAGACGTTAATGGAAGAGTTATTCGTACTTCTAACCATAGCGCTTCTACTGTAGAAATTAATATTTCTGATCTTGCTTCAGGTATCTACTTGATGAATATAAATTCTGATAAAGGAACTGCAGTTAAGAAAATCGTTAAGAACTAAGTTCACATACGAACAAAAGAAAGGCTCCTCGATTTGAGGAGCCTTTTTTATTTATAAAAACTTCGCTTTAATATTTTCACTTGGAATCATACATTCAGACTTTCGGCCAAACCACCTGTATCTGTTTTTCGCGATATAATCATAGATACGATCACGAACAAAAAGCGGTATGACTTTAAAAACATACGCCACCTTTAGAAGTCCACCTAATTCCATTGCGATCTCAATCGCTGCGTCTGATTTTGTAAAATAAGCCAGTCCGGGCTCATAAAGAATTATGCTGTCGATCTTCTCGCTGTCAATTTTCAGATGAGCTATAATTTGTTGCCCCACTTCCGAGTCTAAAGCAGCAAATCTAAAAATATCCCTTCGATCATTGCGGATAATATATTGAACTGCCCTGTCGCACATATTGCAAACTCCATCAAATAGAATGATCTTCTTGTTTTGTGGGAGCACTTCTACTATCATTATTTTTTTGATTCTACAAGTTCTAGCGTGTCAACTGACACTTTAGAAGTAAATATCCCATAGTTGACCACAGCTTTATTTTTTTCAATACTGTCAATGCTTCCAACCGCTTTACCATCAGTCATACGCACGCGATCGCCGACTTTCAATATCGGTTTTGGTTTGTCTTCAACAGGTGGTTTCTGTTTCTTCTCTTTCTTTTCCTTTCGGATTTCTTCAACGTGAACAGTGACCTCTTCAACTACTTTTTTCTTATGTTCTTCTTTGGCTTTGACTTCTTTAACAGTAGCTTTTTTTCTTTTGGAGTTTTCTATTTCTACAAGTTTAAGAAATTCGCCGATCAACTCCTTTTTATTCTTGTTGTTGAAATATTTTTCCGATAGATCTTCGATCCGTTGTCCTATGTAAATCGATTTTTGATTCTGATCATATAATTCCTGATAGTTCTCAAGCTTCTGACGGATCTTTACGTTGGTCTGCTCAAGCTTTTTACTCTCTTCCCGTGCTTTTGTCTCTTCTTCCTTTAGCGTCTGAGAGGTCTTCTCCATCTTTGACCGTTCCTTCTGCAACGTAGCAATAGTTTTGTCGAATCGCACTTTTCCGCCTTCAATGCGCTTTTTAGCCCGGTTAATTAGTCCGTATGGAATTCCGTTTTTCTGAGCTACTTCAAAGGTAAATGAACTTCCGGCCTGACCTAGAACAAGCTTGTACATTGGCTCAAGCGACTTTTCATCAAACAGCATATTGGCATTGATGGCGTATGGAAGATCATTAGCAAGCATTTTCAGGTTCGAGTAATGCGTCGTAATAATACCAAAAGCTTCCCGATGATAAAACTCTTCGAGAAAGATTTCTGCCAGTGCGCCACCTAGTTCCGGATCTGAACCTGTACCAAACTCATCAATCAGAAACAACGTTTTGCTGTTGCACTTCTTGAGAAAGTAATTCATGTTTTTGAGCCTGTAACTATACGTACTCAAATGATTTTCGATCGATTGGTTATCACCAATATCAGTAAGAATACGATCAAATAAAAATGTTTCGCTGCGTTCGTGTACAGGAATCAACATTCCGCTTTGCAGCATCAACTGAAGCAAACCGACCGTTTTTAGTGAAATTGTTTTTCCTCCCGCATTTGGCCCGGAAATGACAATGATCCGTTTTTCGTGGCTCAACTCAATCGTCTGCGGATAAACCGGCTCTTTCTTTTGTTTATTCGTGAGGTATAGTATTGGATGATAAGCCTCCCTGAAAAACAACCGCCGTTCTTCTGTGATCGCGGGCATAATTCCATTGATCCTGACTGCATATTTTGCCTTTGCAGCAATAACATCCATGTCGCTTAGAAATTCCTGATAGTTAATTAAAAGTTCGGCATAGGGTCTAATTGCTGACGATAATTGCCTTAGTATTCTTACGATTTCTTCTTTTTCTTCATACTCCAGAACTCCTAATTCACGTGAGTATTTTAGCGTTGCTTCAGGTTCTATGTAAGCAATACTTCCTGTTTTTGAACTTCCTAATATTGATCCCTTTACCTTTCGGCGATACATGGCGAGAACTGCAAGAACACGCCGGTTCTGTACAAACGATTCTTTTATATCATCCAGGTAGCCTTGGCTGTTATAATGTGTGAGCGCAGATGTAAAGCTTGTATTGACTTTGGCGCGAACATCATTCATTTCCCTTCGGATATTCTGCAAACCGGGTGAAGCTGAATCTTTTATATCACCATACTTGTCAATCACTTCATCTATGCGCAGATTAATTTCTTTAGCAAATGTTACTCCGGATGCTTTAATGGCCAAAGTCGGGTAGTAGTCATCAAACTTCTTCAGGTACTGAAGCAATGTATTAGTGGTTTCTGATACTGTGGCAATCTTTCTGAAACTGCCCGGCTCAAGAAAACTATCTTCTATTGAAAGAAACCTGATATCATTCGTTATTGATTCAAAACCATGGTTAGGAATCGCATTATTATTCTGGAACGATGACTGGTATTCGGAAGTCATCGCAAGCGCAGCCAGCAGATCTTCTTTCTCCCTAAACGGAGCTATCAGCATCGCTTTCTCCTTCCCAATTTCGGTGTTGCAGATATCAGCTACGGTCTCCAAAATTGTCGGAAACTGCAAATCCTGCAACGTCTTTTCTGTTATGCTGATCATTTATTGAAACTTCTTTTTACAAATTTAGTGATTTGGCAGGTTTATCTTTGGCCACTCACGATTACAAACATATTATATTTGCCACTATGCATAATCTGGATTTTTATTTAGAACCTTCGTGGCACAATGTGTTGCACGATGAATTCGACAAGCCATACTTCCGGCGTTTAATGGAATTCGTAAAACTCGAATATTCTGAGAATATTTGCTTTCCGCCGGTTACAGAAATTTTCTCTGCACTTAACAGTTGCCCATTTGCGGATGTTAAGGTGGTAGTTATTGGGCAAGATCCTTATCATGGCGCAGGTCAGGCACATGGTTTATGTTTTTCTGTTCGTGACGGAGTACCATTTCCTCCATCGTTACGAAATGTATTCAATGAGCTTTCCGACGATTTAGGCGTTCCGGTTCCTACTAGCGGAAACCTCGAGAAGTGGGCAAATCAAGGAGTTCTTTTGTTAAATTCAGTCCTGTCGGTTCGTGAAGGTGCTGCCGGAAGCCATGCGGGAAAGGATTGGGAAAAATTTACCGATGCCATTCTTCGTGCTCTGGCGAATCGTTCAAATAATATTGTTTTTATGCTCTGGGGCGGATATGCAAAAAAGAAAGGCACCGTCTGCCGCAACGGGAATCACTTGATTTTAGAATCCGGTCATCCGTCACCATTAAGCGCAAACAAAGGACATTGGTTCGGAAACCGTCATTTCAGTAAAGCTAACAATTATCTGGTATCAGTAGGAAAATTGCCGATCCAATGGTAATTAATTTACAGTAAAATTGTAATATCCGTCGTCATTTAACTGATTAGTTTCAGAAGAAATTTTGACGATTATATTATTGTTGCTGCTATTTGAAAATAGTTCCACCTGATCTGTAACCCTGCTGTTATAACCAAAGCTAATGCGATAATCGCCCGCTTGCTGCAATTCTATTCCACCTCTGAAAATAAATGCGTCTTCTGTGACATCATATCTTGGGAATGCCTGAACAAATGAGCCGAAATTCGCCAAACCATCTATAATAGTAAAAGAGTTTGTCAAATCGACAGGCAGCCATTCGCCATTCACGTTTCGCTCAATGTTATAAGTGAATTCGAATGTTTCAACATTTCCGGTTGTTTTACGAAGATCCAGAGGCGTAAGATGTCCAGGTTCATCAAGCAGGTTAGGAATATAAGCCTCGACGAATAATACATCATCAACCTGATACTCGGCCTGCGTCTCAATATTTACAAGATTTGCAGTATCGACATAAACAGTATTGTAAAACCCATCGTCATTTGAATCGCATGCTATAAACATCAATGCAAATAGCGGAAGTATATATCTTAATTTTTTCATGATCTAAGTATTAAAATCGGTAGGCGAGGCTAAGGCCAACGCGTGATAATGTATCAGGGCTTTTATCTTTATTGACGAAGTTTGTTCCGAAAGCAACCAGAAATTCAACTCCAAATTTATCAGAGAAATACATCTTGTATCCTACACCGGCTCCGGCACCAACATCGAAATATGTCGATTTTTCATTGACATAATATCCCGCGCCAGTTGGATCAATTCGCCTCACAGTTTCTTTATAGTCACCACCATTGGCAGAAGCAAAAGCCTCGATGAAGTAAAAATTTCTAATTCCTTTAGACATTTTATAACGTACAAACGGCGTAACATCATATTCGGGGCGGCTGTTTCTGTAGCCTTTGTCAAAATCTTCGTTGACTTTATCGCTGTCTGAATATCCCAATGTGATTCCGATCGACCAATCCCTGCTCATATAACGCTCATAGCTGAGATTGAGCTTAGAAGCGGCAATCGCAGAAAGTACATCTACGCGAACCTCGTTATTACCCATTGTCGCAGCCAATGAATCGATTTTTTGCTGCGCGCTAACGAACTGTATCGCGAATAGCGCAAGAATGAGATATTTCTTCATAGAATCGCGTCTTTTTTAAGCTGCTAAGATACGAAAATCAGCAGATGGTTTTGTTAGCGAAAAATTAAATCATT
>DASWND010000003.1:0-9242 GCA_036399435.1 Flavobacterium sp.
AAGGGTCGATCAGCATTGACATCTCTGCTTTATGACCTTCGGCAATTTGAAGTTTCTGCCCGCTTGCGCCGCGAAGTTCAACGTTAAGCATTCCATATGTTTCAAGAGCAGCTTCATCGTTATTCTCATCCTGCGCATACAACATACCAGGCATGATCTGGCTGATATTGTCGTTGGATGGTAAAAGGTGATACATAGAAACTGAAACACTTCCTGAATAAGGATTTCCGGCGGCATCTTCAAACGAACCGTCGAAAGTTACTTTAGTTCCTGATGGAAGTTCAACTTCACTCTCTTCACCTGAAGCAACCGTAGCAATTGCGTCTGCGGGAAGTAGCATGATTTTAACCTGGTTGCTTCCGTTGGTTGGTACAAGTGAACGAGAACCTTCAAGATAACCGGCTTTTTGTGCAGTGATGTAAGCGAATTGTTGGTGAACGTCGGCGTCTTTAATTATAAAAATTCCGTTTACATCTGTTTGTGCTGTTTTGCTTCCGACTTTAATTGCCACATTTTGGATAGGCTCATTGTTGACATCCACAATTTTCCCCATAAAATTCCGCGTAACCTCGCTTCCAAAGTTTTCCGAAAATACATCATCTGAATTGTTAGGATTGTTGTTGTCGTCATCATCATCAGGATTACAACCGATTACTGCCACAACAGCAAACATCATCATTAGGTAGTGCTTAAATCTTTTCATAAATTATCTTTTTGGTTTGTTTAGGTCAGACGCATATTAACGGTAATGGTTGCGTGCCAGCAAATAAAAAGAAAATTTGTTATGGATTCAGCAACCTGTTTAACTGATTTTTCTCGGATTCTTCAAGTGTTGGAAGAAGTGTTAGATAAAAACTGCGGTGTGCATCTTTCTTAATTAGTTCACGTATTTTATCCCGCGCAAATTTTGAAAACTGCCATCGGTGGTGGGTTAACGGCCGAACAAGCATTGCAAGCACATTTTTATCGTTTTGGTCAATGTACAACAGGTTGGTCAGTGCATTTTGCCGAACTGAACTTTCGTAATCCGGAGTTCCGTAACTAAGCAGTTCTTCATAAAATTTAATCTTTTGATCATCTTTATATCCTTGTGTGATCAATGCAAGGGTCAGCCATTGTATCCGAAGGTTTTTGTCATTAAAACCAATATCGCTACTTGTCGAATCAAGAATTTCCTTACGCCGCTCGGGAAACTGTGACCATAAAATATTAGTTACCATCTCTCTTGTTATATATGACGGATCATTAAGTAGGCTGGTGTATTGCAGATAAAAACTTTCTGGAACCTTAGAGATCGAGTTTGCAACAACCTGCCGCACGCGAACTTCATTAGTGCTAATAGCTAAATTCAAGAGTTGCTGCTTTTGCTCAAAAGGAACCTCGCTCGTTTGAAAGATGACTTCTTCTTTTATGGGATGATAGGCATTTGAAGTCAATATTTTTTCGAACTGCGCGCGCTTCTGCTCGAAGGGAACATTGGTCATTTCCAAAATGTCTAAATATTGACTGACAAAGCTGTTTTTCTTCAAAATTGATATAGCTTGTTTCACCTCGAATTTTGGATTTTCGAGCCAATTTTGCCGGAATGCCTTTTCGTTAAACGGCGTGACCTTTTTTACTTCTGCAAGGAAATTTTCAGTTGTTACATTTTTGAATGCATATTTATTCAAGTAATTTTTAACTGCTTTCCGAAAGTTCTCTGTGCCTACTTCATTCCGCAACGCATGAAGTGCCCAGGCGCCTTTTTTGTAGAATGTCAGTGAGCTCGCCTTTGGATTTAAAATCGGAATCGTATCGGTTTCGGAGGCATGTTGAAGCTCTTCTGCCATTTCATAAAGTTTATATGAAAAATGATCTGCGCCAAAAATTTCTTCCTCGGCAAGCAAGGCATAATATGTAGCAAAACCTTCCTGAAGCCAATGGTGCGTCCCGGAAACTGCAGTGACATAATCCCCAAACCACTGATGCGCCAGTTCATGTGCATTGACATTGATGTAATTTCGGTCGTTGTATCCAATGCTGTCAACCACAAAATCCTGCGAAAACAATGTTGCGGAGGTGTTTTCCATACCTGCGTATAAAAAGTCGGTTACAGGAATTTGTTTATAAACTTTCCACGGGTACTTAACTCCTATCTCACGTTCGAAGAAGTCGAATATTTGCTTTGTATAGCGAAATGTGGGCTCGCATTTTTGTTCGTCCTGTGGCCTGACATATAGTAATATCGGAACACCGGATTGAGATCTGACCACTTCACCTCGAAATTTTCCGATCGCCAGCATGACAAGATATGAGCTCATTGGATCATCCATCCTGAAACTGACGAAGTTTTTGCCGGTTTCCATGCCGGTTTTTGCGGTAACACCATTTGATATTATTTCAAATCCTGGATCATATAGTATAGTCAGGTTAAAAACTACTTTTTCATTTACATCGTTAAAGCTCGGAAGCCAATGACTTGTCTCTTTGCCCTGGCCTTGAGTCCAGATTTGCAAATTGTCGCCTGAACCTGTAAAGTATAGTGTTTGTTTCGGTTTTGCGATATAATCAAATGTCAGCGTGTTTTTTCCTTTTTTAAAACCTTTATAAAGCTGAAGTGCGGTCGCCTTGACTTTATAGGGAACTGTTTTGTTATTTACCCTGAGGTTGCTGAACTCTATATTGACAGCATCAATGTTGATAGTGTCAATTGCAGATCCAACCGAAAAAGAGTATTTGCAAGTGCCAGTAACCTGCTTGCTCACTGCGTTTGGGGCAACAGTTGCTTCAAGCGTTTTAAAATCAACTTTTGTGATCTGCTGTGCAAAAACAAATGGAGAAAGTAGTAAAAGTAAAAACCGTAATATTTTCATAATCAAATCCGCAATATTTGTAAAGTTACGAAACGGGAATTGCCATTTTCAATTCTTCAGATTAAAAAGTATCTTCGCCTTTGTCACTTGAACAATTCTGTATGAACAGCCTGCTGGCGACACCTATCGAATATCTGAAAGGCGTTGGACCAAACCGCGGTGAGCTGTTGCGCAAAGAACTTGGCATAAGTTCCTATGCTGATCTGCTGCATTTTTATCCCAACAGATACATTGACCGAACGAGATATTTCAAGGTTAATGAACTTCTGAACAACAACGCAGAAGTGCAGATCGTCGGCAAAGTTACTCATGTTAAAATGGTCGAGCAAAAAAGAGGTAAACGGCTTGTCGCAACTTTTTCTGACGATACTGGCGAAATGGAACTTGTATGGTTTCAGGGCCACAAGTGGATACGCGAAAGTTTAAAACCCGGCGTTCCTATCGTTATTTTTGGAAAATGTACCTACTTCAACGGACTCTTCAGCATGGCGCATCCGGAAATGGAATTGCTGTCGGAACATGAAAAAAGCCTTCGGTCGGCGATGCAGCCTGTGTATCCTTCGACAGAAACATTATCCAACCGCGGAATCAGCAACCGCGTTATCAGCAAGTTAGTCCAGCAGCTGTTTGTGGAAACGGAAGCGAAATTTTCTGATGCACTTCCACAGAACATCATTTCGGAGCTGTCACTAATTCCGAAAAATGCTGCTTTGTTCAACATTCACTTTCCAAAAAGCGCAGAAATCTTAGCCAAGGCACAGTTTCGATTGAAGTTTGAAGAGCTGTTTTTTATTCAGCTGCAGCTGATCACCAAAAATCTGATTCGAAAGCAGAAGATACGCGGACATGCATTCACTAAAGTAGGATCTTATTTCACGGAATTTTTCCAGAATCACCTTCCATTTGAACTGACCAATGCGCAGAAGCGGGTTTTAAAAGAAATCCGGAATGACATGGGAAATCCTGCACAAATGAACAGGCTTCTTCAGGGCGATGTAGGTTCGGGCAAAACAATCGTGGCGCTGATGAGCATGCTTCTCGCAATAGACAATGGATTTCAGGCATGTTTGATGGCACCGACTGAAATCCTTGCTAATCAGCATTACCTTGGCTTGAAAGAACTAGCTTCAAATCTGAATATCGATATAAAGATTTTAACGGGATCGACGAAAACAGCGCATAGAACAATAATACACGAAGGACTTGAAGATGGTTCTTTAAATATAATTATTGGGACACATGCACTTCTGGAAGATAAAGTTCAGTTCAAAAACCTGGGACTTGCAGTTATTGATGAACAGCATCGTTTTGGTGTGGAACAGCGATCTAAACTTTGGAAAAAAAACGAGATTCCGCCTCACGTCCTTGTAATGACCGCCACTCCCATTCCGCGTACTCTGGCCATGAGCCTTTACGGCGATTTGGATATATCTGTCATCGACGAACTTCCGCCGGGCAGAAAGCCGATCAAAACTGTTCATCGTTCCGACAGCAACAGGCTTGGTGTCTGGAAGTTCATTAAGGATGAGATTGCAAAAGGCAGGCAGATTTACATAGTATATCCTCTGATTCAGGAAAGTGAAAAGATGGATTATAAGGATTTGATGGATGGTTATGAAAGTATATCACGTGACTTTCCGCTGCCTCAGTATTCAGTTTCTATCTTACATGGAAAAATGAAACCTGCAGAAAAAGATTCAGAAATGAAACGATTTTCGGAAGGCAAGACCGATATTATGGTAGCAACTACTGTGATCGAAGTTGGTGTCAATGTGCCTAACGCAAGTGTAATGATCATTGAAAGCGCAGAACGATTTGGATTATCGCAGTTGCATCAGCTTCGTGGCCGTGTAGGACGTGGCGCCGAACAAAGTTATTGCATATTGATGACGGGCCACAAACTCAGCAATGATAGTAAAATTCGGATGGAAACCATGGTGCGAACGAATGACGGTTTTGAAATTGCAGAGGTAGACCTTCGATTGCGCGGACCTGGAGATATTATGGGGACACAGCAAAGCGGCGTGCTAAATTTAAAGATCGCCGATCTTGTCCTTGACCGCGATATCCTTCAGCTTGCAAGGCATCATGCAAAGATCTTACTTAAAGATGACCCATCAATGTCTAAACCTGAACACAATTTGCTTCGTCAGGCATACATTGAACTCACACGCAAGAAAAACATCTGGAACCACATCAGCTAAAAAAAAGCTGCTTCCGGAGAAACAGCTTCAATTTTTAGAGCTTTTCAAAAACTGACTTTATAAAACCATCACCGTCGCCGTCTTTCATTTGCTGCATTTGAGCAAATCCGTCCGGATGCGGCTGGCCAAGAACCGGTTTATCTCCAAGTGGAGCAGCTTTTTCAAATTTAAATTCACCCTTACCATCCAAAGATGTACCGTTTGCCCATCTTCCCATTGAAGACATATTTTCAGCTTCAGCTGCAATATTTGTTGAAACGAAACTGTAATTGAAATCCTGATTTTCTTTGTCTTGCGGGAAACTGTTCGGAATTGGATGATTTCCTGTGAGTCCGCCGATTTCTTCCAATACAGCCAGCCATTGGTTTTGATGCATGGTATCACGGGCAATCAAAAATGCCAACATGTTTTTCATTCCCTTGTCATCTGTGGAATTATACAACCTTGTGGCAAGAACACGTCCGGTAGATTCTGCCATCACATTGGCATACATGTCGGCAGCCAGATTTCCGGAACCAACTACCCACGAGCCATTAAATGGAACGCCATTCGAATCGGTTGCAAGTGCAGCCATGCCTGAAGATAGGTAGTGTCGAGGGTCAGCTCCGCCCATTATTGCTTTAACAATCGGACTCTCAGCTGCCATTTCATCCTTGAATGCACTTGACGCAGGCTCAAGATTTAGTGCCACGGCCGTTGCAAGCATTTCGATGTGGGCAATTTCTTCGGTACCGGTTTCCATCAGCATGTCACGATATTTCACAGGTCCGCGGTTTCCCCACGCCTGAAAAAGATACTGAAGGCAGACCCGAATTTCGCCTTCAATCCCACCAATGGCTTGTTGAAGTAATTTCGCAAACATGGGATCCGGCTTGTCAACCCTCACCTCAAATTGAAGTTTAGAATCATGGTAAAACATAGTTAAGATTTTAGGTTAATAATAAGTTTTCCAGCACTTGTTGCTGTAACTTAAAGGGAATAAAAACTTCGCGCTTCTAATTATAGCATCTAAAGGTATAATTACACAATCCGCGTAGCATAAATTCTTACATAACCAATAATGGCCACTGTGAATACATCTTCCCATAATATTAAATCGAATCTCTACAGGTGTTAAATAAAAATCAACTGACAGGACAAATCCCTGTATAAACTTTATTTTTGCACGTTTAGGAACAACCATATATGAAGCTAAAACATATTATCTACGCGGTGCTGGCTTTGGCACTTGTTGGATTTATTATATACAGAGTAACAGAAAACAGTGGCGGTGAAGAAGAAGCAAAAGGTGCGATGAAAAAAGGGCCAACCCGTGTAAGCGGGATTGTTCTTCAGCCACAGGAATTTGCAGATAATTTATCTCTTTCCGGCTCGATTGAAGCCAACGAACAGGTTGATATCAGAAGTGAAGTTTCAGGAATCGTTGTCAGCATTAATTTCGACGAAGGTAGTTCTGTTTCAAAAGGACAGGTTCTGTTTAAAGTCAACGACATTGAACTTCGGGCCCAACTTGCACAAGCTAATACAGCTACGAAACTTGCCTCTGAAAATGAGCGCCGCGCAAGACTTCTTCTTGAAAAAGAAGCCATCAGTCGTGAAGAATACGATATTGCAAGTGCTGACTATCAATCAGCCCGAGCTCAAACACAGCTGATTCAGGCGCAACTTGCGAAAGCCACGGTTCGCGCTCCGTTTGCAGGAAAAATTGGACTGCGATCTATTTCAAAAGGAACATATGTTACTCCCACTACGCTGATTGCAAAACTTGTTAATACTTCAGTCGTGAAGATTACCTTTTCTATTCCTGAGAAATATGCATCACAAATGAAGGTCGGAACAACACTGTCATTCACAACAGCCGGTTCGGCTGAAAGGTATACTGCAAAAGTTTACGCTATAGAACCTGAAGTTGAAGTCGAAACCAGAACCTTAAGACTTAGAGCACGTGCAGAGAATCAGCATGGTAAACTACTACCTGGAACATTTGCAAATGTGCAGCTTCCGCTAGAAAGAATTACCGACGCGCTGCTTGTGCCATCTCAGGCATTGATCCCGATTCAGAATGGAAAGAAAATATTCGTAGCGCGCAACGGCAAAGCTGAAGAAATCAAAGTAGAAACCGGCGCTCGTACAGAAAGAGACATTCTGGTTACTTCCGGATTAAAAGCAGGTGACACAGTGTTGACAACAGGAGTGATGTCATTAAAAGATGGCGCGCCTGTTCAGGTAGCCATTCAACAAAATAAATTGTTAGGAGACAATAAATGAGTTTATCAACTTTAAGTATAAAAAGGCCTGTCCTTACTATTGTCATGAACCTGGCAATAGTACTTTTTGGAATAATTGGGTATACCTATTTAGGGGTTCGTGAATTTCCTTCGATCGATCCGGCGCAAATATCAGTACGGACAAGTTACACAGGAGCAAATGCTGATATTATCGAGTCGCAGATCACTGAGCCACTCGAAAAAGCTATTAACGCAATTGACGGAATCAGAAATATTACCTCGTCGAGCAACCAGGGATCGAGCAACATCACAATTGAGTTCAACCTGGAAAAAAATCTTGAAGAAGCTGCAAATGATGTCCGAGACAAGGTTTCGCAAGCTGTCAGGAGCCTTCCGCAAGATATCGACGCGCCACCGGTAGTTTCAAAAGCCGACGCCGATTCGGAAGCGATTATAACGATGACTGCTCAGAGTTCAAACAAAAATGTTCTTGAACTTTCTGATTATGCCGAAAATGTTATTGCAGAAAGACTTCAGACGATTCCCGGAGTCAGCAGCGTTCAGATCTGGGGACAGCGCCGTTACGCGATGCGTTTGTGGATCGATCCTGTTCGCATGGCTTCTTATGGAATCACCGTTTCTGATGTCCGCGATGCTTTGAACCGACAGAATGTTGAGCTTCCATCAGGTAAGTTAACCGGAGCAAACACTGAACTTACGGTTAAAACGCTAGGGAATCTTTCGACAGAAAAAGAGTTCAACGATATAATCATTTTAGCTGATGGCGATCGAACGATCCGATTTAGTGATGTTGGGAGAGCCGCGCTTGAAGCAGAAAATCTTGAGACGAAGCTGAGCGAATCTGGTCAGGAGATGGTAGGTCTGGCGATAATTCCGCAGCCTGGAACTAACTATCTCGATATTGCACGTGAATTTTATAAACAGTACGATCAGTTAAAAAAAGAGCTTCCAAAGGATTTCGAAATCAATATTGCATTAGACAACACCGTATTTGTTGAAAAGGCAGTTGTTGAAGTTGCTGAAACACTCGCAATCTCGATTATCCTCGTAATACTTATTATCTATTTGTTTTTCAGAAACTGGTCAATAGCGTTCCGTCCACTAATTGATATTCCCGTTTCTCTGATCGCGACATTTTTTATCATGTGGTTGTTTGGTTTTTCAATCAATGTACTGACTTTACTTGCAATTGTACTGGCAACCGGACTTGTAGTCGACGATGGAATCGTAGTTACTGAAAATATTTTTAAGAAAGTCGAAGAAGGCATGTCGCCGATTGAAGCGGCTATTAAAGGCTCAAATGAAATATTTTTTGCAGTTATTTCCATCTCAATTACACTTGCTGCTGTATTTCTTCCCGTGATATTTTTGGAGGGTTTTGTCGGAAGGCTATTTCGAGAGTTTGGCGTTGTCATTGGTGCGGCCGTTTTGATTTCGGCTTTTGTTTCGCTGACGCTTACGCCGATGCTAAACGCTTACCTGATGAAAGGAGGCGAGCAAAAAAAGTCGAAGTTTTACAATTTCACTGAACCTTATTATGTGAAATTAAACGAAGGCTACGCAAATGCTCTTTCAAATTTCATGAAACGAAAGTGGCTGAGTTTTCCGATTTTGATTGTTTGTGTTGGATTAATTGGATTATTTTTCAGCATACTTCCGAAAGAAACCGCTCCGTATGATGACAGAAGTTCACTTGGTGTCAACATTACAGCGCCGGAAGGAGCTTCTTATGAATATACTGACAGGTTTATGCAGGAACTCAGCGAACTTATAGATGATTCTATTCCGGAAAAGAAAGTTGCGCTTATTATTACATCGCCCGGCTTTGGGTCAAGTTCTGTAAATAGTGGAAGGGTTCGACTTGGTCTTGCCGAACCTGGCGAACGAGACAGAACGCAAAGAGAAATCGCCGACAAACTTACAGCTTGGACCAAGCA
>DASWND010000004.1:0-10936 GCA_036399435.1 Flavobacterium sp.
GATTTTGGCATCTGAAAACTCAAACGAACCAAGGATTAGCGGAATCGAACAACTAGCTGCACTTCCAAAAACCGACTTCAGGATTTTTGGAAAACCAACCTCAAGGCCTTACCGCCGAATGGGTGTTGCATTGACATATGACACGCCCGAAACCGATATTAAATCAGTTGTTGAACGAGCTAAAGCTGCAGCAGCATTAGTAAAAGTTTTGCCGTAGCTTACTTCTTTCCCAACGTTTTATTGTCGAAAGCAGAAATGTCTATGACTTCTTCGGGATCAACATCAAATGACAGAATAACGCTGTCGCCAACTGTCGTAACTGGAAGTTCATTTGACAGCTGAGAAGAACCCACAAATATTTTAGGATGATCTTTTACGGTGAAGTAATAAAAGCTGTTTCCGTTCTTGACATCATTTTGGATCCGCGTGACGACTGTACTTAATGAAGTTTTTGGCGTAACGCTTTCTGAACTGATCCTATTGTCAGCCATATTGTAAACGTTTTTGTAGGAGGTCAGCGTCTCGCGCATCGTGTTTCCAACACCAACAATCGTATAGTCACTGATCGCCACCATGGCAAACATTTTTACGAGTCCGCCCTGATCTTTAAGCGTCATTACATATGTCGGAATGTTATTGATAATATATGGTATCGGAAGAGACGCGTAATAACCTTTTTCCTGAACTTTCCCTTCGGCCGAACGCTGCGCTGCATATTCCGTCGCGCCGCTTTGTTTGTAAGATGTCGTTTCTTTAGTTCTTGTATCAACCAGAACAAATCCAACCGTAGATTCTTCCTTTCCTACTGATGAAAGTCCCGTATACCAATATGATTTATGTGATTCACCGTATACAAGTGTCAGTCCTTCGGTTATCTCAAGCTTATCTTCATTCGACCAGTTCCAGTAGCCATGCACGAATTCACCCCAATCACCAAGCTGCTCTTCAATAAAACTGATCGGCTGAATACGGTCGATCCAAAGCGGCGTGTTTTTAATGCTGTAATCTGAGATTTCACCTGTTTGCGCGTTCACAGCCAGAACTCCTGTTGCATCACTTCCGTGGAATCCAATCTTTTTGTCATACGTGGTAACTATCCAATACGGAATTCCATTATCATCAATTTCAAAGTTGTAGTCGGTAAGTCCGGTTGTTGCGTATCCATTAAAATATACATGGCGCTCAACGAGTGAACCGAAATACGCCTCAGGCTGATATTTTATTTTTATTGGCTGGTTATTGATTGTTTGGATAAGCTTTACATCGCGCTCATTTGTGGCCGACACCATCACGTAACCCGGCGTTCCTTCAGGATTGTTGAACCATTTGAAGAATCCCGTATGAAGCAATGGCGCAACCCAATAAAGTTCATCTTTGACCTTCTGAATTGTAAACTCTCCTATTTCAACCTGGCTTCCTAATGCTGGCTGCGAGCCAATAATTTTTTCACCTAATAACATAGCAAGCTGCTCATCGACTACGCGAATTTTATTTAGTGAAATTGGCGCAATGTGATTCGACAGCTTCTGTCCGCTTTTCACTTCGCCAATAAGTCCGCGGTAAGCTTCGCTCCTAAACATGGGAAGGCTTGTAAGCAGCGGAAGTACAGTAACATACAGAAATAAAACCACAGCTGCAATGCGCAAAACTTTATTGAACCTGGAGTCGAACGTCAGTCGAGGGACTTTACGCGTCCTGTCTAAACCACTGAATAAAAATATTCCCGCGATCAGCCAAACCAACATACAGATTGCTATCCCATAAAAGCCGTAGTTGATCACCGGCATACCGAAGTAGAACAAGACAAATCCGAAAAGCAGAAAAATAATTGTAGGGAATAAAGTTCTCATGTTGGTGTTTGCTGTTTTTGTCCGCAAATGTAGACATTGTTACAGCAAATGTCATTATGCGCAGAAGTTGTATTCACAGCTTCCACGAAATGTTTACCTTTAAAAAGTAACCCTAATTAGCACTAATGAACCTTTTATTGGATAGCATCGCACGGCACGTAGATTTGACAAAGGACGAACAGCAACATTTCCTTCAGCTAACCGAAGAAGGAAGCTTTAAGACGAAAACAGTTTTATTAGAAGAGGGTCAAGTTTGCAGAAACTCAACTTTCGTCAACAGCGGCGTCCTAAGAAGTTATACCGTGGATGACAACGCTGTAGAACATGTTTTAAACTTTGCGTGCAGCGGCTGGTGGATTGCCGATATGTACAG
This sequence comes from Flavobacterium sp., assembly GCA_036399435.1. Taxonomy (GTDB): domain Bacteria; phylum Bacteroidota; class Bacteroidia; order Flavobacteriales; family Flavobacteriaceae; genus Flavobacterium. Next base: position 2,224 of record DASWND010000004.1, read on the forward strand.
CCTGATATCGCAAAAACCGGGTCAACTTTTTATAGACGTTGTGGAAGACGCTGAAGTTGTGCTGTTATCAAAGGAAAATCAGGAGCAGCTTTATAATGACATTCCTAAAATTGAACGTTTCTTCCGAATTCTGACCGAAAACGCCCTTGTTGCCAATCAGCAACGTATTATTGATAACCTGAGCCTGCCAGCTGAAGAGCGCTTCGACAAGTTCTGCAAACGCTATCCGACACTTCTTCAACATGTTCCGCAGAAGCAAATAGCTTCATACATTGGAGTAACTCCCGAATTTTTTAGCAAGATGAAATCTGCAATGCTAAAAAAGAGCTAACTTATACTTCCTTTCATTTCTTAATCTACCTTAAGTTAGTAAAACTGGTGCTCACCATAAATTTGCTAAACAAATAAACAGCAATATGAAAAATTCAGTTTTACATAAATCAGATACACGTGGCGTAGCAGATTTCGGTTGGCTTAACAGCAAACACACATTCAGCTTTTCAAATTACCACAATGCGGAAAGAATGAACTTTGGCGTTCTGCGGGTACTAAACGACGATACTGTTGCGGCCGGAATGGGATTCGGTAAACATCCTCATTCCAACATGGAAATTATTTCAATCCCGCTTGAAGGTGATCTTAAGCATGAAGACAGTATGGGAAACCAGACTGTGATCAGAAAAGGAGACATTCAGATCATGAGTGCCGGCACAGGTGTCGCACACAGTGAGTACAACGCCAGCAAGGAAAACGAAGTGAAGTTTCTTCAGATTTGGGTAATTCCGAACAAAGAAAATATCACGCCTTCATATGATCAGATCACATTGGATGAAGCTACTCGGAAAAACAACTTCCAGCAGATTGTTTCCCCAGTTGGAAAAGGAAGCGGCGTTTCTATTCATCAGGACGCATGGTTCCACCTTGGCGCCTTTGATGCAGGTTTTCAGACTACATACAAAATTCAAAAAACCGGAAACGGTGTTTATGTCTTTGTCTTAAAAGGAAGTATTACTGTTGATGGCCAACAGCTTTATCAGCGCGATGGTTTCGGAGTTTGGGATATTGAATCACTTCAAATCATCGCAACTACAGATGCTGAAGTTCTTTTAATGGAAGTACCAATGACAAATAATAATTAATAAATCTATAATATGGCAACTACTAAATGGACGATCGATCCGGTTCACTCTGAAATTGGATTTAAAGTTAAACACATGATGTTTACAAATGTTTCAGGAAAATTTGAACGCTATGAAGCGACTATCGTTACTGAAGATGATAATTTTGAGAACGCTCAAATCATGTTCTCAGCTGACACCGCATCGATCAACACCGGAAACACCGATCGGGACAATCATCTAAAAACAGCCGATTTTTTTGACCCTGAAAAGAATCCGAAACTCACTTTTACTTCTACTTCATTAACTAAAAAGTCGGGTGATGATTATGAACTTGCTGGCAACCTTACCATAAATGGACATACAACACCTGTTCAGCTTCCGGTTGAATTTGGTGGAATTATGAAAGATCCGTGGGGCAACACAAAAGCAGTAATTAATATTTCGGGGAAAATTAACCGAAAAGACTATGGCATCAATTGGAACTCGGTCCTGGAAACGGGCGGCGTTTTAGTCAGCGATGAAGTTAGGTTAAACATTGAGCTACAGCTTGTAAAAGAATAAATAAAGGTCTCCAAATGGGGACCTTTGGTTTTTGTAAAAAGTCCAAAATTTCGCGCTTCTAAAAAAAATATTACTTTAGCATCTTAAAACAAAATAGGATGAAGGCATACATTTTTCCGGGACAAGGAGCACAATTTACAGGAATGGGCAAAGATCTTTACGATCAGTCGGATCTGGCACAGGAACTTTTTGAACGTGCAAATGCAATTCTTGGGTTCCGAATCACCGACATCATGTTTTCAGGTTCACCGGAAGCGCTAAAAGAAACCAAGGTGACACAGCCTGCGGTTTTTTTGCATTCTGTTATACTTGCTCAAACGTTAAACGAAAGTTTCAAACCAGAAATGGCTGCGGGACATTCCCTGGGTGAATTTTCCGCACTTGTTGCTTGTGGCGCGTTATCATTTGAAGATGGATTAAGATTAGTTGCGAAGCGCGCTTCAGCTATGCAAAAAGCATGTGAGTTAAAGCCATCAACAATGGCTGCTGTTCTCGGACTTGATGATAAAATTGTGGAAGAAATTTGTGAGACAACCGATGGAATTGTTGTTCCTGCGAATTATAACTGTCCGGGGCAACTCGTGATTTCAGGTGAAACTGTTGCGGTTGAAATGGCGTGTCAGGCGATGCGCGTCGCAGGTGCAAAAAGAGCTTTAATATTACCTGTTGGAGGTGCTTTTCATTCTCCGATGATGGAACCTGCTCGTGAGGAACTGGCAGCGGCTATTGAAAACACGACCTTTTCACGACCTATATGTCCTATATATCAAAACGTGCCTGCCAGCGCTGTTTCGGACCCTGAAGAAATTAAGCGAAACCTTGTTATACAACTGACAGCTCCTGTAAAATGGACTCAATCTATTCAGCAGATGATTGCTGACGGTGCAACCTTATTCACTGAAGTCGGTCCCGGAAATGTTCTTCAGGGATTGGTGAAGAAGATTGATAAGGATGCGGAAGTGATGGGAGTTTAGAGAAGTTGATGGTCGTTGGTTGTTGAATTAACTGTCGAAAAATTAAAAAACCCGCTGTAAGTAGCGGGTTTTCTTTTTATGTAATCGTTTAGTTTATGACCTAATCTTCTGCTCCCACTTCCATGCGCTGGCAATTGCTTCTTCCAGGGTGGATTGTGCTTTCCAGCCGAGAACGGTGTTAGCTTTATCGGTGTTGGCATATGCGGATGTGATATCGCCTTCGCGTCTTCCTACGATTTTGTATGGAAGTTTTTTGCCGCTGACTTTTTCGAAAGCATTTATTACTTCAAGAACTGAACTTCCTGTTCCTGTTCCGAGGTTGAAGGTTTCCACTTTTTCTGTATTTTTTTTATCGATGAGCCTTTGAAGCGCGGTTACGTGTGCTTTTGCCAAATCTACGACGTGAATATAATCGCGAACGGCAGTTCCATCCGGAGTTGGATAATCATCGCCGTAAACAGAAAGCTCTTTACGCAGTCCCATAGCTGTTTGCGTGATGAACGGAACAAGGTTCTGTGGTACGCCCATCGGAAGTTCACCGATTTCAGCTGATGGATGTGCGCCGATCGGGTTGAAATACCGTAGCAAAATCGCATTGATGTTGCTCACTTTGCACGTATCGGTTATGATCTCTTCGCCCATTTGCTTTGTGTTTCCGTATGGTGACATTGCAGCCTGAACGGGTGCGTTTTCGGTAATCGGCATTTCTTTCGCCTGGCCATAAACAGTGCAGGATGAACTAAATATAAAGTGCGATTCAGGTTTTGCCTGAAGCTGCTGAAGCAGATAAACAAGTGATGCGATATTGTTCTCGTAATATAGCAATGGCTGTTCAACGCTTTCTCCAACCGCTTTTGACGCGGCAAAGTGAATGACGCCGGAAACATCTGAATGCTTCTTGAAGAAGTTTTCGACCGCCGATTTCTCGCGGAGATCCATCTTTTCAAATTCAGGTGATTTTCCTGTGATTGCAGTGATGCCTTTTAGGACATCTTCGGAAGAATTTGAAAGGTTGTCAATAATGACGACATCGAAACCTTCGTTCTGAAGTTCAACGACGGTATGTGAACCGATAAATCCCAAACCTCCTGTGACCAATATTTTCATAATGATTGTTGTTTAGTTAGTAGCTTCAGCCCTGATGGAGCCGATATCCTTGTGAGCGTTTTTAAGCGAACAAGATAAAGGCGACAGCAGGAACAGCTGCATAAAGTTAACCCAGATATTCCAGAATCGCATTTGTAATGTACGAAATCTGCTCGTCGTCGAGCTCAGTGTGCATCGGAAGCGAGATCACTTCGTTGACAAGCGCTTTTGTGACAGGAAAATCAGCTTCGTTGTAACGGTCGCTTGTATAGGCCTTTTGCGAGTGAAGTGGGATCGGATAATAGATAGCACATGGAATCTCCTTATCAAGCAGGTGTTTCATCAATCCGTCGCGGTCACCGCCATTGACAATTCTCAACGTATATTGGTGGAAAACATGGCTGTCTTTGTCGCCGTTGATCCTAGGTGTAATTATATTTTTATGTCCTGAAAGTGCATCTGTATACTTTTGAGCCGCAGCTTGTCGGGCTTCATTATATTGATCAAGTTTTGGAAGTTTTGCATTCAGAACTGCAGCCTGAATACTGTCGAGCCTTGAATTTACGCCAACAACATCGTGGTGATAGCGAACGTACATTCCGTGGTTGACAATTCCGGTGATCTTATTTGCAAGTTCATCATCATTGGTGAAAATTGCGCCGCCATCGCCGTAGCAACCGAGATTTTTAGAAGGGAAAAATGAGGTTGAAGCTACATGTCCGATTGTGCCGACCTTTTTTGTAGAACCATCTGCTGATTTATAATTTGCTCCGATCGCCTGTGCGTTGTCTTCGATTACATAAAGATTATGCTTTTGCGCAAGTTCCATGATCGCATCCATGTTTGCAGCCTGGCCAAAAAGGTGGACAGGAACAATGGCTTTTGTACGCGGCGTGATTGCTTTTTCGATGGCTTCTATTGAAATATTAAAAGTATCAGGATCTACATCTACGAGAACCGGCGTGAGCTGAAGAAGTGCAATTACCTCAACAGTTGCTGCGAAAGTAAAATCGGCTGTGATGACTTCATCGCCAGTTTTAAGATCGAGGCCCATCATTGCGATTTGGAGCGCATCTGTACCATTTGCACACGGAATAACATGCTTTACGCCAAGATATTCTTCAAGATTTTTTTTGAAAGACTGCACCTGCGGTCCGTTGATGTAAGTGTTGGTGTCGAGGACTTCCTGAATGGAATCGTTTACGGTTTGTTTGATCTGCTCGTATTGCCCTTTCAGGTCAACCATCTGGATTTTTTTCATTCTTTGGCTTTTAAAAGACAGGCAAATTTACTAATTAATGATGGACTTCACTAGATTTTCACGCAAAGACCTTATTTTAGCGTCAACAATAAGCCTATGTTTTTTCTTTATAATGTGGTTGTAATTTTTGCGGGGCTTTTGCTGAAAGTGGTTGCTTTGATTAGTCCGAAGATCAGGCTATTTATCGATGGACGGCGGGATGTATTTGATAGGCTGCAGCAGTCGATAAAGCCGGGCGATAAAACATTTTGGTTTCACGCTGCTTCATTGGGTGAATATGAGCAAGGACTTCCGGTGATGGAACGGATGAAGAAGGAGTTTCCGAACCACAAAATTGTATTGACTTTCTTCTCGCCTTCCGGATATGAAGTGCGAAAGAATAATAACATTGCTGATGTTACGGTTTATCTTCCACTTGATACGAAGTCGAACGCGAAAAAATTTGTTGATCTTGTGAGGCCTGAGATGTCGTTTTTCATCAAATATGAATTTTGGCCGAACTACCTGAACGAACTCAAGAAGCAACATTCAAAGGTTTATTTGATTTCCGGAATTTTCAGGAAAGATCAACTATTCTTCAAATGGTATGGCGGTTTTTACAGGAAGTCGTTGCGGATGATCGATTATTTTTTTGTGCAGAATCATGCTTCTAAAGAGCTGCTGGCGACATTGAATATTTCTAATGTCACCATTTCCGGCGATACAAGGTTTGATCGCGTGGCTGCAATACTTGAAAAAGATAATTCACTTGATTTTATTGAAGATTTTAAAAATGATACAATGACCGTGGTTGTTGGAAGTTCGTGGCCTAAAGATGAAGCAATGCTGGTTGATTATATAAACGCTTCAGACGGCGTCAAATTTATTATTGCGCCGCATAATATTAAAGTTGACCAGATTCAGCAGCTCAAATATTCTATCACAAAATCTGCTGTACTATTTTCCGAGAAAGAAGGAAAGAATTTAGCTGACTTTGATGTTTTTATTATTGATACGATCGGCATCCTGACTAAAATCTACAGCTACTCCGATATCGCGTATGTCGGCGGAGGCTTCGGAAATCCCGGCGTTCATAATGTTTTAGAACCTGCGACTTTTGGCGTTCCCATAGTTATTGGACCGAACTACTCGCATTTTGCAGAAGCAACAGCATTAGTATGTAACGGCGGAGCGATTTCGGTGACAAACAACGTCGAATTAAAAGAAACGCTCGACATGCTTATTTCAAACGCTGACATACGAGCAGAAAAAGGACATATCTGTTCTACATTCGTCCAAATGAATAAGAACGCAACAGATATTATTGTTAAACATTTAACAGCGGCAGCAAGCCCTGCAACGAGATCAAAGACTTAAAATACTTATCTTGCCACACGAAATTATTTCACCAAAACCATACGAAATGAAGATTACCAGATTTATTCTACTTCTGCTTTTAACGATACAATTACATGCACAGCAAGGCGGAATGTGGGTTCCATCGCTGCTGAAAGGCATGAACGAGAAAGAGATGAAAGCTCTTGGAATGAAGATCACCGCCGCTGATATCTACGACGCCAATAAACCCGGAATTAAGGATGCGGTTCCACAGTTTAATGGTGGTTGTACAGCTGAAGTTATTTCCCCTAAAGGGTTATTGCTTACGAATCACCACTGCGGATTTGAACAAATCCAATCACATTCATCTGTAGAAAAAGATTATATCACCAACGGATTTTGGGCTATGAACCAACAGGAAGAGCTTCCAAATCCCGGTGTCGTCGTGACTTTTGTCGTTAAAATCGAAGATGTTACTTCACAAGTGCTAAATGGAGTTGCAGCAATAGCATCCGAAGCAGATAAACAGGCAAAAATCCAGCAAAACCTTACTGCTGTCACAAACTCGTTCAAGAAAGAAGCATGGCAGGAGAATAGCATCAGGAACTTCTTTGACGGAAATCAATATCTTCTTTTCGTAACAGAAACATATAAAGATATTAGGCTTGTGGGCGCTCCGCCATCATCGATCGGCAAATTTGGATCGGATACAGATAATTGGGTTTGGCCCAGGCATACTGGTGACTTTTCGCTGTTCAGAATCTATGCTGACAAAAACAATCGTCCAGCTGAGTATTCGAAAGACAATGTTCCGTTTACACCGCGCCATTTCTTACCGGTTTCAATTGGCGGCGTAAAAGAAGATGATTTTACAATGGTTATGGGTTATCCCGGAAGAACGACCGAATATCTTCCGGCGGTTGCCGTTGAGCAAATTGTAAATAATCTGAATCCGGCGAAGATCGCAATACGTGACGCTGCATTGAAAGTGCAGGATGGTTTTATGCGAAAAGACAACGCGATCAAAATTCAGTATTCCGCAAAGTACGCCAGCATCGCCAACTATTGGAAGAAATGGATCGGTGAAACCAAAGGTTTGAAGAAATCGAATGCCATTGCCATAAAACGTGCATCTGAACAGGATTTTACTAAGAAAGTATCTGCTGCCGGTAAAATGGCTGAATATGGTACCTTGCTTCCTGATTTTGAACGAAACTATTCTGAAATTGCACCCTATGCATTAGGTCGTGAATATTTTAATGAAATTTTCCTACGCAACACCGAACTAACAACTGTGGCTTATCGCCTGTACCAGCTTCAGCAGGTTTACGATACAAAAGGCGAGCAAGCTTTCAACGACAGAAGGCAAAACCTCATCAATGGCATGGGCGAATTTTACAAAGATTTTAATGCCGATGTCGACGAAAAAGTTTTTGAACAGCTGATCGACATCTATATTAAAAATTCACCTCAGCAGTTTGTCCCATCTTCATTAAAAGGTGCGATTGCAAAGGAATTAACAAATGATGTATATAGAAAGTCGAAGCTGAGAACATACGAAGGATTTAAAGAATTACTGACTGGTGATGCTGCAACGGTTTTGAAAAACATCAATTCTGATCCAGCTTTTGCGTTGGTGAAGACCGTCGCTGATAATTATTCTAAACAAGTTGCACCAAAATACGACCAGCTCAATCTAAAAAACATTGGTTTGCAGCGTACTTACATGAAGGCACTGTTAGAGTTAAATAAAGATGCACGTATTTTTCCGGATGCCAATAGTACGCTTCGTGTTACTTATGGAAAAGTTGACGGTTACGCGCCAATGGATGCAGTCGAGTATGATCACATTACATATCTGGACGGAGTCATTGAAAAATACGTTCCCGGTGACTACGAATTTGATGTTCCCGAAAAACTCATTTCACTTTATAATAACAAAGACTACGGTCAATATGGTGACAAAGGCAAAATGCCGGTTTGCTTTATAGGTACAAATCACACGACAGGCGGAAATTCAGGAAGTCCGGCGATCGATGCACGGGGAAACCTTATCGGACTCAATTTCGACCGCGTATGGGAAGGCACAATGAGCGATATTTACTATGATCCTGAAATTTGCAGAAACATCATGGTCGACATGCGATATGTGCTGTTTATCATCGATAAGTTTGCAGGTGCTAAACATCTTGTAGATGAAATGAAGATCGTAAAACCTAAAAAATAAAATCAGAACAACGCTTTTCCGACCTGAGGAGACCTTAAGCCCAATAAACTAAGCACTTCAGAAACGTAGGATAAATTTTAAAAAAAAAATCAAAAAAAATTAAGCGTATTGAAAAATTTATATCTTTGCCTCGAATTAATAATTAACCTTTTATAACTAACTAAGA
>DASWND010000005.1:0-43919 GCA_036399435.1 Flavobacterium sp.
GCATCTTCTTCACCGATATAATATGGTTCAGTAACTGAAACTTTTGATGACAGTTCAAGACCTTTCATATCCGGCACATTCTGAAGCTGCTTTTTAAGTTCTTCTACTGAAGTTCCATCGGTAGAAATCGCAGCGTTCATAACGCCGTTGTCGCGAATGTAACTAACCAAAGCCCGCGTGTCTACATCGGAAATAACCACAAGATTTTGCTTTTTTAGATAGTCCTCAAGACTTCCCGACGCGCGTGGACGCGAATGGTTAAAACTAAAGTTTTTGCAGACAAGGCCCGAAATCATGATTCGATCGGCTTCAGCGTCGTTTTCAGTAACTCCATAATTTCCAATATGTGGATTTGTGGTTACCATGATCTGACCGTAGTACGACGGATCGGTAAATACTTCCTGATATCCTGTCATGCCGGTGTTAAAGCAGACTTCACCGAAAACAGTTCCTGAAATCCCGATTGATTTCCCGTAAAAAATAGTTCCGTCGCTGAGGAGAATTAAAGCTTTCTGTCGTGTTGTGTATTTCATTTAGATTGCAGGTTCTGAGGTGCAAGCTCGAGGTTAAGCAGTTAAATTATGTTGGTGCAAAGTTAGATATTTTGATGCGAAATAACGAACGCCTGATTAGTGAGAATTGTATAAAACTATCCGCGTAAATTTTTTGTAAGTTCAAGTAAGATCTCCTCACGCTTAATTAATGTCAATTTCGTCTTTGCGAAACTCCAAATATGAAAAAATATCAAAATATTACCCTTGCTGTAATTATAATCTTATCATTTAGCTCTTGTAAAGTCGGGCGCTACGTGTATTATAACTTTGCCAACATCACCGACCATAAAATTTTTCCGGCACGCCAGCTTAAGGCTGACTCATTAAAATTTATCTATCCAACTGCGGCTGTCCCAAAATCACCACGATCAGTAACGTACAATGGTACAGAGCTACCATTCGACCAGTTTCTTGAGCAAAGTAAAACTGTTGCGTTTCTTATCATCCAGAATGATTCGATCCAGTATGAAAAATATTTTAATGGCTATGATGAAGAGTCTATCGTCACGTCATTTTCGATGGCAAAGTCGGTCACCTCGCTGCTTATTGGCTGTGCTCTCGATGACAAGCTGATCAAATCTGTTGATGAACCGGTTACAAATTATATCCCGGAGCTAAAAAAGAACGGCCTCGAAAAGGTGACGATCCGGCATCTTTTGCAGATGATGTCGGGTGTTCGTTTTAATGAATCGTATGCTAACCCGTTTGGTGACGCCGCTTCATATTATTATGGACGCAATTTGCGTAAGTACATTCTTAACAGAAAGCTGGAAAATGAACCCGGAACCAACTTTAGCTACAGCAGTGGAGATACGCAGATGTTAGGACTGGTCCTGGAGCGCGCGTTAAAAGGGTGAACTATAACTTCATACTTACAGGAAAAGATTTGGACACCTCTAGGAATGGAATATGATGCGAGCTGGAGCCTTGACAAGAAAGATAACGGTTTAGAAAAAACTTTCTGTTGCATCAATGCCAGAGCGCGGGACTTTTCTAAAATTGGACGATTGTATTTAAACAAAGGAAACTGGAACGGAAAGCAGATCGTTTCGGAGTCGTGGGTTACCGAGTCAACGACAGCGGACACAACGAAGGGTGATCCCAAATTTTATAAGTTCCAATGGTGGCTTCGGAATGACAAGGGCGATTTTGCAGCGCAGGGAATTTTAGGTCAATATGTGTATGTGAGTCCGAGGAACAATTTGATCATTGTACGCCTGGGGAAAAATTACGGCAGCGTTAACTGGGTGAATATGTTAGGAAGTATGGCGGAAATGTATAAATAGTAAGATAGGGATTTTTTTTAGCCACAGATTCACAGATTTAAATTGATCATAATTATTTTTTTTTACAACCTGATAATTATATCATTTAGTAATTTGTGACCAGAGTGAAGCGAACAGACAAGGTAATCTTTTGCTTTGATAGCTAACATGATTTCAGTGTACCTGCCCTAGCCCTGATGGCAGCGGCAGCCTTTTGCTGCTTTCTTTAAGCAGCAAAAGCTATAGCGAACAGCAGGATTGGCTTTAAAAAAAACACTTTTGGTAATCGTAATATCTTACAATTTGACGATTTGGACCCGCAGCCCTTCGGGCACGTGGTGGAGAGGTTTATTTTGGCCGTTTACACCCCGCCCTTCGTGCACCCCTCTGGGAGAGGGGAATAAAAAAAGGGAAAAACTACTAAAAGCTTTTCCCTTGATTTTGGAGTGAGACAAATTACTTTGTTTCGTCAGTATCTGTTTCATTTGTCGGTGGCAAAGTCGCCGGTGACTCGTTAACAGGACTGTCTGTAGTTTCAGTTGCTGTAGCTTCAGGAGCAGCATCGGTTGCAACAGCTGTGTTAGCATCTGTAGTCTGACCCGCAGTTGCAGCTGCGCCACCTTTACCTTTTCCACCACGACGGCTTTTGGTTTTTGTAGCTTCTTTTTTACCTCCGTTGTAAAGTTCGTTGAAATCTACAAGTTCGATCATTGCCATATCGGCGTTGTCACCTAGACGGTTTCCAACTTTGATGATCCTTGTATATCCACCCGGACGATCGCCAACTTTAGCTGCAACATCCCTGAATAGATCTGTTACAGCATATTTGCTACGAAGGTAAGCGAAAACAATACGACGGTTGTGCGTAGTGTCGTCTTTAGATTTTGTAATCAATGGCTCAACGAATTGTTTAAGCGCTTTTGCTTTAGCGACAGTAGTGTTAATACGTTTGTGCTCGATAAGTGAGCAAGCCATATTAGCAAGCATCGCTTTTCTGTGCGAAGTCTGTCTGCTTAAGTGATTGAATTTTTTTCCGTGTCTCATGACGTGTTTATGTTAACTTCATCTTGCTACAATCCTCTTTGGAGAGCAAAATATGAAGTAATTACTCTTTATCTAATTTGTATTTTGCTAAGTCCATTCCGAAAGTCAAATTCTTCACTGCAACGAGTTCGTCAAGTTCAGTAAGAGATTTCTTTCCGAAGTTGCGGAATTTCATCAGGTCATTTTTGTTGAATGACACAAGGTCACCAAGAGTGTCAACTTCAGCAGCTTTCAGGCAGTTTAATGCACGGACTGAAAGATCCATATCGACAAGTTTGGTTTTCAACAACTGACGCATGTGCAGTGACTCTTCGTCGTAAGACTCAGTTTGTGCAATTTCGTCTGCTTCAAGAGTAATTCTTTCGTCAGAGAACAACATGAAGTGGTGGATCAGCGTCTTAGCAGCTTCGGTTAAAGCGTCTTTTGGGCTGATAGAACCATCAGTTCTGATTTCGAAAACAAGTTTCTCGTAGTCGGTCTTTTGCTCAACACGGAAGTTTTCGATCGCGTATTTCACATTCTTAACCGGAGTAAAGATTGAATCGGTAAAAATTGTACCGATCGCTGCGTTTTGTTTTTTGTTTTCTTCAGCAGGAACGTAACCTCTTCCTTTTTCGATTGTAAGTTCTAGGTTCAGGCTGATCTTGCTGTCTAAGTTGCAGATCACAAGTTCCGGGTTCAAGACCTGGAAACCTGAAATATATTTCTGGAAATCACCAGCAGTAAGCTGATCTTTACCTGAAACTGAAATAGTAACTGATTCGTTATCTACATCTTCGATCTGACGTTTAAAACGTACTTGTTTCAGGTTAAGGATAATTTCGGTCACATCTTCAACAACACCTGAAATGGTAGAAAACTCGTGATCTACCCCTTCGATACGAACCGATGTGATTGCGTAACCTTCCAAAGCAGAAAGCAAAACTCTTCTAAGTGCGTTACCAACTGTCAATCCGTATCCCGGTTCTAAAGGCCTGAACTCAAATTTGCCTTCAAAATCGGTTGAATCGATCATGATAACTTTATCGGGCTTCTGAAAATTAAATATTGCCATATTATTCGACTGGTGTCAATTTTATTTGTTGTACAATTCGACGATCAACTGTTCCTTGATATTTTCAGGGATTTGCAGTCTTGCTGGTACTGAAACGAATGTACCTTCTTTAATATCGTTGTTCCAAGTGATCCACTCATAAACGTGGCTTGAATTAGCCAATGAGCGTTCGATTGTGTCTAAAGATTTCGATTTTTCACGAACCGCAATTTTATCACCTGCTTTTACGTGATAAGACGGAATGTTAACTAATTCACCGTTAACTGTTACGTGACGGTGTGAAACGATTTGACGTGCAGCACGACGAGAAGGAGCGATGCCCATTCTGAAAACTACGTTGTCTAGTCTTGCCTCGCAAAGTTGGATAAGTACCTCACCGGTAACTCCACGTGATGCTGCAGCTTTTTCAAATAGGCCTCTGAATTGTTTTTCGAGGATTCCGTAAGTGTACTTAGCTTTTTGCTTTTCCATCAACTGAACCGCGTATTCAGATTTTTTACCTCTTTTTTTAGCCATCCCGTGTTGTCCGGGTGGATAATTTCTTTTGTCGAAAGATTTGTCATCTCCGAAGATCGCCTCACCGAATTTACGGGCGATTCTAGTTTGTGGACCAGTATATCTTGCCATTTCTAAAATTAATTGGGTCAGAGATTATGAATTCAGGTCTAAATCCTTCGATAATCTGATTCTGTCCCGGGTTATACTTAAATAAAAAATAAATTAAACTCTACGTCTTTTTGGAGGACGACATCCATTGTGCGGCATTGGTGTTACGTCGATGATCTCGGTAACTTCAATTCCACCGTTATGCAAAGAACGGATTGCAGACTCACGTCCGTTTCCTGGTCCTTTTACATAAACTTTTACTTTTTTCAAGCCTGCTTCCAATGCCACTTTACTTGCATCTTCTGCTGCCATTTGAGCTGCGTAAGGAGTGTTCTTTTTAGAACCTCTGAAACCCATTTTTCCTGCTGAAGACCAAGAAACAACTTCACCTTTTTTGTTTGTCAAAGAGATGATGATGTTGTTGAAGGTTGCACTAATATGAGCTTCGCCTGTTGACTCAACTATAACTTTACGTTTTTTTGCTGCTGCTTTAGCCATACTACTTATTATTTAGTTGCTTTTTTCTTGTTTGCAACAGTTTTTCTTTTTCCTTTTCTTGTACGTGAGTTGTTCTTCGTACGTTGTCCTCTTAACGGAAGACCAGATCTGTGACGGATTCCACGGTAACAACCGATGTCCATCAAACGTTTGATGTTCAATGAAACTTCTGAACGAAGCTCACCTTCTATTTTGAAATATGATACAGCATCACGGATCGCTCCGATTTCCTCATCATTCCAATCCTGAACTTTTGTATCCTGGCTAACCTGAGCTTTTTCTAAAATCTCGATTGCACGGCTTCTTCCTATTCCGAAGATATAGGTAAGAGCGATAACGCCTCTTTTGTTTTTCGGGATGTCTACCCCTGCTATTCTTGCCATAATTATCCTTGTCTCTGTTTAAATCTAGGATTCTTTTTGTTGATTACGTACAACCTGCCTTTTCTGCGAACGATAACGCATTCGGCACTTCTCTTTTTTACTGATGCTCTAACTTTCATCTGTTCTTGTTTACTGATTTCTATCGGTCAGATGGAATTCGCTATGCTCATTTCATCTGTTGGTGATAATTAATTGATTTTTGAAGGCTCCATAAAACGAACTATTTTCGGTTTTATTTGACCTTAATATCTATAAGTGATTCTTGCTTTGGATAAATCGTAAGGGCTCATTTCCAGTTTCACCTTGTCGCCCGGAAGCAACTTGATGTAGTGCATTCGCATTTTACCGGAAATATGTGCGATCACGATATGACCATTTTCTAACTCAACACGGAACATCGCATTTGATAAAGCCTCGATGATTGAACCGTCTTGTTCTATTGCTGATTGTTTTGCCATAAAAACTAAGCGACTGCTTTTCTATTTTTACCTGTTTTCATGAGCCCGTCATAATGCCTGTTAAGCAAATATGAATTGATTTGCTGCACCGTATCGATTGCAACACCTACCATGATGATCAGGGATGTTCCGCCATAGAACATAGCCCATGACTGCTGCATACCCAACACATTGATGATAATCGCCGGGAACACGGCAATCAATGCAAGAAATAATGCACCAGGGAAAGTAATCAGTGACATGATTTTATCGAGAAGCTCAGAAGTTTCAACTCCGGGACGTGTGCCCGGGATGAAGCCACCACTTCGTTTTAGGTCATCTGCCATTTTATTGGTAGGAACCGTAATTGCTGTATAAAAGAATGTAAAGACAATGATCAGAAGGGCAAACACGAAGTTGTACCAAAATCCGAACATATTGCTAAACGTTCCCGCGATTGTTTGAGAAGCTTCAGAATTTGACAATCCTGCAAGAGCTGCCGGGATGAACATAATAGCCTGAGCAAAGATGATCGGCATAACTCCGGCTGCATTCAGTTTAAGTGGAATCCACTGTCTGTTGCCAGCCTGGTCTTGTTCAAATTCACCTGAAACCGTACGCCTTGCATACTGAACAGGAATTCTTCGAACCGCCATTACAAGAAGCACACAAGCAACGATCACCATAAGCCAAATGACGATTTCAAATACAAGAAGCATCGGACCACCTGCGTTATTAGTGATTCTTGAGCTAAATTCCTGAATAAACGCCTGTGGAAGCCTCGCAAGGATTCCAACCATGATCAACAAAGAGATACCGTTTCCGATTCCTTTGTCGGTGATCTTCTCACCCAGCCACATTGCGAAGATTGTACCTGTAACAAGAATTATAACAGATGAAAACAAGAATGCGAAAGAATCGAATCCAAGCAAAAATGCTGAGTTTGGCAAAGTCCTGTACAAGTTATAGATATAACCCGGAGCCTGAACAAGCGTAATTACAATCGTTAACCAACGTGTGATCTGATTGATACGCTTTCTTCCGCTCTCTCCTTCTTTCTGCAGCTTCTGCAGATAAGGAATGGCTATTCCCATTAATTGTACTACGATCGATGCCGAAATGTATGGCATGATTCCCAATGCGAATACAGAGGCCTGTGAAAAGGCACCACCTGTAAACATATCGAGAATTGAACCAATACCTTCCTGGGTTTGATTAGATAGGTTTGCCAACTGTGTGGCGTCGATACCGGGTAAAGTTACCTGCGCACCAAAACGATAAACCAAAAGAAGCCCAAGAGTTATTAAAATCCGGTTTTTCAGTTCCTCGATTTTCCAGACATTAGCGAACGATTCAAAAAATTTCTTCATCTAGCTGAAAAGTTATAGTGTTACGGCTTCACCACCAGCAGCTTCAATAGCGGCTTTAGCAGTAGCTGTAAATTTGTGAGCGGTTACTTTTAGTTTTGCTTTCAACTCGCCACGGCCTAAGATCTTAACGATCTCATTTTTTGTAGCAAGACGGTTTGATACAAACACTGACATATCGACAGTATCTTTGATCATTCCGTTATCAACCAATGTTTGAAGCGTATCAAGGTTTACACCTTCATATTCTTTACGGTTGATGTTTGTGAAACCAAACTTCGGTAAACGTCTTTGAAGTGGCATCTGACCACCTTCAAAACCAATTTTCTTAGAATAACCAGAACGTGATTTCGCTCCTTTGTGTCCTCTTGCAGAGGTACCACCTTTTCCGGAACCTTCTCCACGGCCTAGTCTCTTATTCTGGTTGTGCGTAGAACCTTCAGCAGGCTGTAAGTTACTTAAATTCATTACTATGAAATATTATTTAGTTTCCTCTACAGAAACCAAGTGTTTTACTTTGTTTATCATCCCAAGGATCGCAGGATTTGAATCATGCTCCACAACCTGGCCCATTCTGCGAAGACCTAAAGCTTCAAGACCACGTTTTTGCGTTAGCGGGCAGTTGATCTGACTTCTAACTTGTTTTACTAATAATTTTGCCATAATTTCCTTGAATTAACCTTTAAAAACTTTCTCAAGAGAAACACCTCTTTGTTTTGCAACTGTGTGTGCGCTTCTCATTTGTAGTAAAGCATCAAAAGTTGCTTTTACCACGTTATGTGGATTTGATGATCCTTGAGATTTTGAAAGTACATCGTGAATTCCAACTGACTCGAGAACTGAACGAACAGCTCCACCAGCAATAACTCCTGTACCGTGAGATGCAGGCATTAAGAATACACGTGCACCACCGAATTTACCTTTTTGCTCATGCGGCACTGATTGCCCGCTCAAAGGAATTTTCACAAGGTTTTTCTTTGCGTCTTCCACCGCTTTTGCGATTGCTTCAGAAACGTCTTTAGATTTCCCAAGACCGTGTCCTACAACACCGCTTTCATCACCAACAACAACAATTGCAGAAAAGCCGAACGCTCTACCACCTTTTGTTACTTTGGTAACACGGTTAACACTTACCAGACGGTCCTTTAATTCAAGTCCGCTTGGTTTTACCATTTCTACGTTTTTGTACTTATGATACATAATGATCTTAGAATTTTAGTCCGGCAGCTCTGGCGCCTTCTGCTAGTGATTGAATACGGCCGTGGTATAAATAACCGCCCCTGTCAAAAGTAACGTTCTCTATACCTGCTTTTAGAGCTTTCTCGGCTACGAGTTTCCCTACAGCATTGGCAACTTCAACGTTTGTCCCTTTAGTATCTACTCCTTTTTCTCTTGAAGATGCAGCTAATAAAGTAACACCGTTCACATCATCAATAAGTTGTGCGTAGATTTCTTTATTACTTCTGAATACTGAAAGTCTCGGTTTAGCAGCAGTACCGCTTACGATCTTTCTGATCCTGAATTTGATTCTCTGTCTTCTGTCAGATTTTGTTAACGACATAATCTTTATTTTTTAAGCTGATTTACCTGCTTTTCTTCTTAATACTTCACCTACGAACTTAACTCCTTTTCCTTTGTACGGCTCAGGCTTACGGAAACCTCTGATTTTCGCAGCGATTTGACCGATAAGTTGTTTGTCGAAAGACGTTAACTTCACGATTGGGTTCTTTCCTTTTTCAGAGATCGTTTCCAATTTCACTTCAGGAGCAACTTCCAGAACGATGTTGTGAGAGAATCCAAGAGCAAGATCCAGTTTTTGACCCTGGTTTGTAGCTCTGTAACCTACTCCAACAAGCTCAAGCTCTTTTGTCCATCCTTCTGATACACCAACAATCATGTTGTTGATCAAAGATCTGTATAAACCGTGCTTTGCTCTTTGGTCTTTCTGATCCGAAGATCTGTCAACCTGTACCTGGTCACCTTCTACGGTAATCGTAACATCAGAATATTCCTGAGTCAGCTGACCTAATTTTCCTTTTACAGTAATGATTCCATCAGCTACGTCTACTGTGACGCCTGCAGGAACTGTTACTGGGTTTTTACCTATTCTTGACATCGTTTCTTTTTATTAGTATACGTAACAAATTACTTCTCCGCCCACGTTCAGTTGTTTCGCTTGCTTACCGGTCATAAGACCTTTTGAAGTTGAAACGATAGCAATTCCAAGTCCGTTTAGGATACGTGGAATTTCAGTTGAACCAGCATATTTCCTTAAACCAGGCTTGCTGATTCTCTGTAGGTCTTTGATGACCGGCTCTTTCGTTTCCTTGTCATATTTTAGAGCGATCTTGATCGTACCTTGTACGGCATTATCCTCAAATTTGTAACTAAGGATATAACCTTGATCAAATAAGATCTTGGTTATCTCTTTTTTAAGATTAGAAGCAGGGATCTCGACAACTTTGTGGTTTGCTGCCACAGCGTTCCGAACCCTTGTTAAATAATCCGCAATTGGATCTGTATACATAATTATTTATTTGCGGTTTTGGTATTCGGCATTTCCGAACCTGAAACCAATTGATACTTTTTAATATAGTTTTTGGTTGTCGGTTGCTAGTTGTCGGATAAATCTTTCAACTATCAACTGTCAACCAATAACTGTCAACTTTTCTACCAGCTTGCTTTTTTAACTCCCGGAATCAATCCGTTGTTGGCCATTTCACGGAATGTAACACGTGAAATCCCGAATTGACGCATATAACCTCTTGGTCTTCCGGTAAGTTTGCAACGATTGTGCATACGAACAGGGGAAGCATTTTTCGGTAATTTTTGCAAACCTACGAAATCTCCAGCTTCTAACAAAGCCTTTCTTTTCGATGCGTATTTAGCTACTGTTTTTTCTCTCTTTACCTCACGGGCTTTCATTGATTCTTTAGCCATGTCTTAATTCTTTTTAAATGGTAAACCTAATTCAGCCAATAGTGATTTTGCTTCTTTATCAGTTGCCGCAGTTGTTACGAAAGTGATATCCATTCCTGAGATCTTGTTTACCTTATCGATATCAATTTCAGGGAAGATGATCTGCTCAAGAACACCAAGGTTGTAGTTTCCGCGTCCGTCAAAACCTGTAGCTTTGATTCCGCTGAAATCACGTACACGTGGCAAAGCGGAAGTTACAAGTCTGTCTAAAAACTCATACATTCTTTCTCCGCGTAGTGTTACTTTGGCACCGATCGGCATACCTTTTCTCAATTTGAATGACGCAACGTCTTTCTTTGAAATAGTAGAAACAGCTTTTTGTCCTGTGATCTTTGTCATCTCGTCTACAGCGTAGTCGATCAGTTTTTTGTCAGAAACAGCTGCTCCGACACCACGGCTCAAAACGATTTTTTCAAGTTTAGGAACCTGCATTACGTTTTTGTATCCGAATTCTTCTTTTAGAGCCGGGATAACCCTGCTTCTGTATTCTTCTTTTAGTCTTGGAATATAAGCCATCACTATAGTACTTGATTAGATTTTTTTGAAAATCTTACTTTTTTATCTCCTTCAGTCCGTGATCCTGTTCTTGTAGCTTCCTTTGTTTTAGGATCTATAAGAGAAAGGTTCGAAATATGGATTGGAGCTTCTTTCTTAACGATACCGCCTTGAGGGCTTTTTGCACTTGGTTTCGTATGTTTTGAAACCATGTTCACGCCTTCGACGATCGCTTTGTTCTTCTCACGGTCAACACTTGTCACCTTACCTTCAGTACCTTTATGGTCTCCGGCAATTACTCTGACAGTGTCTCCAGCTTTTATTTTTAGCTTTATCATCTTGCAAATAATTAAAGCACTTCTGGTGCTAATGATACAATTTTCATGAATTGTTTTTCACGAAGTTCTCTTGCTACCGGACCAAAAACACGAGTTCCCCTCATTTCACCGGCAGCATTCAACAATACGCAAGCGTTATCGTCAAATCTGATGTATGAACCGTCGGCTCTTCTCACTTCTTTCTTGGTACGAACGACAACTGCAGTTGATACAGCACCTTTTTTTACGTTTCCGTTTGGCGTTGCATCTTTAATAGAAACTACAATTTTGTCTCCAACAGAAGCATACCTTCTTTTGGTACCTCCTAAAACACGGATAGTTAAAACTTCTTTAGCTCCTGTGTTGTCTGCGACTTTTAGTCTTGATTCCTGTTGTACCATAATTACTTAGCTCTTTCAATGATTTCAACTAATCTCCAACTTTTGGTTTTGCTTAAAGGGCGAGTTTCGCTGATCTTTACAGTGTCACCTATGTTGCAGTCGTTTGTTTCGTCGTGCGCATGATACTTTTTAGTTTTCAATACGAACTTACCATACAACGGGTGCTTTACTTTTCTAACTTCTGCAACAACAATAGATTTCTCCATTTTGTTTGAAGTCACAACACCAATTCTTTCTTTTCTTAAATTTCTTTTATCTTCCATTTTAGCAGATATTATTGTTGCTGTCTTTTGCTTAACTCAGTCGCCAATCTTGCAACGTCCCTACGGACGCCTCTGATCTGAAGTGGATTTCCGATTGGGGAAATTGAATGAGCCATTTTTAGATCAACGTATGTTTTCTTAGTCTGGCTAAGCTTCTCTTGCAACTCTGCTGCAGAAAGATCTTTTATTTCTGATTGTTTCATCTGTGTAATTAGATTAAGCTTCGAAATCTCTGGCTACGACGAATTTTGTTTTTACCGGTAGCTTTTGAGCTGCAAGACGCAATGCCTCTTTTGCAACTGACAAAGGAACTCCACCAACTTCAAACATAATTCTTCCGGGTTTAACAACGGCAGCCCAATATTCTACGGCACCTTTACCTTTACCCATACGTACCTCAAGAGGCTTTTTGGTTATAGGCTTGTCCGGGAATATCTTGATCCACAGCTGGCCTTCCCTTTTCATGAAACGTGTCGCAGCAATACGCGCAGCTTCAATTTGTCGGGAAGTTAAAAACATTCCGTCTTCGTGTACAGATTTGATTCCGAACATTCCGTTAGAAAGTTCATGCCCTCTTTGAGCATTTCCTTTCATCCTACCTTTTTGTACCTTACGGTATTTAGTCCTTTTAGGCTGTAACATTTTTCTTTAATTTAAAAAGATTTTACTTTCTTTTACGAGCGTCTCCTGCAGGTTTCCTGTCTTTGTTGAAAGGTTTGCGATCGCCACCACCACGTGGAGCATCTCCGCCTCTTCCACCACCACCACCGCCTGGTCCGGATTGTTTTTTATCCATTCCAACTAGTGGAGAAAGATCTCTCTTTCCGTACACTTCACCTTTCATGATCCACACTTTGATACCCATTCTACCGTAAGTAGTATGAGCTTCAGCCAGTGCGTAATCAATGTCAGCCCTGAAAGTTGACAAAGGAATTCTTCCTTCTTTGAAACCTTCTGAACGTGCCATCTCGGCTCCGTTCAAACGTCCTGAAATAAGTACTTTAATACCTTCAGCATTCATACGCATTGAAGCTGCAATTGCCATTTTAATTGCTCTTCTGTATGAAATCCTGCTTTCGATCTGACGTGCGATGCTTGTTGCAACTAGATAAGCATCAAGTTCAGGTCTTTTAATTTCAAAGATGTTGATTTGAACTTCTTTGTCGGTAACCTTCTTAAGTTCCTCTTTTAACTTGTCTACCTCTTGGCCACCTTTTCCGATAATGATACCAGGTCGTGCAGTAGTGATAGTAACGGTTACAAGTTTAAGCGTTCTCTCGATGATTATTTTTGATACACTTGCTTTCGATAAACGGGCGTGGATATACTTTCTGATTTTGTGATCTTCGACAAGTTTTTCGCCGTAATCATTTCCACCATACCAGTTTGAATCCCATCCTTTGATGATACCAAGTCTGTTTCCAATTGGATTTGTCTTCTGTCCCATCTTAACTATTGATTGCTTGTGTGTTATTAATAGCTCCCAACACGATTGTTACGTGATTTGAGCGTTTTCTGATTCTGTGTGCGCGACCTTGTGGAGCCGGACGAAGACGCTTAAGCATCATTCCGCCGTCTACTCTGATCTCTGATACGATCAAGCCTGCTTCAGCTACATTTCCATCTGCATTTTTCTGCTCCCAATTGTTGATTGCAGATAACAAAAGTTTCTCTAGTTTACGTGAAGCTTCTTTTGAGCTGAATCTTAAAATATTAAGTGCTCTTTCCACTTTCTGACCTCTTACCAAGTCTGCTACTAAGCGCATTTTTCTAGGTGAAGTAGGGCAGTTATTCAATTTTGCGAAAGCAATCTGCTTGTTAGCTTCTTTGATGCCTTCGGCTCTTTCTCTTTTACGAACTCCCATTGCTTCTTATTTTTTACCTTTATTTTTTGCTCCAGCGTGACCTCTAAAAGATCTTGTCGGTGAAAACTCTCCTAGTTTGTGACCTACCATGTTTTCTGTAACGTAAACAGGGATGAACTGACGACCGTTGTGAACAGCGATTGTCTGACCTACGAAATCAGGAGTGATCATAGAAGCCCTTGACCAGGTCTTTACTACGCCTTTATTCCCTTTTTCTATGTTTTCCTGAACCTTCTTGTCTAATTTGTAGTGAACAAAAGGTCCTTTTTTTAATGAACGTGCCATGTCTTACTTATTATTTCTTTCTACGTTCTACAATATACTTGTTGCTCGGGTTTACTTTTGAACGGGTTCTGTACCCTTTCGCCGGTATACCTTTTCTAGAACGCGGATGTCCACCTGACGAACGTCCTTCACCACCACCCATCGGGTGATCGACTGGGTTCATCGCAACTGGCCTTGTTCTTGGTCTTCTGCCTAACCATCTTGTTCTACCCGCTTTTCCGGATACGATCAACTGGTGGTCAGAGTTTGAAACAGCTCCAATAGTAGCAGAACAAGTAAGAAGGATCAACCTTGTCTCACCTGAAGGCATTTTAATTGTAGCATATTTTCCATCTCTTGCCATTAACTGAGCAAAAGTTCCTGCTGAACGTGCAATTGTAGCACCTTGACCCGGACGTAATTCAATACATGAGATTACTGTTCCAAGTGGAATTTTACTTAATGGAAGTGTGTTGCCAATTTCCGGTTGAGCATCAGGACCAGAAACTAATTTCTGACCAACCTGCAATCCGTTTTGAGCAATTACATAAGTTTTCTCACCGTCGGCGTAAGCCAACAAAGCGATAAATGCAGTCCTGTTTGGATCGTATTCGATTGATTTAACTGAAGCAGGAATTCCGTCTTTAGTTCTTTTGAAATCGATGATTCTGTAACGCTGCTTGTGACCACCACCCGTATAACGCATGGTCATCTTACCTTGACTATTTCTACCCCCTGAGTTTTTTATCGGCGCTATCAAAGAGCGTTCCGGCTTATCAGTTGTAATAGCGTCAAAACTATTCACAACTCTAAATCGCTGACCGGGGGTAATAGGTTTTAATTTTCTTACTGACATTCTTATCTTATTCTAGATATTGTTGTAAAAATCGATAGTTTCTCCTTCTTGTACTTGTACAATTGCTTTTTTGTAAGCATTTGACTTTCCACTGATCATTCCGCTTTTGGTGAACTTTGTAGTTCTGTCCGGACGAACGTTCATCGTATTAACACTTACAATCGTGATTCCGTAAGCAGCTTCTACAGCTTTCTTAATCTGAACCTTGTTTGCTTTACTGTCAACGACAAAACCAAAACGATTTGAAAGCTCGCTTTGCTTCGTTACTTTTTCGGTAATGATTGGTTTTATAATAATATCCATCGCCTGTTATTTGCTTAAATTTTCTTCAATTGCTTCTAAAGAGCCTTCTAAAAGTACTAAATTATTAGCATTTAAAATGGCGTAAGTGCTTAATTCTGAGGCGCTTATAACGCTAGACCCCTTCAAATTACGTGACGACAAATATACATTTTTATTTGTATCGCCCAACACAAACAGAGATTTTTTGTTTTCTAACCCTAAGCCTTTCAAAACGTTAATGAAATTTTTAGTGTTAGGAACATCAAAATTGAAATCTTCAAGAACGATCAGGTTGGATTCTTTTGCTTTAATTGAGAAAGCAGATTTTCTTGCAAGACGCTTTAAGCTCTTGTTCAATTTGAACGAGTAGCTTCTTGGACGTGGACCAAAAACAGTACCTCCACCTTTGAACAAAGGGTTTTTAGCACTACCGGCACGGGCTGTACCTGTACCTTTTTGTTTTTTGATCTTACGTGTACTTCCTGCAACTTCAGCTCTTTCTTTAGCTTTATGAGTACCTTGTCTCTGGTTGGCCAAGTACTGTTTTACATCTAAGTAAACAGCGTGATTATTTGGCTCTATTGCGAATACTGAATCAGAAAGAGTGATCGATCTGCCAGTTTCTTTTCCGGTGATATTTAAAACTTTTACTTCCATTACTTCTGAATGATTACATAAGAGTTGTTGTGTCCCGGAACGCATCCTTTGATAACCAGTAGGTTTTTATCGGCCACTACTTTTAAAACTCTAAGGTTTTGTACTTTAACATTGTCGCCACCCATTCTACCTGCCATTCGCATACCTTTAAATACACGTGACGGATAAGAGGACGCTCCTACTGATCCTGGCGCTCTCAAACGGTTGTGCTGTCCGTGAGTTGCCTGACCAACACCGCCGAAGCCGTGACGTTTAACAACACCCTGGAAACCTTTCCCTTTTGATACACCTTGCACATCTACAAATTCACCTTCTGTAAAAACATCAACTGTTAATACATCACCTAAATTGTACTCGTTTTCAAATTGGAATTCAACGACTTTTTTCTTAGCTACAGTCCCAGCTTTTTTAGCATGCCCTAGAGCAGCTGCTGTGGAATGTTTCTCGTTTTTGTCATCGAAACCAAGTTGCAACGCTTCATACCCGTCGACCTCGTTGGTTCTGACTTGGGTAACAACGCATGGTCCCGCTTCTATAACAGTACAAGGAATATTTTTCCCGTTCTCGTCAAAGATGCTGGTCATGCCGATTTTTCTACCAATTAACCCAGACATAATTATTACTTATTGATTATTAAAAAACTCTTGTTTAGTATTGAGTAGTTAGATGTTAGTATTAAGATAGAATCTCATTAACATCAACTCTCAACTTCATTAGACCTTCAACATCAATATTGAGTATCAAGACAAATCTCAATACTCAATACTAACATCTTATATCTATTATCACACTTTGATCTCAACTTCAACACCACTTGGCAACTCTAATTTCATTAGGGCGTCAATGGTTTTTGAAGATGATGAGTAGATGTCGATCAATCTCTTGTATGACATTACTTCAAATTGCTCTCTTGATTTTTTGTTTACGTGCGGAGAACGCAATACAGTGAAAATCTTTTTGTGTGTTGGCAACGGAATTGGTCCTGTAACCACCGCACCTGTACTTTTTACAGTTTTTACGATCTTCTCAGACGACTTGTCGACAAGCATGTGATCGTAAGATTTCAGTTTTATTCTGATTTTTTGACTCATTTTACTTTTTGAATTATGCGGTTCCTTTTGCTTTTTTGATAACTGCTTCCGAAATGTTAGCAGGTGTTTCAGCGTAATGTGAAAACTCCATAGTAGAAGTCGCACGGCCTGAAGATAATGTTCTCAATGTTGTTACATATCCGAACATCTCTGATAATGGCACATCCGCTTTGATGGTTTTAGCTCCTGCACGGTCACCCATGTCATTCACCTGGCCACGACGACGGTTGATATCACCTACGATATCTCCCATGTTCTCTTCCGGAGTAATAACTTCCATTTTCATGATTGGCTCAAGGATTACAGCTCCGGCAGCTTTTGCTACTTCTTTGTATCCCATTTTAGCCGCAAGTTCAAAAGAAAGCGCATCAGAATCGACCGGGTGGAAAGATCCGTCAAGCAAAGTCACTTTCAAACTATCAACCTGGTATCCTGCAAGAGGACCTTGTTTCATAGCTTCACGGAAACCTTTTTCAACAGATGGAATATATTCCTTAGGAACGTTACCACCTTTTACCGCATTGACAAACTGAAGTCCTTTTGGAACTTTACCGTCAACTTCATCTGCGGGCTCAAGGATAAATACGATATCACCGAATTTACCACGTCCACCAGATTGCTTCTTGTATGTTTCTCTGTGTTGTGCAGATTTTGTGAAAGCCTCTTTGTATTCAACTTGTGGCTCACCTTGGTTAACCTCAACTTTGAATTCACGTTTCATACGGTCAACAAGAATGTCAAGGTGAAGCTCACCCATTCCTGAAATGATCGTCTGACCTGAAGCTTCATCAGTTCTAACTGTAAACGTTGGATCTTCTTCTGACAATTTTGCCAGAGCCATACCCATTTTATCTACGTCAGCCTTAGTTTTAGGCTCAATAGCGATACCAATAACCGGTGCCGGGAATTTCATTGATTCAAGGATAATCGGGTGCTTCTCATCACACAATGTATCTCCTGTTTTAATATCTTTAAATCCAACTGCCGCTCCAATATCTCCAGCTTCAATGTATTCGATAGGATTTTGTTTGTTAGCGTGCATCTGGTAGATACGTGAAATCCTTTCTTTGTTATCTGAACGTGTGTTCAAAACATAAGAACCTGCATCAAGCCTTCCTGAATAAACACGGAAGAATGCCAAACGACCTACGAAAGGATCGGTAGCGATCTTAAATGCCAAAGCAGCAAATGGCTCTTTAACATCCGGCTTACGCAAGATCTTGGTTTGATCTTCTTCTAGTAAATCAGCATCATCAGGATGAATTCCTTCGATACCTTCTTTATCCATTGGAGAAGGCAAATATTTACAAACAGCATCCAGCATGAACTGAACACCTTTATTTTTAAATGAAGAACCAGCGATCATCGGAATAATAGCCATGTCCATAGTTGCAGCACGTAGTGCATTGTTGATCTCGTCTTCAGTAATAGAATCCGGATCTTCCATGTACTTGTCAAGCAAGTTCTCATCGTAATCAGCAACTGCTTCGATAAGGATGTCACGGTATTCTTTTACTTCAGCGATCATGTCTTCAGGAATCGGCACAATATCGAATGTAGCTCCCAAAGTTTCATCATGCCATACAATAGCCTGGTTTTTTACCAAATCAACTACACCTTTAAAATCAATTTCTTCACCAATTGGCAAAGTGATCGCTACGGCATTTGATTTTAGCATGTCCCTAACCTGCTGACAAACCATCAAAAAGTTTGAACCCTGACGGTCCATTTTGTTAACGAAACCGATACGTGGCACACGGTACTGATCAGCAAGCCTCCAGTTAGTTTCTGATTGTGGCTCAACACCATCAACAGCACTAAAAAGGAAAACAAGTCCGTCTAATACACGAAGCGAACGATTCACCTCAACTGTAAAGTCGACGTGTCCCGGTGTATCAATAATATTAAAGTGGTACGGCAATGTTTCAGGAATTGCTTTACCTTGTTGAGTTGGATAGCTCCACTCACAAGTTGTAGCAGCCGAAGTAATTGTAATACCTCTTTCCTGCTCCTGGGCCATCCAGTCCATTGTTGCAGCACCATCGTGAACCTCACCAATTTTGTGAGACTTCCCGGTGTAAAACAGGATACGCTCCGTTGTTGTCGTTTTACCGGCATCAATGTGAGCTGCAATCCCAATGTTTCTTGTATATTTTAAATCTCTTGCCATTTCTTATGATTAGAATCTAAAGTGAGAGAATGCTTTATTTGCTTCAGCCATTTTGTGAGTATCCATTCTCTTTTTCACTGCTGCTCCTTCTTCTTTAGCCGCAGCTAAAACTTCTGATGCAAGGCGTTGAGCCATTGATTTCTCATTTCTTCTACGTGCATAAAGTATCATCCACTTCATTGCCATAGAGATTTTTCTATCTGGTCTGATCTGCATTGGGATCTGGAATGTCGCTCCACCTACACGACGGCTACGTACTTCTACGTGAGGCATCACATTGGTCAAAGCATCTTTCCATACTTCTAATGCTGGTTTTTCAGCGTCTTGTTTCTTAGCTTCTACGATGTCGATTGCATCATAAAATACCTTGAACGCTGTTGATTTTTTACCGTCCCACATTAAGTTGTTTACAAAACGTGTTACTAACTGATCGTTGAACCTAGGATCCGGTAAAAGGGGTCTTTTTTTGGCCGCTCTTTTTCTCATGTCTTTTCTTTAATAGGGTTGATTATTTTTTAGCTTCTTTTGGGCGTTTAGCTCCATACTTTGAACGTCTTTGCGTTCTTCCTGCTACACCTGATGTGTCAAGCGCACCACGAACGATGTGGTACCTAACACCAGGTAAATCTTTTACCCTTCCACCCCTAACTAATACTATCGAGTGCTCTTGAAGATTATGTCCTTCACCAGGAATGTATGCATTTACCTCATTACCGTTGGTCAAACGAACACGCGCAACTTTACGCATTGCCGAGTTTGGCTTTTTAGGTGTAGTAGTGTAAACACGCGTACAAACCCCTCTTCTTTGGGGACAAGAATCTAAAGCAACCGATTTACTCTTCTTAGTTATTTGAGTTCTTCCGGTTCTTACTAATTGTTGAATTGTTGGCATAATTAAATACTAAAAATATATTATGATTATAATTTCCCGCTTTTTACGGGGTTGCAAATGTAGTGATTAATTTTTTTTCTGCAAACGTACGTTCATTAATTTTTTGATTAAGAATTATTTGCGTTACGGTAATTGTATTTGCTGGTTTAAAATACCGTTTAATGAAAATGGCTTTATAAGCTAATTGTAGCAAAATGACGTAGGAGGAAAATTTCTATAACAAACTACTCATTTGAATGTATATAATGAAGTACCTGAAATTGCGTTACTTTGGTGCAAACCTTTCCATCGCATTGAGAACTACATTTCTTTTCTTGGCTTTTGTTTTTTTCGGATCTCAAGCCGTTGGACAACAGCTTTATCTGGTGGCAGTCGGTGCAGATAATATCGAAACTAACGCTATTGACTCAGTTGGATACAAAAAAGAACATCCTAATTTAAAGTCTGTTTTTGAAGAAGCTAACAGCCTTTCAGACAGATTAAAGAAGCAAGGTTATTTTTCAAATGAAGTGCTTGAATATAAGCCTGAAAATGATAGTACGTTTCGGTTCAACTACAGACTAGGTGAAATGATCAGTTCTATTCATATATATATTGGAGCAAATCCTTCAATCCGCAAACTGACTTTTCCTGACTCTGTATCCGACACTATTATAACAAAACCAAATACAACTGAGGTGCTGATTAAGGATGCATTAGAAAGGCTCGAAAGGAGCGGCTATTCACTTGCAAAAATTGAACTAAAAAATATCGAACAAAAAGGCAATGTTTTACAAGCTGAACTATTTGTCGATCTGGGAAATTTAAGACGGGTAAATGACATTGTAATAACCGGATATGAAAAGTTCCCGCAGGGTCATCGTAAGAATATTATCCGGCAATATAAAAACAAGACTTTTAATATTAAAACGCTTGACCAGATTAGCAATGATTTTAAAAAACTAAGGTTTGTTAATCAGACACGTTACCCTGAGATCCTTTTTAAAAAGGACACAACAAAAGTTTACGTTTATCTGGAGAAAGCAAAACCTAATCGCTTTGAAGGATTTGTCGGCTTTGCTAACGATGAAGAAGAAAAACTTACTTTCAGTGGCTATCTTGATCTGATGCTTGTAAACTTTCTGAATGCAGGTGAGGATTTTACCCTATATTGGAAAAGCGATGGCCAGGAGCAGAAGACCTTTAACGCCGAATTGCAGGTGCCGTATTTATTTAAGTCATCTTTTGGGATACGTGCCAGCCTTAATATATTCAAGCAAGATAGCACATTTCAAAATACCCGAACTGCAATTGGACTTGGATATTATCTAAACTATAATTCACAAATATTCCTCAATTATGAGGCAACAGAGTCGAGTGATATTCAAAACCAACAGCTGGGTTCGATCGCAGATTTTAAAAATGCATTTGCTACAACACAATATGATTTTACTGCGTTCGCTACTGAAGATATTTTGTTTCCTGAGCGAACATCAATCAGATTGAAAGCAGGAGTTGGATCCAGAACTTCAAGGGGTGAGAAAATCAATCAGCAGATTTATCAGGTTAACCTTATGCATAATATCATTTTAAATAAGAGAAATCAGATTAATATCAGAAGTCAAAACTTTTATCTGCAGAGCGATCAATATCTACTAAGTGAACTTCATCGTTTTGGCGGTATAACATCTATACGTGGATTTAACGAAAACAGTTTGCAGGGCAATATGCTGACTTCTCTTTTGACCGAATATAGATTCATTCCGACACCCGGATTATATATACATTCAATTTTGGACCTCGGTTATTACGCAGACGAATCACAAAGTCAGGCGACACTTCAGAACAACAAACTGCTTGGATTAGGCCTTGGTTTTGGCCTGTTGACCAAAAACGGACTACTGAATCTAGTCTATGCCAATGGTAGTACTGATAAGCAGGCCATTAAAGGCACTAATTCAGTTGTACACATCAGCTTTAGGACCACTTTCTAAAGAAATCCATGCTGAATATGGACAAATCTTAACACATTTTAAGAAAAAACACGCGGATAATTCAAAAAAAAATTGCAATTTTGAGTGAACTAATTCTAACCTAATTATAATGAAAACAAACTTACGAAGGTTTTTAACACTGATTATGGCGTTAATGATGCAGATGACCTTTGCTCAAGACGCAACTGTAAGCGGTGTTGTATCAGACAGAGCTGGGATGCCTATTCCCGGTGTAAATGTCTTGATAAGAGGAACACAAATAGGTACCCAAACTGATTTTGATGGCCGATTTACCTTGGCTGCAACTCCGGGGCAGGTGCTGGTATTTACATTCATCGGAATGCAAACACGCGAAATGCCCGCGGCTGCAAACATGACGGTGGTAATGCAGGACGATGCAGTTCAACTTGAAGGAGTTGTAGTCACATCGCTTGGTATACGACGTGACAAAAAAGCACTTGGTTATGCAACAGCAACTGTGTCTGACGAGGAGCTAACCCATGTTGTAACAAGTAATCCACTTGAATCTCTTTCAGGGAAAATCTCTGGTGTTGATATTACATCACCGGCAACTCCGGGAACTTCATCAAAAATTATTGTGAGGGGTTTCAATACAATTACTGGCTCAAACGCGCCATTAATTGTAGTTGATGGTTCGCCAATCAGCAACACTCAGACAGGGAATGTAAATATTACAAGATCATATGATGCTGGGAATGGACTTAATGATATTGACCCAAATAGTATCGAGTCGTTAACTGTTTTAAAAGGTGCAGCAGCAAGTGCCCTGTATGGATCAAGAGCGGGTAACGGGGTAATTATTATTACAACTAAAAAAGGAAGAAATTCGTCGAAAATTAATGTAGATATTCTTTCTTCGGTTGAATTTAATGAAGTTGCGCGTGTTCCTAAACTTCAAACTCAGTTCGGACAAGGATGGGGCGGAGCAGGTTACTCAGGAAATCAAGCTAGTAATGAAAATGGTTCGTGGGGACCTGCATTTACCGGCGAAGTCAGACCGTGGGGAACTGTTTTCAATAACTCTCAGCAGATTAAGCCTTACGTTGCGCTTGAGGACAACGTCAGAAATTTTTATGACATTGGGCTTATGCAGACAAACTCGGTCAGTATTAGAGGTGGAAATGACTTCTCAGATTTCTCCCTTGCTTTCACAAATCTCAATAGTGATGGTGTAGTTCCAACAGATGCCGACCTTCTTCGCAAAAGAACATTATCATTTAATGGAGGTTTAAAAGGAAAGAAATTTACTGTTAGAGCAAGTGTTAATTACACAAACAGGGAGCAAAATGTTGTAAATACTGGACAAGGTGATGACGCTGGTGAAGGATCAACGTTGCAACAGGATCTACTACAGATTCCGGTTGACGTGCCACTTCTTGATTTACAGGATTATACTGGCAATCCATTCAACACACCAAGTTACTATTTTACTCCGTATGCTGCCAACCCTTATTTCACATTGAATGAAAATTCAACCACATTTAATGGAAATAACCTGTTTGGTAACATTAACATGACATATGCGATTACTCCTCAGCTTTCGGCTGCGTGGCAGGTGGGAGGAAATTATCAAACTATAAGCGGTAAGAGTTATGGAGCTATCGTTGATTTTATTCCAGGTTCACCTCAGGACGTCGCACAGACTATTCCAACAGTTGGTGGTGTAACTGAGTCGCGCATAGAAAGAGGGGAATTTGACACCTTCTTTAACCTAAACTATTCGAAAGATTTAACTGAGGTATGGGGATTAAGTGCTACTGCTGGGGTCAACTATAATCAACGGCAAACCAACTCTTTCGCAGCAAGTATCACAGGACTAGATGTGCCAAATTATTACGAAATCACAAATAGTGCAAATCCACCGACACTTGCACAAAATAATACATTAAGAAGAACGTTTGGTGTATACGGACAGGCGGAGCTTTCATACGCCAGCAAATACTTTTTAACATTGAGTGGTCGAAATGACATATCGTCAACACTTCCTGTACAAAACAACTCGTACTTCTATCCCGCAGCATCATTAAGTGCTGTGCTGATTGATACACCTACGAGCTACTTGAAACTTAGGGGTGCTGTAGCACAAATAGCGAATGACACTGATCCTTATCAAACAGAGGCTTCTCTAATTGGAGGTAGTGCCGCAGCTAACTTTGGCTTTATTCTTGCTCCGATCGGTGGGGTCAATTTCTATGAATTATCGGGAATTTTGGGTAATGATGAACTGAAGCCTGAACGAACAACTGAGTATGAAGTAGGTATCGAAGGAAATCTATTCAGCAACAGGATTACGTTTGATGCTTCCGTTTATCAGAGTACTACCACAGATTTAATTGTAACAGTACCACTAGACCCGTCTACAGGATTTGTTTCACAAGCAGTAAACCTAGGGGATGTGGAAAACAGAGGTATCGAATTAGCGATGGGCTTAACACCGGTAAAGACTGAAAACTTCAATTGGACGATTAATTATACGTTCACAAAAAACCTTAATGAGTTGACCAGAATTGAAGGTGGAACAGATCGGGTTTCTATCCTTGAAAATCTTTATGGGGTTACTTTCGCTGCCGAAGTTGGAAGACCTTTGGGTGCTTTTTATGCATCTGTCCCAACCACAAATGATGCAGGCCAGTACATTGTAAATCCAGCTACTGGTTATTATGTGGAGAGTGTTGAGCAGGAGTATGTAGGTGATTCGCAGCGTGATTTCGTGATGGGTCTTGTTAATAATATCACTTACAAAAATGTTAGTTTAAGTTTTGGCTTCGACTGGAAACAAGGTGGTGAAATGTATTCTTATACAAAAAGGTTGTCGCACTTCGTAGGTAATGGAATTGAAACTACATATAATGACAGGAATCCATTCATTATTCCTAATTCTGTAGTTCAGAATGAAGATGGAACTTTTTCAGAGAATACTACACCAGTTTCGTTCGAAAACATTACGAATTTTTATAACACAGTGAACAACCCTGGAATTGAGAGAACTCATATTATTGACAAAACGTTTGTGAGGCTGAGAGATTTGAGTTTATATTATAACTTCTCACCTAAGATTACAGACAGACTTGGCTTGAGTAAACTTTCGTTTGGCCTTTATGGAAAAAATCTCTTCTTGTGGACACCTGATGAGAACCCTTATGTTGACCCGGAAACTACGACTTTCGGTAATGATTTGCTGAGCGAATTTGGTGAATTTGGTGCAAACCCATCCCAAAGAGCATACGGCGCCGTCGTAAAATTATCATTCTAAATAATAAAAAGAAAAATGAAAAAAGTAATATTAGCATTAACAGGAACGCTGCTGTTTTTATCGTGCTCAGATGAAGACTTCGATATAAATAGAGATCCGGACAACTTAGTTCCGGAGGCGATTGCATTGCAAAGTGAACTACCTGCAGGAATTGCGGGAATCGCAGGAGCACAAGGTGCATACTATGCATTGATTGGAGGATTTTGGGCTCAATATTGGACACAGTCACCGACCGCTAACCAGTATAAAGAGATTGATGACTATTCAATAGGAACGGCGGATTACACAGGTGGATGGACAGCAATGTACGACGCCCTTGGTGATGTACGCAACGTCAAAAGACTTGCTGAAAATCAGCAAAACTGGAATTACTATTTGATCGCTACAACACTTGAAGTGTATGCGTCGCAAATTATGACGGACTTTTATGGTGACATTCCATATACAGAAGCAAATAACATCGATATTCTTCAGCCCCGTTTTCAGACAGGTCAAGAAGTATATGATCTGATGGTTGCCGACCTTAAAGAAGCTTTGGCACATGACCTATCAACCTCACAAGGAACTACGCCGGGATCTGATGACTTTATTTTTAATGGAGACATGCAAAATTGGAGACAGTTTGCTAATAGCCTATTGCTACGATTATATCTTCGTCAAACAGAAGCCAGACCGCAAGTTGCTCAAGCAGGTATTATGGAACTATTTAATTCGGGAGCGGAATTCTTAGATGAAGATGCAGCAATGACTCAGTTTGTTGATGAACCGAACAGAAGTAATCCATTATATGAGACTGATAGGAGGCAATTGAATGTTGCAACAAACCTTCGTGCGAGCACAACGATGTTCTCTTACCTTGACGTTAATAACGATCCAAGAGTTGAAATGTTCTACAACGCTGGAAATCCATTAAATCAGGGAGACTTTAATAGTTTAACTCCGCCTGCTTCAATTGCGGTGGTAAACCTTGAACCAACGACTGCTGTGTACTTCATGAGCCGAGAAGAAAGCTTGTTCCTTCAGGCAGAAGCTCTTGAAAGATACATGGGCGGAGCTGGAGCTAGAGAAAAATATGAAGCTGGAGTTATTGAATCATTCAGTAAATATTTCGAAGATGTTAACAGCACACCTGTAGGAGCTGCGTTTGTTGCCGAAGGTGGTGAATACGAATACCCTACAGAAGGAACGTTCGAAGAAAAACTTGAAGCGATCATTGAGCAAAAATGGATCTCTTTATTCCCTGGAAATGGATTTGAAGCTTTCTTTGAGCAGAACCGAACAGGATATCCTGAAATTTCTGAAGTTCCGCAAACTAGCGAAGCTTACGAACCAGGAGAATTGGCTTATTCACAAAACGGAACAACTGGCGGACAATTTCCAAGACGTTTGGAATATCCTAATAACGTTACAACCCGAAATCCAAATACACCTGCAATTATTCCTGTAACCACACCTATTTGGTGGGATGTAAACTAAAAAATAAAATCATGAAAAAACTTCTTATATGTCTAGCTGCCGTTACATTCTTCTCTTCGTGTGAAAATGATAACGAAACAAGCGGATTATCAGCTGTCACAAATTACCCAGTTATAACAGTATCGGGTGATGACGTAATGTTTGTACCGGTAGGTGGAACATTTAACGACCCCGGAGCGGTTGCTCTTGAAGGCGAAAACGAAATTCCAACTGTTGTAACCGCTGAAGGTCAGTATCGTGGTGAAAACACTTTGAATACAAGCGTTGCAGATATTTATACTGTATCATATACTGCTACAAATCAAGATGGCTTTAATGGCACGGAAACCCGTCAGGTGGTGGTTTATGAAACAAGTGATTTAGTAACTGGTCTTGAAGGATTGTATACTTCAACGGTTTTTAGAAATGGTGTTCAACCCGCAGCGAATCCTGAAGATTACACCGACATCGAGTATATTCTTATTTGGCAAAACGAAGACGGCTCGTATGAGATCTCAGATGCTTTTGGCGGCTGGTATACTTACGGTAGAGCTTTAGGTGTGGGCTATGCGTCTCAGGGAGGAACTTTTACAGCAAACAATATTGCTGCAAACGACTTCACTTTCGGACCGTCTTTCACAAACTCCGGGTTTGGAGGAGAGGCAAACATCACAGGCATCAACGTTGATCCCGCAAACAATCAAATAACAGTTGATGTTGTTTGGGTCGCAGATCCAGCAACCACCTACAACTTTCAATACGTACTAACTCAAGTTCAACCCTAAAACAGCAAGAAATGAAGAAAATTAAATTTAATGTTACGGCCTTATTTTTAAGCCTGTTGGTAGTTACTTCTTTCACTTCTTGTGATGAAGGCGGTGAACCTGATCCGGGCGGAACAACAACAGAATCCTTTGCAGGTGACTGGTATATTACCGGGTATTTTCCAGATTTGACACCAGCATATGGCGGTGGGTATGTTTTATACTCAACTTACAATGCAGCTTCAAATGATGAGAACTTCTGGATTGATGACCACGGGACCTTTTTTGAAATCAAAACTAAGGTACAGGTTCAAGATTTTGGACAGCACACATTCGCAGGTCCAGCTGAAGCACCAGAATTGGTCACAGGCGGTACTGTAACCGTGTCTAACGGTAGAATCTTTAAAAATGGTGGTATGTCTACAGGAGGTCACGTTGTAGATAGTATCTACTTCGAAGCCGAATTTGATTGGGACCCAGGAACAGTATACCGTTTCGGAGGTCACAAAAGAACAGGCTTCCTAGAAGATGAACACTAGATGAACACATAAATAAAAAACCACCCTCAATAGGGTGGTTTTTTTATACCTTTGCTCAATGGAAAAAGAGCATAATATTTTTGGAATAAGAGCCGTCATGGAAGCAATTCTGGCCGGTAAGGAAGTTGATAAAGTTTTTATTCAAAAAGAAGCTTCAGGCGAGTTGATGAAGGATCTTATGAAGGTTATGAAGCGCAACAATGTCAACTTTACGCATGTTCCTGCAGAAAAGCTAAACCGACTAACGCCAAATAACCATCAAGGTGTTGTTGCTACGATTTCACCAGTTGCTTTTATATCACTTGAAGATCTTGTAGAACGCGTAACTTCGTCCAATGTCACTCCACTTTTCCTGATTCTGGACCAGATTTCTGACGCCAGAAATTTTGGCGCAATAATCCGTACGGCTGAATGTACCGGTGTCAGCGGCATAATAGTCCAAAAAGCTGGTTCAGCGCCCGTAAACGGCGATACTGTCAAAACATCCGCAGGAGCAGTATTTAATGTTCCGATCTGTAAAGTTGAACATATAAAGGATGCTATTTTTTACCTTCAGGGCTCGGGAATAAAAACCGTTGCAGCCACAGAAAAAACAGAAAACTCGCTCTATGATATTTCATTAAGCGAGCCTGTAGCAATAATAATGGGGTCAGAAGACCGCGGCGTTAATCCTTCAGTTTTGAAAATTGTTGATGAGTCTGCGAAACTGCCAATGACCGGAACCATCGGCTCACTCAATGTTTCAGTCGCTTGCGGTGCTTTCCTATATGAAGCCGTGCGCCAGCGCCGTAGCTAAAACCCCGATGGATAAGTATCCGGTGGCTCATTTCTTACCCTTAACGGAAGCGGATGTAAAGCCGTCGTTTCATCAATGTAGACAAATGCATCATAGCGTTTCGTGACCACCGTAGGTACATAATTTCCTGATTCGTAATTTGGGTCATACTGCACTCCTATCGCCCTATGCCCAATCGACTTAGTCAGCATTGTCATACCACCCAACTCATCTGAAAAGACAAGTTTGTTTGCAGCTCCATCACGGTGCAGCAGTTCTTCCCAACTATTTCGCTTAGCGGCAGGAACTTTCATTTTCGTTACTTTTCCACCCCATCTGTCGGATGCGATAACACTGCCTTTATACGATCCAAAACCAACGATGTAAACCTGATCTTCGCCATATTCTTCACGGACAAGTTGACCTACATTTACCATTCCGGCACCGGCCATGTCTGTATATCTCGCGTCACCAACATGCGTGTTATGCTCCCAAATAAGTATTTTTGCCTGAGGACCTTTCCAGGTTAGAAGCCGTTTTATAGTTTCCATCATATGGCGGTCGCGAATATTCCACGACATCGCACTACTGCTTCCTGCGGCACTGTAATACCTTTCGCCGTTTACTGCCACCTGAACGTTCTGCTGAATTAAAACTTCTTCCTCCGTAAGCTGAGTTTTGCCTGCCAGTCTTTTTGATACAGCACTTTGAAGCTTTGCAAGGTTTTGTTTACAGCTTGCATCGGCATCCATAACTGCATAAGCGTACATCATTGGATCGGCACTATAGGGCTGAAAACAATTCTTTACCTGCTGTGCAAGCTGGGTCAGCTCCTTATCATCTTTGATGTATGGCATCAAAACCTCCATAGATTCCCAAAGGCAGTAGACGTCAAGTCCGTAGAATCCCACCTTTTGTTCATTTGCAACACTGCTGTTATGATTTTGAAGCCAGCCCACAAGCCGCTCTACTTCTTCATTTGCCCACATCCATGTTGGCCACCGATCATAATTCTGAAGCACCGACACCGGATCGCCGCCACTGCTTCGTATAAATTGATTAACGCGATAACTGTCGGCCCACTCGCCTTCTATTCCGATAATGGTAAACCCTTTTTCTTCAATCAATCGCTTTGAAATCGCCGCTCGCCATTCGTAATATTCGGATGTTCCGTGTGAAGCCTCGCCCAAAAGCACTACTCTCCTATCACCTATCCGATCTATTAGTGCATCCAGATCCTTTTCATCACGTAACTCATGTGACGGAATTTCTATTTTTTCTTTATCCGAAGTGCCGGCAATATCAAAAAAGCTCATAATCAAGATCATTACGATTACCATCGGCAGTACTATATATTTCATACCAATAGCATTTTGTTAAACATACTTAAAGTTACGGCATCGCTTTAAATCCCGCTCTTAAGAAGACCCTATAGGATTTATAATAGTTTGGTAAATTTTGGCGGCTCTTATATTCCAGCTGCTTAGTATTTTTAAAGCGGATCTAATGAAAAGAGTTGCGAGAGAATGGTGGTATTAGCGCACCAAGCAATCTGTATATATTACGATTGCTGCCAATGCACATTTAATGTGCCTGATGCCAATGTAATTATGTGTAGCCAGCCCGCAGCTATGACGCGCATTATTTAGCTACTAGTGACGCCTTAATGTCGAACCAGTAGCGCATTAGTACTACACAGTTTTTAGACAGTAAATAAGAGAGACGTCAACGATTGGCGATAACTACGCTGATAGATACATAGCATGTTCACCACTACGTTTCCGGATGACTTTTACAAAATGCTAAAACGGCGGCGACAATAAACCTACGATTCGGTTATGTTTCATCTGCTCATATAGATCTGATGTATTCAGTTCATGAGAATGCGCAGATGGAATTACTCCCGATAAATTTTTGATTGATTTGACAGTGGAACAATTTTTCTCAAAATAAATTTTTACAATTTAATAACTTTTATGGGTGCAAGTCCGCGGAAGAACATTATTTCGACATCTTGTATTATCATTTAATATGCCTGAACTAAGATATTAAATACCTGCTGAATATGGCGAAGCAAGTGCGATATATAATCTTTAGTTGACAGTTTCTGATCGATTTTTAGCTTCAATATTAATAACCATGGCAGGATATATTATTTTGCGTGTTAAGATAATCAAGGTAAAGCAATTATTAAGTTACCGACAATCAACAGTTTAATCGTTTGAAACGCAAAGTTATCAGAACTACTTTATACAGAATTGAGTCAGCACAGTTCTGAATTCACGAATATAGCATTAGAGTTATAACAACAATTCCTTATATTATTTAGGTTTGGGTAAATTTGATATTTTCCTATGCAAAATCCTTTGATCCATGATCAAATCCTGCGACTCTATAAGTTGCTTTTACAAATAATTACGGGCGCGGTATCAATTACATTGCATGATGATTTAGTTGAACCAAATCATAAGGAAGATGATTTATGTTTCCTCCTTAAAAAGGTTGAAAAAGAAATGCTCCAGGCAATTTCATCTGCGGGTTATGTCTTAGTTCAGCGCACATTTTCCTGGGCTAGCCAGGCGGTAATTATTTTAGACAGCACCTGTTGCATCATCAGTTTTAACAGTTTTGCGGCACACTTACTTGATTATGCCGAACTGGAGTTGCGCAATAAAAGCTTTACTAGTTTACTTGCGGAACAATCTATCGAAACATGGGCGGAAATATGTGAACTTGCCCTAAGCGATGAAAGTTACTTTGCGGCCTACCCAATAACGTTTTTAACAAAGCAGGGAAAGCATCTTCCATCATTATGTACGATTACACGTTTGCAGTATCGCACAGAAATCCTAATTAGTACCGTTCAAACTGTTTATGATGACCATTTTCAAAAAATAGCCGCTTTGCCGCGGCAGTCTGATGCGGAAACTATTCAGAGGTTATATGACTATATTGTTCAAAATCTCGAAGAACCCCTTCCAAGTGTAAAGGAATTGGCAAAGATGCTAGGTACAAATGAGTTTAAACTAAAAGACGGCTTTAGGCATTTTTTTAATACAAGCATATATCAATTGTATCATGAAGAACGGCTTAAGAAGGCGCACATGCTAATACAACAGACAGCACTAGCGCTTAAGGAAATTGCATTTATGAGCGGGTTTAATGACTATACGAACTTCGCGAAGGCGTTTAAGAAACGGTTTCGTTATGCGCCGAGCCAGGTGTTACGCGGCAAGATTTGATAGCTCGCGCGACCTACTTTTATACTACACCTCAGATCCTTTTTGTTTTTGTGATTGTGTAATTCTGTCTAATTCGTTTTCTATAAGCGCCTTGGATTGTTTGTAGAACGTTGTCATCCTATCCTGCAGGATTTCAGTTGCAGTAAAATGATATTCATTAAATTCCGGAGTCGAAGGTTAGCTATGCCGCTGCTTAACAATTTAAAAAGCCTTCGGTCTTCGACAGTATTACGAGGGCAAATTTCGGAAGGCAATGCTGTAAAGTGGCCACATAAGTCGAAAAGGTATCCAAGTGAGTAGTGGGTGGGCCTGTAACCAAGGAATGCTTCGATCAGTGCGAGGCATATATGTTCGGCAACAAGATGCAGCATTGCCAACTGCCCCTGCCCTTCATCTGAAATATCGGCGGTAGCCGCTTCCAGAAAAAAATCTGCAATTGTCTTTCGACGTTTACAGTATTTTCGGGACATATCAACATCACGAGCAGGGCATCCGGAGATTTCCAATGCGGCTGCACCTGACAGCTGGTACACTTTTTTACCATGGCTCAATACTTTCCAAAAGAAGTGCTGCTGTTTCGACATAGTATACGAAATGTGCTTTCGCTTGTGAAGAATTATGGTGACATTGCATTGCCCGTTTGTTTTTGTACGTACAAGTTCGGTACAGTCGGCAATCAGATTGCTTCTCATATCATCAGTAACAATCAGCAGATCAAAGTGCAGCTGTGCTGACTCCAGATCAAACTGGCTGCTGATTGCGCTGCCGTGACTGCTGTGACGGTTACGTTGCCCGAAACAATAAATGAACTCGGGTATGATGAATGATACGATTAACTTGACAACCGCAGCCAGCGCAGAATCATCAATGGTGGCAGTTGTTGGTTTAGGTGTCCGAATTTTATCCAATACCATGTATTGTCGCATGTCCCGTCCGGAGGGATTATGGATACAGCGTTTAACCTTGTGTAATAATTCATTAAAAATTTCCTCTACTTCTTTTTCAAGCAAGGTGGCCTTAACTGTGATGACCTCGTAATCTTCGATGCTGATGACCGGCCTGGTGTTCTCAGGCTGCAGATATACCTCATCAAAAAGCTTCATCAGAGGACGCTGGTCAGGATGATGTATTGTAAAGAGTTCGTACAGCCGTTGTGAAAACCCCCGCATTGCAGTCTGGTGGTCGTAATAACGCCGAATCTTCTCTTCGTGCCCCCGCAAGCAAAATTCAGCCCATCTAAACAGTACTTCCACTGCCTGCCTAAGTGCAAAAGTTGCTTCAGTATAATTTTGACCAGCAGCATAAAAAGCAGCACCCTCACGGAATTTCTGTACTTTATTCATAATTTCTATATGCTGCACTTCTGCTTTTTTATAAAGTTCCACAGCGTTAAGCGGAGTCACGATCAGCGGTTCATGGTTAGCTGAATAGATCCGTGTGCCGAACATCAGACTATTCATAAAGTACAGTGAGCCTTTACTGAGTTCTGCTAATGCATATTCATTAGTAAATAAACGATAGCGGAATGCGCTGTATCCTGCGACTATTGCAGTAATGCTATACGACTCGGGTGCGAGCTCTTCATGATCTTTATCGATAAGTACTGTCAAAATCTGATATACTTCACCACTATTTGTGCCTGTATGCATCATTATAAATGCCGGCCTGACCTCAGATACTATGGCGGCTACAATTACTCTGATTGAATCAGGTTGCAAAATACCGGTAAGTTCCTGTTTCGGTGCAGACTTCGAAAAAAACGGTTTACTTTCCTGCTTACCACCTGATAAACATCGAAGTGATTTAAATGTTTTAGAAATAACCGCTCAACGTTTCGGACTGCAGCCGTAGCGATTAGCTTCAACGCGTTATACCCGGTGGTGGTCACCGAGAGCGAGGTATTGTTAAATCCACATTCGTATGCCGATTCGATTGAGGATATAAGTGAATCGACATCTTTTATGAGATCCTGAGGCAGTATCTGAATTTCCTGCTCAATTCCGCAAAGTGATGCCCGTTGTGTTGCTAAAATTTGTGATGGCGAGCTTTTGCCTGTGGTAAAGCAAGCTGCAGTCCGAAACGTTTCTATAATGGCGAAGTGCAGTAACAATGCTGCGTCCACTAAATTTTCAAGTGCTGCCGTTGATTCGGCATCCTGAATCAGCGATTCGATTTTTTTTACTGTCTCGGTGAAATTTTGTTTTGTCGCACCGCATATTTGATGACGATCTTTATTTATGACTTTATCAGACCACACGGAACCAAGAGTTGAAAATAGCAAACTGCCATAGAGGCAATGGCATGCAAAATACAGGTTTGCGTTGCCAATTTCACGAGCTGCATATACACTGTTGAAAGACCGCAATAACAAATGAGAGTTGTCGGGTATCAGTTGCCTGACATTTTCCAGCATTTCCTCTTCGTCACGGTCGGATGCCGCGTCGGTTATTACAGTTAATATAGCATTTGGTGCATCGAGAGATGACGCAATAAATACAGCTTCTGCAGGCAAGACATTACATATCAGTCGGGCAACAGCGTCGAGAGCCTGGTTGTCGATTGTTGTTAATACATGATTCATGGGAATAAAGGTTAGTGGATAATTGACTGCAATATTGCTGAATCAGGTGCGGTATCCAACCAAATGAAAGGTATTATACCATAAAGCGTTGGTAAAATACAAATGAAACTTTAATCACTACCCCCCCCATTTCTTTACCGAATAGA
Organism: Flavobacterium sp.; assembly: GCA_036399435.1. Classification (GTDB taxonomy): domain Bacteria; phylum Bacteroidota; class Bacteroidia; order Flavobacteriales; family Flavobacteriaceae; genus Flavobacterium. Next base: position 34,490 of record DASWND010000005.1, read on the forward strand.
CAACGTTGGAGACCGCTTTTGAAGTATTTTCCACTCATAATTGAAAGACTTTTAGCACCTTTTGTAACATGTGGTTCGCGAAAAATATAAACTCGTGACCTACCAAAGGTCATGATATCAGTGTAAATGTGTATGGGCAATCAAAGTAGTACGTATAAATACTACTTCTTTATTACCCGACAAAAATTTACATTTAAATATTTGTAAATGTCATTGATCAGCAGTTAATTAGCTCCCATACAGGCATCTGCCAATGTCAAATCTAGAAGCCAAACATTATTTAATATCTGTCCGAACTGATGTAGAAATTATAGGTACATTATGCAAAACTCAACTCCGATTATCGACCTGCACGTGCATTCCAGTTTAAAGCCGTATGGAAACAGCTTTTATTCTAATACGAAAATTTATGATTATACTGACCCAGCTTGCATCTGGTTTAATGACAGGCGTGCAAGAACTGATAACCTTTTTGAGGAAATTTTAGGAATATGCCGATACAGGCAAAGTGACTTTTTATCATTGGCGTTGGGACAGATAAAAATTGCCTTTGTTTCCCTATATCCCGTTGAGAAAGAGTTTTTTGATATCAGGGATGGTAACTTTATGAAACGATTCGAGATACTGTTGGCTGAATTTGCCAGTATGCTGGGCAAAAAAAGGATAAGCAATATTCGCGAACATAATTTTGACTATTTTAAAGACTTATGCAAAGAGTATTCTTTTCTGCGCAGATTACACGGCGAGGATATTCCGGTGGGAGGTTACTACATGCCTCAGAGTGCGGCACATCTCACGCAGAAGGCTAACCTGCTAATCATTCCAAGCATTGAGGGATGCCATGCGTTATGTAATGGGAAAGATCCGCGCAACCCATCGGCATGGGACAGTATTGAAGACAATATTGCAGTTATTAAGTCGTGGCCATCGCCGCCATTATTTGTCACATTTGCGCATCATTTTTACAATGGTTTATGTACTCATGCAAAAAGCCTTTTTAACATGTCGGGGAAGCTACTAGACCAAGAGTTTGGTATGCGAGAGCATAAATGGGAACATAGTGATGGTCTGCCGCCCATCAGTACAATTGGAAAGAAAGTGCTACAACTACTTTTAAGCCGAACCAACGGCAGGAGAATCCTAATTGATGTAAAGCACATGTCTTTAGAGGCAAGAAGAGAATATTATAAGATGCTTGCAAATGAGTACAGTAGCGAAAACATTCCGGTAATCTGGAGCCACGGTGCACTGAACCTGAACAATGACAAATGTGAAATCAATATGTTTCTGGATACAGATGTCAGCGTAATATATAAAACCAGCGGACTCATCGGAATTGAAATGGACCAGCGGATCCTGGGCTATGATAACAACCGCTTTTGGAAAAAACTCCGAAGCATATTACGACCACGCCACAAAGCGTATTATGAGGCGGCGTATTTTTGGAAACAGGTAATTACGATTGCAGAGTATGCTTACACGACAGGTTATGATGACCCATGGGAGTGCATTGCGTTGGGAAGTGACTATGATGGGATCATAAACCCCCTTAATTCTTATCCTGATGCCAGTTCACTCAGTATTCTTTACCAGTACCTAGTCGTTTATCTTACTGAGTATTGGGAAGGCCCTTCACCTGTTATACCGAAGAAGATTTCAGGACCAGATGCGGCGGATATCGTTTACAGGATCATGTATAAAAATGCTTTTGAATTCATCAATAAGCATTATCTATAAAATTATAAGAAAAAACACCAACTAAACACGATAAACCATGGCCGTAAAACTTTTCACCATCGGAGACAGCATTTCGCAGGGATTCATGTCTGGTGCAGCCGCAAAGACAGATCAGAGTTATTCCACTTTACTTTCCAAAATCCTTGGTGCTTCGCCATATGATATACCGCTGTGGGAGAAAGGCGGGCATCCTATTGATCTGGAAACAGTATTCAGAAGGCTACAACGCAAACTAGGCACCGATGTTTCCGGCCTGATCGAGTGGGCGCGGGCAACCATCATAATCAATTCTTATCTTGATGAAGTTGAAGATTATTATGAGCGCGGCGCGGGATCTGTGGCTAATTGCGTAAGCAAGGACCCGTTCCATAACGTAGCGGTCCGTGGTTTTAATGTTGCTGATTCGTGGCAACTCAACCCGAAGATCTGTAAAGATCAGATCGAACAATCGGAAAACAGGGGAGATAATTTTTTCGGCCTTGTCAGCGAGTCATTCTACCGCACAGGATTCAGGGTTCTGGCCTCCGGCAGTGAAGCAGACAAGAGTAATTATACGCAACTGGACTGGCTGGAACACCATCATAAAAAAGAAGGTGTTGAAAATGTAATCTTATGGCTTGGTGCCAATAATGCACTTGGTACAGTACTTGACTTAAAAGTTAATCAAACTTCTTCTGATGGCACTGCTTTTCCTGAAGGACCGGAAGCTCTTTCATATCAAAAGAGGAAGAAGCAAGGTTGGAATTTGTGGCATCCGGAAGATTTCCGCGCAGATTACAGGTTGATGCTGAACAAGGTTACAGATATCCTGCAGCACAACCCAAATAATACTGATTACAATGTCTTTTTAGCAACAATCCCACTAGTAACAATCTGTCCCCTTATAAAATCAGTTGAAAGTGCGGGCCGCAGCGAAATCGAGGTTGATGAATGGCCAGTAGATCATGCTAATCCTGCGCCTGATGATATATCACAGTTAAGCCGCGCGGTCAGGAAGAAAGTTTCATATGGGAAATATTATCCGTATTTTTTATTTGAGGGCAACTTCGACCACAATGTTAAGCACCTTAATCAGCAGCAAGTACTTCACATCGACAACTGTATAAGAAAGTATAACCGAATCATTCAGGAACTTGTTGCAGAAGCCAACAAGAAGGTGGGTACAAAGCGCTTTTATCTTGTTGACATCTCTGATGCACTTTCACAGATGGCACTTAAACGAAACGACTACGACCCAACATATAAATTTCCTGATTATTTTAAATACTGCTATCCGCCTATTGATTCGAGGTACTACGGCGTAAATCAACAGGGAGATATTATGGCTGGTGGCCTCTTCAGCCTCGACGGCGTCCATCCGACTGCTATCGGACAAGGTTTAATAGCTTGGGAATTTTTAAAAGTTATGCAAAAAGCCGGTTCGTTTACCGGTGATGTTGATTCGGCTATAGACTGGAAAGCAGTGTTCAGTAGTGACACTTTGTATAGCAACCCTATTGGCCTCATTGGAGAAATATATGACAATGCCGATTTGCAGAAATGGCTTTATAAGATGCTTTCCAAATCGTGGGAAAAGAAGAAATACTAGAGTTAATATGTTAACCAACGTCAATTTAAGTGATGGCTAAGGAAATACCTGACATGGCGGACCAAAAAATAATTCAGTGAGCAATAACGCCCGGTTGCAACACTACACCCTGAGGTGCGTTAAAAATTGCTTTTAAAAATGGCAGCCTTTGCGCTAGCTAATTTTTTCCTGCTTTTGAAGATAACTTTTGAGAAAGTGGTTTTGTATACTTTTTAGCCGGAGATATTTTTCGTTCCAGACTGCAGTGTACTTTTTGTCCTCATATATTTCCAAGTCGGATTGCAAGTCGGCGTTGAATATTTCCAGAGACTGTTTTGCGGAAACTACTTCCATTTGCATGTGATAGTTTAGCGACTGCCATTCATTTACAACTTCAAGAATTTTATCTGCATACTTTGCGAGCAGGTTTATTGAAGGCCGTCTTTGACCAGACTCAAAGTTTAATTCTTCTTTTAGGTTTTGATGTAATGCGCTGAACTCGGATTCGGGATTGAATGGTTGCATGTATAAATTATGTGCCGCAAATTTACATTATATAGTGGTATCATTCGCAACATATACGTAACAGTGGTAGCTTGTTTTTTCTATTTATATGCACTTGGACCTGGAAAACTGCTGTTTAGGAAATGTTAGCAGTAGTATTATTTTGCCCAACTTATTCGTGGATCAAATTGCATTTGTGCTGTGCTTATCACTTTTATAAGTTTTGAATCCGGATGAGAAGGATTAATAAGATAATTAAATTCCTGGGGTACAATACTGCTTGGTACTTTCAAAACAGCGGCTTCATTATAAAAAACAAAATCGTCGCCAATTGTTTGTGTTGTTAAGGCTGGAGGTTTAGCGTCCCAATCATTTGGCAAATCCTGCAGGTCAACTTCTAAAATTGCAAGCCTTTCAGGAATATCAATTTCAACATAAAATCTGTCAGTTGGTAAATCTTCATTTAAATCTAAATGAACAGATACTTCAAGCGTTGCCAGCGACCTACTCTCCGCAGTGTATACCAATCTTGTGTGAAGACTATTCCATCTATAGCCTTCCGACATTGATGCACCAATCCCATGTAAAGCAGATGCTAAATATTTCTCTCTTTCGATTCTAAAAACAAGCATTATGCTAAATTTCCAAATTCCAAGCGATTTAAACTAAACTTCACTTCATTTATTCCAGTAATAGTATCAAGCATATTTTCCGGTGGATTTCCGCCTAAAGAAGAATTTGGTTTTTGTAACCATCTTTTAAACTTTTCTTCTTCATTATTAAATACTTCAATCCCAAAATCAATCAGTTCAGATATTAAGATTATCAATTCACTATCTCTTGGGTCTAATAGAGCGTTATCCGCCTTTTTTTTGTTATAGGTTGTCTGAGGAAGACCAATAATAGCTAATAATGATTTTATTGGTTTATTTAAACGACTGCTCACAACCTCAATAGTACCATAGGGAATCCCAGCTCTAATAACAGCAACGCGTTCAATTTTATTACTCCACTGATATTCTTTGCCGTCAGATTTTAATGTGGACTTTTGTCCAACAATATCTTTTTCGGATGCATTTTTTATACTTCTTTTAGTATTGAACGGCTTAGTTGTTCGTTTTGCAGTTTTCATGGACAGCAGATTTATTATAAAGGTACAGTATATTTGTTGTATAACGGGATAGTGGTAAAAAAATTATTGCGAAGCCAGTTGAATGCGAATATAAAAATTCAGTTGGATGCAGTGTCAAGATCAGCTGCAACCGGTTATTTCTTAGGTTAAACTATCATCTTGAAAAGAAGGCCTTGCAGGTGAGCAGTGTTAGCGGAACTGCTTCTCTTTTTCTATGTCCTTGTTACCTCATCACTTTTTTCAGTTACGAAGGTGAAATATGTTTTTATAAAAGTTTCAATATCTGTTTGTCCTGAAGTCCAAACGGCAGAACTCACCCTAAACCTTATATTTTGATCTTCAATAGATACAGATATTCCATCTTGGCCATTATTAAGTTTGCTCTTTTTGATCTCAACGTCACTGAAGTCACTAAATACGGTGTCAATTTTATGACCAATATTACTTATTACTTTTGCATTTAATCTAAGATATTCGATGTCGGGGTCTGTCCCGTCCAGAGGCACAACTACTAAAGAATAATTATTTTTTTGTTCAGTTGCTGTTTTTGCTTGTAATGGTGTCATTGATGCATGTTCCTTGCCTGTTGCCTTTAACTCCACAAGCCAATTATTTATTCGAAAACCTTCACGTTCATTTTCATTGTTAACCAAATCTGACGATTCATCAGTTATAATGTAATCGCTACCAAAAGGCTCCCTGCGTATATTTACTATGACTCCACTTTCTCTTAGTTGTTCAATATACTCCTTAAACAAATCTTCAATAAGTTTTCCTATCGTTTGATTTCGTTTAATGAGCTTCCGCTCGTTTAATCTTTTCTCATATTCCTTTCTGATGTTCGGGTCATTAAATATTTCTTGAACAAGTTCTGGGTCAGCATCGCTAGTAATCATATTCGTTATGGCCTGGTCCCAACTTAATCTAAGTTCGTCTGTTGGTAGTGTGTTTCTAATTAGGTCAGATACACCCACACCAAGTTTGTTTAAGAAGTTTTGTTGCCTTGAACCGCGGATAGTTTTTACTAAAGTCTCATCTCCTTTAAATACTTCTGAAAGATTTTTGGATGAAGGAGTTTCACTTACAAATCTTGTTTCAGAACCTTCACTTTCAGTTTTAACATTTACCCAATTGAGACGCATAGCACGATAAACCCAAAGACAGGTTCTAAATTGTATAGGATTTTCTAATCCTTCGATTTTTACTTCTTGCAAATCTGAATCAAAAAAGGTGTCTTGTTCTACAGCTTCTAATAGAAGAAATTTTAGTCTTTCTAAACTTGACTTTTGCGTTGTATTTCTGCCGTAAATATGTCCGTCTGATGCGGTCAAATATGCAAAGTCAGAATATGTTATTTTAAATTTATATTTAAGTTGCCCTTCTGCATCTCTTAACACGTTAAGATCAGATTCTTTGATAATTAAATGTTCTAATAATTTTATGGTTGCTGTCTCAGTTTTGGTTACTAAAGGGCTTAAATGAATAAATCCGTTTTCACTTAAAAAGATGTAATCTGCTTCGTTTAAGTATCGATTATAAATTTCATTAAGGCAATCTTTGTCTCTGACTATGCTGGAGTATAAAGGATAGTTTAGTTCAAAATATGGTTTCGGAGTTAATAAAAGATGTTCAGATTTCGGAAAATGTTCATAGAGGAAATTGTCGTCAATTTTTTTAATTGCTCCTGTCAATATTTTCAAATCTTTAATAATTTCTTTGTGGTCGTTTGAAATTAGCCATTTTAAAAATCGTGCATTGCACTCTTGATTTGAATAATTATTGAAGTGGGATTCATCAAGTTCATTCAACTTTGTCTTCAAATCATTAATGGCATTTTGTATAGTAAAATTTTCAACTCCATTAATATGCAAAGCATTTATTTCTCTCAAAAATAGTTTATCAGCAAAATTTAATTCTGTTAAGTCTGAAATTGAAATCAATTCATCATCATTGGAATTATCCCAATATATACCATCTGCAACTCTAAACTTATTTCTTTGATTGAGACAAATTTTTATATCTAGTGGGAAATGTCCTTTTATTTTAATAATTAGGGAGTAGAGATTATTCAACCAGGGATTTTTATCTGCTATAATAAAGTTTTCTAATTCTTCAAGCGATTCTTTTCGTTCAACAAATTTTATTAATTCATTTACGCCCCAGACAAATTTTAAGTTATAGGGTTTTTCGATCTCAGGCATAAGTAGGGTAATGCTTTCTGAAATATGAACCCATTTCAATAACTCTGATGATATGGGGACTTTTATATTGTTTAAAACTGATAAGAGTTCCCAAAGTTCTCTCGTGGTGTTCTCTTTTTCAGTAAAAGGAATTGTCAATTCATTTCAAGATGTGAATTTGTCATCAGCACCGTGGTAATTTATAATTTCTTTTGAAGCAAGTAAACTAATTGTTGATGATTTAAGGGATGTAAACCATTCTTGGTCGACCCATTTGAGGTCCTTGGAAATTTTGAAATCGAACAATTCGTAGATGCGCACTATTTTTTTAAATTTAAATAATTCTACGAAAGCCTGTAAGCTATCAGATAATGCGCTACTAATTATCTCTTTATTATTTGATTCGTTACCGCCATCTGTTGCTTTTTTTAAATAAATACCGTCACGCTCTACCCTTGGGTCAAATTTAGTTGAGTTGACAATTATTGGTATTCCAATTTCTTCAGTTCCAATTAAGGGAAACGTGTAATAGAGTCTCGGATAATTTCTTGCTAAAGGAAAAATTTCTTCAATACCGTTCATTTCTTTTGTAATTATACAAGCATCAAAGTTTTCATCTTTTTGAATGTAAGCTTTTAGCCGGGTATTTACAGAACCATCAATCATTGTTGTAATCTCCCACTCGTTAATTGAATCCAATTCATGTGCTTTGATTAAGGCCTTTGAGAATGTCTTTGACAAACAATTTTCAATAACAACAACTGATTCAATTTGCTCATTGAAAAGTTGTGTGATAGGAATCAGCTCATCAAGGCATTGTATTCCGATTTTAGCGGTTAATTGCCCTTTATCTCCTAAATTATATGTGAATTTGGTTTGAAATTCATCTTCTCCTAAATAACTTGATTCTTTGATTGATTCATCAAATTGTTTGTTTGATACTTGTTGTAATTCATAGAAATGCTCATTATTTGTTGCATTTCTGTTTAATAAAAAATGAAAGCATCCTTGATTATTTGCAAGTTGCCCGGTGATGTAAACTTCTTTTGAAAGAAGATATGTGGTCATAAATCCTGTTCCAAACCTGCCTGTCTTACCTTCCTTGTTGTTTTTTGAAGAGCCTTGTATAATTAAACTTAAAATGTCATCTAACTCGAAGGGATCTCCTGTATGTGAAAAGGAAATTTGATTTTCAGTAATTTCAATTTTAACTTTAATATTTTGATTTTCTTCTACCGAGTCTTTTGCATTTTGAAGCAATTCCCAAAACCAACGCTTCTCATAATCTTCTCTTTCATTTTCTCTGGCGATAATGTCCCTATAAACACTATCCGCGTGTCTAATTTCTGCAATCTCTCGCCGTCTTTGTTGTATTTGTTGTTTTTGAATCGTCATATGTTAAAATGGTGGTTTTTTGTTAAGGAGGGTCAAATGTCTTTAATTATGGTGCCGGTAAATATGTTGTCCGCTCTCAGTGGCACCAAACCCACTTCAAGAATGGCTTGTTTATGTATCTTGTTGTAGTATTCGTCAAAATCGCCCAAAGGCATAACTGTAAAGCAGCTTTCTGTTTCTCCAAATTTGGTTAATAAGTCCACTTAAGCTTCTTCTATTGTTGATTCAAACAAAATTACCCGTTATTCATCACGTGTTCTTTATATTCGCCGCCAACGGTCAAGCCTCTGACGAAGCTATAAAGCAGGGATTATGGCTATGCAATATTAGCAGAACCTTACTGCCATCCAAATACTAAATTTTGATCGGTTGAATATATTGGAATCCATACGATGTTGAAATAACCTAGCAAGATGCTTTGAACTGCTCTAACTAAATGTCGATCACCCTCAACATTTTTTAAATTGGGTAAGTCAGGCATATTGAAGTCAATTTCATTAAAAATTGTGGAAATTCTTTTAGCTTCCTGTATTAGCGTTGAACCTTCTTCTTTCTTATTTTCTAGTACTGCCGTCAAATTTGTTTTAATAATTTCTATGGGTTTAGAAAAAATATGTCCTGTTGTGACACCTTCAATATAGCAAAGGCTGTGATGTCCACTTCCAAAAGGAGGTAAATCATCAATACTGAATATAGCACTGTTTTCTATTATAGTTTGGTTAGAATAATGTAATGAGATCATATTATTTATACTGAATTCAGGCATAGAATAAAATACTTCATTAGTCGCTGTCTTTAATTGTTTTAATAAATTGTGTTGTTGATGATCAGTATCAATTTTTGACCGAAAATAGCTTCTTGAAAATGCGTCCCATTGGTGATAATTAGGTGGTCTTCTCGTCGATATCAGTTTTG
>DASWND010000006.1:0-65645 GCA_036399435.1 Flavobacterium sp.
GCGCAGATCGTCGTATCTCCATAGCATCGGGACGGAAGATGTGCGCGGTTCCCAAGGTTCAATGTCGTTGGCAACTGTCCAAAGTGCGCCGGCGCCAAGGCTTGCAAGTTCCTGATAATAGGCTTCGAGTTCGGGAGTGTCCTGAACGCGGGCGCGGCCGATGACGTCATCACTGTGTTTTGCTTCCATTATTTGTTTAGATAAACATGTTATTTATTCAATTATTAGGTCGTGAATGTCAGCAAGGTTCTGCATGCTTTTGTGATAGCTTACGAAGCTCTCGGTACTTCCAAATTTTTCAATTGATCCTCTACATTCCACTATATGAGGAACTTCTAAAAAAATATTTCCATAGGAAGACCATGGATAGTCGTCGATTTCAGTAACAAATCCATGACTTATAGGATTATTATGAATATAAAAAATTAATTTCTCTAAGTAAATTTCAGAGCTAACTAGCTTCCGCTCAAAAGGTTTTTCAAATAAACTCCCCGTTCGATTAAACTTTTTGTTTATAGCTTGAGTGTAGGCATTAAATAGGTGGCTAAATTGTTTTGATGCCTCGATTACTTTAGGATTTTCTACTGTTGAATATTTTAGATTTTGTATTATAATTTCGGGCGATGTTTTTAAGTACACCAGTATATGAAAATGATTTTTTAATAAGCACCATGCATAAGTATCAGCAACAGGAGTGATGTACTTCCTGTAAAGTTGTAAAAAATAAATATAACTGTCGTTGTCAAAGAATATATTTTCTCTGTTGTTTCCGCGGTTGAAGATATGATAATAGTTTCCTTCAACTAATGCTTGTACTTTGTAATTCATCTTTTCGAGTTGTCAACCCTTTCAGAGTTTATAACTCTGAAAGGGTTTATCTTGATTATCAACAAAAGTAATTTTTCGTGTTGGAGCAATATTGACACGCAAATCGAAAATATCAAAACGGTTGTAATGTCCGAGGATGTCATGCATCTGCTTTGGCTGGATGCATTTTGCAAGGTCGATATCTGCGTAGACAATGCCTTCTTCATCAATTAATGCTTCGCCAACTACGGCGCCATTCGGGCCAATAATGCCAGAGAAAGCCGAATGTTTTCGGGTTAAAAGTTCCTTGGCATTTGGAACGTCTTCAGAAAGCGCATCAATAATTTCCTGCGAGATTGTCGAGCAAGATACGATTGTAAAAAGTTTACCTTCAAATGCGTGTGCTGCTGCGCGGATTTTAATGGCTTCAGCCATATCGTAATCGGGCGGCGCAACCGGAAGTGAAATATAATTTGCAATGTGGATAAGTTCACCTTGAGCGAGAAGTGCAAAGCGAGCCAACGTGTTAGTGTTTTCGCCACATGCAAGAGTTCCAATTGGACCAATTTCGGTGTTATAAACTTTTAATGACGAGCCGTCGCCGGATGTCCACGTCAGTTTTTCAGCCCAGGTTGGAACCAGCTTTCGGTGTTTGCCGATGATGATTCCGCTGTTGTCGATAATTAGGTTTGTGTTGTAGATCTCGCCATAGCTTTCACCTCGTTCATTGATTCCGATTACTACATGTATGTTGTTGTCTTTCGCAGATTTACAAATTCTCGCAATTTCTTCTCCATCGGCTGTAACTGAGGAGCGATAAAGTTTTTCGTACCATTTGCTGCCTTGAACGGGAGTCATGATCCAGTTCCAATATGGGTAACCGGCGACGAACACTTCGGGGAAAGCAATAAGGTTTGCGCCGTTTGAAGCGGCTTCAGATATTATTGAAATTACTTTGTCAATTGTTTTATCAACATCGAGAAAGACAGGTGAAGTCTGGACAGCCGCAGCTTTAAATTTTTTGAACTCCATTACATTTTGTATTTGATGATGCGTTCGCGTGTGTCATCTGAAAAAGCTTCTGCTTTAATGTCTGATGTCCCTTTATTGAGCGCAACGTTGACCAGTGTTACTTCGCCTTCTAGACATGTCTTTCCTAGTGCGTCTTCAAATTTAAATCCGCATACAACTGACGCGCCGCCGAGGTTGATCACCCAAAGCGACTTCTTTAGAACATCGCCAATTCGCGCAGCTTTTTTAAATTGAACTTTTAAGTCTACAGTTGGAATTCCGTTTGTTTCATGAATTTTTCCAAATGGACGGTCCAGTTCTTCTTCAAACCAATCTTCTACAAGATCGTTAAGCATCTCGAGGAAACGCGGATAGAAGACGATCCCGGCGAAATCAACATGCCTGAATTTGATTTTTTCTTCTTTTATAAACACATTGCTCATGCTGTCTTTAGTTTAAATCGCTGAATCTTTCCTGTTTCGGTTTTTGGAAGCTGTTCAACAAAATTAATTTTACGCGGATACTTGTATGGTGCGGCATTTTCCTTAAACCACGTTTGCATTTGTTTGCACAGTTCGTCAGAAGCTTTTTGATGATCATGAAGAACAACATAAGCACAAACCAGCATACCGCGTTCTTCATCAGGAAGTCCGACCACTGCGCATTCAGCGACATCAGGATGTGCTAAAAGTACGCTTTCCACTTCAACTGCGCCAATATTATAACCTGAAGAAATAATCATGTCGTCGCCTCGGGCAACAAAGCAGTAGAAACCTTCTTCATCTTTCTTAAAAATGTCGCCAGTGATGTTCCAGCCATTTTCTACGTATTCCCGCTGTTTCTCTTCGCGAGCGAGATATTTACATCCAGTAATGCCTCTGACCGCCAGTCGGCCTGGTTCATTAATTGGAAGTTCATTCCCTTCATTATCTATAATCTTCGCCTCATAACCGTTTACAGGTTTACCCGTCGATCCTTTTTTCATGATCTCATCATTTGACGAGATAAAAATGTGGAGAATTTCAGTCGATCCGATTCCGTCAATAATTTTTAAACCTGTAGCATCATACCAATCCTGCCAGACTTTTGCAGGTAAGGTTTCGCCTGCCGATATACATTTGCGCAGTGATGAAATGTCGTAATCAGCAACTTTTGTGGTAATAACTCGCCATGCTGTTGGCGCAGTAAAGCAAACTGTAATTTTATAATCCTGAATTGCCTGAAGCAATAGTTCCGGAGTTGGTTTCTCAATAAGAAAAGTAGAAGCACCGTAATAGAGTGGGAAAAGCACAAGACCGCCCAATCCAAACGTAAATCCCAGCGGCGGACTTCCTGTAAATACATCGGATGGAACAGGCTGCAAGGCGTATTTTGGAAATGCTTCACAAATAAGAAGAACATCTTTGTGATAATGAGCTGTCATTTTCGGTTTTCCAGTCGTTCCTGAAGTAAATCCGATAAGGCAAAGCGAATCTGCTTTTGATTTGTAATTGTCGAACGTCGAAGGTTTATTATGCATTAACACTTCAAGTTTTGAGACAGTCTGATAGGTTCCGTCGAAAGTCAGTACCTGTTTGAGAAAAGGTGAATTCACCAGTGCCATTTCTTCTTCCAGCCGATAATCGCAAAGCACATGAGAAATTTCGGCACATTCGATCATGGTTGAAAGTTCTTTTTCGCGTAGCAACGGCATTGTTGCGACTACGATGCCGCCTGCTTTGATAATAGCGAACCAGCAGGCTACCATCATCGGGTTATTTGCTGACCGAATGAGCACGCGGTTACCTGAAACGAGCTTAAGTTCATCAACTAATACATGTGCGATCTTATTTGACTTTTCGAACAAATCGTTGTACGTCCAGGTTAAGTCGAAGGTGCGAATAACCACTTCGTTGCCCCGGCCTTCGCGAATGTGCTGATCGAGCAGCTTATCGACGCAGTTTAGATCTTCCGGAAGTTGAAATTCGGGCCTGTCAAAAATGTAATCAGCCTGAAGCTCTAACGGTGGAAGGTTGTCATGTGCGAAAGTGTCTTCGTGATGCTTCATTTCTTATGGCTTTCAGGTTTTAATGCTTTTTTCATTGCTTCCTTTTCTTTTCGAAGTGCGGCCTGCATTCCGTATTGATGTGGAATAGCGGCATAATATGGTTTTGGAATATCATCAGTGCGGAATCCCTCATAAGCTTGTGCATTTCGAACAAAGTCGCTATCCAATAATAATGGCCTTCCCACAGCGACAATATCAGCACGTCCATTTAATATGATTGTGTTGATCATATCAATATCGTGGATTCCGCCGGCTGTAATTGTTGGAATATGAACTGAATTTCGAACAAGATCTGAAAAAGGTGTCTGCCACATTCTTCCTGTTTGTGGTTTTTCATTTGAAACAGTGTATGCGGTTGAGACGTTGATAATGTCGGCGCCGGCATCCTTGAATGCATTTGCAACTGCAATAACATCTTCTTCAGAAATTCCGCCTTCAGCCCAATCAGATGCTGAGATGCGAACAGAAATGGGTTTATGCTGTGGAAAAACATCGCGGATCGCTCTAAAAACCTGAAGTGGAAACTTTAGTCTGTTGCTGATGCTGCCCCCAAATGAGTCAGTTCTGGTATTTGTCAATGGTGAAAGAAACGATGCCAGTAAAAACCCGTGGTGCGCCTGAAGCTCGATCATGTCGAAGCCTGCTTTTTCTGCATTTTGAGCTGCGGTTACGAATTGAGTAATTACTGTTGACATTTCGTTTTCCGTAATTTCAATTGGAGTTGCTGATGCTTCACTAAAAGGAATTGCTGAAGCGGATAGAAGTCTGGTTTTCTTGTCTTGTATGAAATCTTTATTCCAAGGCAGTCCAACGGATGCTTTTCTACCGCCGTGCCCAAGCTGAATTGCTATATTCGCATTGCTGTTTTTGTGGATGAAGTCAACAACTCTTTTCCATGCAAGTACTTGTTTTTCAGATTTAATCATGGCACAACCTGAAGTTATTCTTGCTTCTTCTGAAACCGCGACGGCTTCGGTTATTATCAATCCACAGCCGCCGGTTGCACGGCTTCCATAGTGAACGAGATGCCAATCATTAACGACGCCATTTTCAGCAGAATATTGCTCCATTGGAGCGAGGGCAATTCTGTTTGGAATGATTAAATCTCGGAGCTTGAACGGAGTAAAAGCTGCCGGAGTTTGTGAATTTGTATGAGTTCGAGAATTGAAATCTGCAAGAACCTGATCAGTGAATCTCGAATCACGTAAACGCAAATTCTCGTAGGTGACTTTTTTAGCGCGCGTCATCACTCCAAACGCAAACTGCGAAAACGGATGCTGAATGTGGCGCTCCATGTTTTCGAACCAATCAAGCGAGACTGCGGCAGCGTGCTGCGTCATTTCTACGCGAGTGCGGCGCTTTTTGTCATATTGCTGAAAGGCCGACGGTATATCATTTTGATTATCAATGATGGAGTCGGCGAGGGCAATCGCGCTTTCCATTGCGAGCTTTGTTCCCGATCCTATTGAATAATGTGCAGTTGCTTTGGCATCTCCAAGCAGTACGATGTTTTCGAACGACCACGAATCATTGGAGACGGTTGGAAACTGACGCCAGTGCGATCGGTTTGATATTAATGGATGGCCGTCGAGTTCATCTTTATATATTTCGGAAAGTTTTGAAATTGTACTGGATTCGTCTGTGGTTTCAAAGCCCGCTTTTTGCCATGTTTCCGGAGTGCATTCGAAGATCCAGGTCGACATGTTTTCTTCATATTGATATGAATGCGCGACGAAAGTTCCGAATGGGGTCGTGCGGAAAAAGTAGGCAAAGGCGTCGAGTGGCTTTGTGGATCCGAGCCAGACGAATTTGTTACGCTGCAGTTTTATTTTTGTGCCGAATGCTGATGAAAATTTTTCCCTGATGACGCTGTTTAAGCCATCACATGCGACTATAACATCTGAATCAGCGAATGACGATAAATCAGTGACAGGTGATTCGAAGTGCAGATTGACGCCTTCAGCGATACAGCGTTGGTAAAGAAGGTTTAAAAGGGTTTTACGCGAACATCCGCAGAAGCCGTTTCCGGTGACTCTGACGGTTTCGCCGTTTCGAACCACATCGAGATCATCCCAGTATGCAAAGCGGCTTCGGATGAGTTCGTAGGACTGGGGATCACGCGTCAGGAACTCACTTAATGTTTCGTCGGAGAAAACAACACCGAAGCCAAATGAGTCGTCGGATTTGTTTCGTTCGTGAACATTGATGACCGAATCGGGGAGTGCCTTTTTAAGTAGAATCGAAAAATAGAGGCCGCCCGGACCTCCGCCAATAACTGTTACTTTCATTGTAGTTCTTTTGCAAAAGGGATGGCAGTGGAAACACTTTTTAAATCATTGATATACATTTTAATACCGTAAATAACCTGAAGTTAATTTGTAATAGGAACATGATGATTTAAAAAGGTTGCAACGAACAGCCCGACCCGGCTTTTTCTGCCGGGATTTGCCCAAATTTATATTCTTTTATAGGAAAACGTTTCACCCAATTTTGAATAGTCGGAGCCGGCAAGCCTTGCGACGGGCCGATAGTTTTCCATGTTTACTTTATAGTTATCCAATAGCACATTGTCGTCGAAATGAAACATCAAAATGCGGCCGATCATTATGACAGCGCCGCCAAATTTATGATCTTCAAGGTGATAGTGATGCACTAATTTACATTCGAATTGCACCGGACTTTCGAGCACGCGCGCAGGTTTTACAATAACTGAAGGCACGGCAGTCAGGCCTGCGAGCTGAAATTCATCAACTTCAGGCGGCACGACCTGCGAAGTCATATTCATCCTTTCAACAGTTTCTTCGGTAACCATGTTTACAACAAATTCCCCTGTTTCGAGCACGTTATTTAATGTGTCTTTATTTTTATCATTTGTGCGCACAGTCGAAAACATGACGTGAGGCGGATCGTCACCAACTGCATTAAAAAACGAGAAAGGAGCTAGGTTGGGAATTCCGCTTGCGCTGACACTTGAAATCCACCCAATAGGCCGTGGAATAACAGCTCCGCTTAACAGCTTGTATATTGCTGTCTGTGGAATTTCATCAGGATTAAACTGCATAGAGGAGGTAATGTTTTAAATGGCGCAGCAAAGGCTGAAATTTTAGTAAAAATATATTTTATTTAGGTTATAATCCACCTTCGCGTCGTTTTCTTAATAAAAAGATGCGGAATTGATTCTTATATTTACAAAAAGGAGTGGCATGAGCTATTATAAGATCAAGAACCTCGAACAGTACTTTAAGCACTATAAAAAATCGGTACGAAATCCGCGGAAATTCTGGGGCCGCATCGCAGAAGAAAATTTTACCTGGTATCAACTATGGGATCAGGTAGTTAATTTTGACATGTCTGAGGCAAATATTAAATGGTTTGAAGGTGCGAAAGTTAATCTGGTGAAAAATTGTATCGACAGGCATCTTGCAACACGCGGAGACAAAACAGCCATCATCTTTGAACCTAATAATCCTGAGGAAGAAGCTCAGCATATCACTTATAATCAGCTTTACGAAAAGGTAGCGCGAATGGCGAATGTTCTGCGCGACCAAGGAATTGGAAAGGGCGACCGTGTTTGTATTTATCTTCCGATGATACCGGAGCTGGCGGTTTCACTTTTGGCTTGTGCAAGGATCGGCGCTGTACATTCTGTCGTTTTTGCCGGCTTTTCGGCATCGGCAGTTGCAAGTCGGATCAACGACAGCGGGTGTAAGTTGGTCATTACGTCTGATGGTGGTTATCGGGGAAATAAAACCATCAATTTAAAGTCGATTATTGATGAAGCGATAGAAAAGACGCCAACGGTCGAGACGGTTTTGGTTGTAAAACGAACCGGTGAATCTGTGACGATGAATGAGCCACGGGATAAATGGCTTCAGCCGTTGCTTGATAAGGCTTCTGATAACAATGTTGCTGAAATTATGGATGCCGAAGATCCGCTATTTATTTTATATACTTCGGGTTCGACGGGGAAGCCAAAAGGAATGGTTCATACACAGGCGGGCTACATGGTTTATACAGCATACACTTTTAGGAACGTCTTTAATTACGAAGAAAACGATATTTTCTGGTGTACGGCAGATATTGGCTGGATTACAGGTCATTCATATATTATTTACGGACCACTTTTAAATGGCGCCACCACAGTTCTTTTTGAAGGAATTCCATCTTATCCCGATTTCAGCCGGTTTTGGCAAATAATCGAAAAGCATAAAGTGACGCAGTTTTATACGGCACCGACCGCAATTCGCTCTCTGTCAAAAGAAAGCATTGATTATGTGCAGAAATTTCCTTTGACTTCTCTAAAAGTTATTGGATCTGTTGGCGAACCTATTAACGAAGAGGCGTGGCATTGGTACAACGATCATGTAGGAGCAAAGCGTTGTCCGCTTGTTGATACCTGGTGGCAGACCGAAACAGGCGGGATTATGATTTCGCCGATTGCATTTGTAACGCCGACCAAACCTACGTACGCAACATTACCGCTACCGGGAATCCAGCCTGTTCTAATGGACGAACAACGTAATGAAATAGAAGGAAATCAGGTTGTCGGCAGCCTTTGCATCAAATTCCCTTGGCCGGGCATTGCGAGGACGATCTGGGGAGATCATCAGCGATATAAAGAAACGTATTTCTCGGCTTTTCCAGGAAAATATTTTTCGGGTGACGGCGCATTTCGGGATGAAGTTGGCTATTACAGGATCACAGGACGTGTTGATGATGTTATTATTGTTTCCGGACATAACCTTGGCACCGCTCCAATTGAAGATGCGATCAATGAACATCCGGCGGTCGCTGAATCGGCCGTGGTTGGTTTTCCGCATGATGTCAAAGGAAATGCGTTGTATGGATTTGTAATCCTAAAAGATGTTGGTGAAGGCCGCGACCGAAACAATCTCGCAAATGAGATCAACAAAACAGTATCTGATCAAATCGGGCCAATTGCTAAACTTGATAAAATTCAATTTGTTTCAGGATTGCCCAAAACGAGATCCGGGAAGATCATGCGTCGCATTTTAAGGAAAATAGCAGAAGGTGACTTTTCTAATTTTGGAGATACGTCAACACTTCTTAATCCTGAAATTGTTGAAGAAATTCAGAATGGCCGTGTGTAACAATGCATAATTATATAATAAATTCAACTTCACGAAAATCGTTGCTACAGATGTTCTTCATAATTTAGCTTTAATGGATAGTTACGATGTTATCATTATCGGAGCCGGTCTTGCAGGTCTCACTGCCGGAATTCATCTTTCAAAACTTGGTTTGCAGGTAATGGTGGTTGAGAAGCATTCATTTCCGCGTCATAAAGTCTGCGGTGAGTATATATCGAATGAAGTCCAGCCATATATGCGGTGGCTTGACGCAGATCCTTCGCAATTACGTCCGGCAAAAATCTCAAAGCTTCTTTTTAGTACAAAAACAGGTAAGTCTTTTTGCTCCGACCTGCCACAAGGCGGTTTTGGTATAAGCAGGTTTAAACTTGATCACTTTCTTTATGAAAAGGCGATCAGCAATGGATGCATGTTTTCTTTTTCTACAGTTAATGAAGTCAGTTTTAATAACGAACAGTTTAAATTAGTTACCAATAATGAACAGACTTTTACATCAAAAGTCGTTTTAGGTGCATTCGGAAAAAGATCAAATATTGATAAATCACTTAACAGATCATTTGTTGGTAAGAAATCAAACTGGCTTGCGGTTAAAGCCCATTATAGTCTTGATTATCCTATTGATACTGTCGGACTTTATAATTTCGATGGCGGTTATTGCGGTGTCTCAAATGTCGAAGACAATAGAGTGAACGTTTGTTATCTCACGGATTATAGTTCGTTTTCACGGTATAAAAATCCACAGATGTTTCAGGAGAATGTGATGTCGCGAAATCCGCAGTTGAAGCAGATCTTTGGAAATTCATCTATGTTGTTCGAAAAACCATTGACAATTAGTCAAATTTCATTTGATCGAAAGCATCCGGTTGAAGATCACATTCTGATGATCGGAGACAGTGCAGGTTTGATCCATCCCTTATGTGGCAACGGTATGGCAATGGCGATACATGGGGCGAAAATAGCTTCGGAGCTTGTTTTGAGGTTTGTGAATAATGACGTTTCAAGATTTCAATTAGAGGAAACTTATATCAGGAGTTGGAAGAAGCAGTTTAGCAACAGATTAAGCGCAGGAAGAATGTTGGCCGCGACAATGAGAAATTCGGCTTTGACACAAACAATGATGGGCGGACTTAATTTATTTCCTTCATTCTTGCCGCAAATCGTCAAACTAACCCATGGTAAACCTATAATTGTAAGCTGATATGATTTCCACAAAGTATAGAAGTGATGCGCCGGAAATTATGGATGATTTCGCCATGGAAGGAGAAATTTTGCGTGACGCTCTGGATAAAATTGCAACCATCAACCAACTTTTAGGTGGAAACAAAGTAACTTTACAAGGAGTGAAGCAATTGTTGAAGAATGTTCCGAAAGAGCGCAATATCCATATAATCGATGTTGGATGCGGAAATGGCGATATGCTTCGGGCAATAGCAAAATGGGGAACCCAGCATCATCGAAGTTTTACGTTAACAGGTATTGATGCCAATGCTTTTACAATTGCTCATGCTAAGACCTTATCCGCAGACTATCAAAATATAGATTATAAAGTCGCTGATATTTTTGTGGATTTTGAAAACCTGAATTGTGATATTGCGTTGTGCACTTTAACGCTGCATCATTTTAAAGATGCTGAAATTTTAAAATTGATGAGAGGGTTTGTTGATCGTGCAAATGTGGGCGTGGTGATCAACGATTTGCATCGTAGTAAGTTGGCATACAACCTTTTCAAGATGATCTGCTTTCTTTTTAATTTAAATAAAATGTCGGCAGAAGATGGCTTGGTTTCGATTCTTCGAGGCTTTAAACGCGAAGATCTCGTGGCGTTTTCAAAACAACTTAATCTTAATAAATTTACGATCAGGTGGAAGTGGGCTTTTCGCTACCAATGGATCATTTCAAATATATGAGCGTACGAATTACAACAGTTGCGACGCAGCTACCACAATATTCACGGACAACACAGGAAATTCTGCCGTTCATAGACATCTGGCTCGAAGGCGAAGAGGAGCGATTCATCAAAAAAACAAAAAAGATATTTGAAGGATCAGCGGTCGATAAACGTTACTCGATCATGGAACCCGCCGAAGTTTTTACTGCCACTACGTTTGAAGAAAAAAACAATATTTATATTCGTGAAGCAATACTTCTTGGTGAAAAGGTACTTTTAAAGGCGCTGGACCAGTCGGGATTACAGCCTACAGATATTGATTATCTCATTACTGTAAGTTGTACCGGAATTATGATTCCCTCGCTTGATGCTTTTCTGATCAACAGATTAAACATGCGTCAGGATACGGTTCGACTTCCGGTTACAGAAATGGGTTGCGCTGCCGGAATTTCGGGAATTATTTATGCGAAAAATTTCCTGAAAGCGAATCCTGGGAAAAGAGCTGCAGTTATCGCAATTGAAGCGCCTACTGCCACTTTTCAGCTTGAGGACCATTCAATGGCAAATATCGTAAGCGCCGCAATATTTGGTGATGGCGCGGCCTGCGTGATACTTTCTTCCGACGAAAATGACAGCGGGCCTGAAGTTATAGCAGAAGAGATGTATCATTTTTACGAAGCTGAACACATGATGGGCTTTAGTCTGACGAACTCCGGTTTGCAAATGGTGCTGGATGTTGAAGTTCCTGATACAATTGCGTCTCATTTTCCTGATATTATTCATCCTTTCTTAAAGAATAATGGCTTTTCAATTGAAGATGTATCGCATCTGATCTTTCATCCCGGTGGAAAAAAGATCATTCAGACTGTTGAAACGCTATTTGAAGGATTAGGTAAAAACATTAATGATACAAAAGAGGTTCTGAGGCAATTCGGAAATATGTCAAGTGCCACCGTTTTGTTTGTCCTTGAACGAATTTTAGCAAATAATCCGAAATCGGGTGAGATTGGAGTGATGTTGAGCTTTGGTCCCGGATTTTCAGCGCAACGCGTTTTATTGAAATGGTAAAAAACTTTCAAAATACTGGATATTGGGCTGTTATAGTTGGCGGAAGCAGCGGCCTTGGACTCGCGTCAGCTAAAAAACTGGCAGAGCAAGGAATGAACATTTGTATTATTTATAGGAGTTCACGCAGCGGACTTGAAGATATTCAACATGAATTTACTCAGATTAGAAATGAAGAGATTTCGTTTCTTGAATATAATGTTGACGCCATTAATAATGACAAAATTACTGAAACCGCGTCTGATCTGCTTTCCAAAATAGGTAGTGGAAATGTCCGATGCCTTCTTCACAGCGTTGCAAAGGGAAATCTGAAGCCAATGATCAACGACGCAAGTTCTTTATCTACAGAA
This sequence comes from Flavobacterium sp., assembly GCA_036399435.1. Taxonomy (GTDB): domain Bacteria; phylum Bacteroidota; class Bacteroidia; order Flavobacteriales; family Flavobacteriaceae; genus Flavobacterium. Next base: position 12,280 of record DASWND010000006.1, read on the forward strand.
GATTTTCAGTTGACCATCAACGCAATGGCTATCAATCTTTTCTCATGGACAAAAGAATTAGTCGATCTTTCACTTTTTGCTTCTGATGCTCGTGTGCTTGCGTTTACGAGTGAAGGAAGTTCGAAAGCAATTCCGTCGTACGCAGCGGTTTCAGCAGCAAAAGCAGCTTTAGAAAGCATTATGCGGAGTATAGCTGTAGAATTTGCTCCACTTGGAATACGCGCAAATTGTATCCAGGCTGGCGTTGTTGAAACAAATTCGTTAAAGATGATTCCGAACCACGAGAAAATTGTGAAGCATTCAATAAACCGCAATCCATTCAACCGGCTTACAACGCCGGAAGATGTCGCAAACGTTGTCTATCTACTGTGCAAGGATGAAGCATCGTGGATCAACGGAACAGTCATAATTGCTGATGGCGGCGAAAGTGTGAGATAATGATCGATAAAAGCGACATCATATCAAAATTGCCATACAAAAAGCCTTTTTTGTTTGTAGACGAAATTTTGGAAATTAGTGAACAAGGGGTTATTGCAGAATTTACTTTCGATAAAGATATGGACTTTTATAAAGGTCATTTTGATGGATATCCTGTCACGCCGGGTGTGATTTTAACTGAAGCAATGGCGCAGGCAGGCGTTGTTTGCCTGGGAATATATTTAATGGATAAACATGATGTCGCGCGAGTTGCAATGACATCATCACAAGTCGAATATCTTAAACCTGTTTTTCCGGGAGAAAAAATAATTATAAGATCTCAAAAAATCTACTTCAGGTTTGGCAAATTGAAATGCAAAATTTGGATTGAAAACATGTTGGGAGAAGAAGTCTGCAATGGCGTTATTGCCGGAATGATAACACAATCATGAAAAAGCGGGTAGTGTTAACAGGTATGGGAGTTGTGGCGCCAAATGGCGTCGGACTTGACGCTTTTTGTGATGCGATAAAAAATGGCAGATCGGGAGTTCGATTTGACCAGCAGCTGTCTGACCTAAAGTTCTCATGTCGGATTTCGGCAAAACCTGATATCATTGAAGGCCTTGCGCTCCAATATTTTTCTGAACTTGAACTGCGAAATTTCAATGCATCAGGAATTTTATATGGAGTAATTGCAGGTATGGACGCTTGGCGGGATGCCGGGCTTATACCAGCAGAAGGAGAACCGGATTGGGACAGCGGAACCATCTTTGGGACCGGAACGTCGGGAATAGATAAATTTCGCGAAAGCATCTACAAAATTGACGCATTAGAGACCCGTAAGCTTGGAAGTACTGCCGTGGCGCAAACTATGAACAGCGGCGTCAGTGCGTTTTTAGCAGGGAAACTTGGATTTGGAAATATCGTCACAACCAATTCCTCAGCCTGTACAACGGGAACAGAAAGTATTATGATGGCATACGACCGAATCAAAAATGGTCAGGCAAAGCGAATCCTCGCCGGAAGTACGAGTGATTCAGGTCCATATATTTGGGGTGGATTTGACGCTATGAAAGTCTGCACTTTTAAACATAATGATTCACCTGAATCCGGATCAAGGCCAATGAGTGCAAGTGCTTCAGGATTTGTTCCCGGAAGTGGAGCAGGAGCGCTCGTGCTTGAAGACATGGATTCTGCTGTAGAGCGTGGAGCCAGAATTTATTGCGAAGTTTTAGGCGGCAACATCAATTCAGGCGGACAAAGAGGCGAGGGGACGATGACGGCACCGAATTCGGTTGCTGTGCAAAGATGTATCACTGAAGCAATTCGGGCAGCCGGAATTTCATCCGGTGACATTGACACTATTAATGGTCATCTTACAGCAACTTCAAAAGACAGCCTTGAGATTTTAAACTGGACTAAAGCATTACAGCGAAATGGAAGTGACTTTCCATTCATCAATTCACTTAAATCAATGACAGGGCATTGCTTATCCGCGGCAGGAAGCATTGAAAGTGTTGCAGCTATTTTGCAGATCAGAGATCAGTTTATTTTTCCTAATATCAATTGCAATGACCTTCATCCTGAAATACTTAAAATGGTTGACGAGTCGCAAATTCCGCAGCAGCTGCTTGCAACAGAAGTCAATGTTGTAGCTAAAGCAAGTTTTGGCTTTGGCGACGTCAACGGATGTGTTATATTTAAGAAAAATTTAATTTGATGGACAAGCTGGAAAAAATCCAAAAGCTGAAAGAAATTGTAAAGCCTTACACTCGAAATGATGCTGCCTTCGATGCCTTAACTGAAGAAACAGACTTTATAAATGACCTTAAAATAAACTCCGCAAACCTCGTTGACGTTATACTTGATGTTGAGGAAACTTTCGATATCATCATTGATAATGAATCGATGGAGCGTATGCTAAATGTAAAGGCGGCTCTGGAAATTATCGACCTAAAGCTGGCTGAGAAGTGATCGGAAATGATATAATTGACAGAGAAGCTGCTGCAATTGAAAGCAACTGGCGACGGCAGGGATTTCTCGAAAAAATTTTTACCAAAAAAGAACAAGAAATTATTACTTCATCTACCGATCCTGATCTGGTTGTTTGGCTACTATGGAGCATGAAGGAATCGGCATATAAAATCGTAAATCGTCAGACTGGCATCCGAAAGTTTGATCCGCAATCGTATGAAGCCATATTGACATTTGTTAAACCTGCAGTTGCCCGAGGCTTCGTCTATTATCAAAAGCAACAATTTTCAACGCGCTCTAAAATTTCACCACAAATAATTGATACAGTTGCAGTTGAACAAGATTGCTTACTTGATTTTGTCTCCGATATCTCAGATCAAGAGATCGTAAAAATTGGAAGTTTGCCCTTTGATAAGCTTTTAAACCCGATTTCGAAAAGCCAACACGGCCGTTATAGACGCGCAGTTTCATTAACTTATACCAAGCTTGTTTTTTAGCTTGATAAAGATTAAAGCTAAATTATAGGCATTCTCAGCAGTTGTATCGGTTTCGTGTTTTGTGAGCTTGTAGATCGACAGCAGTTTATCAAGTGGAATCTGTCCGTCGATATCATGCGACTTTTTATGCATGATTTCTAGATCCAGGGCTTCATTTTTCAGGCGTCCACAGTATAATTTATCTAAAGCAGAATTGATTAGTTCAAGTGTATAATGTATTCTGTATCCGACTAATACCGAATTTCCTAAAAATTCAATAAATGACTCAATCGCCTGTGGTTCCGCCATTTTTGGCTGTTTGCTCTCAATCAAAAAGGCATTAGGAAGTCCGTTGTCATGCAAGTATTTATACTGCAGCAAAGTTGCTTCAAAGCTGTCACCAATAAGGATCTGATCATTTTTAACTGCGATGGCTCCAAATGAATATATCACGTCCTGGTTCGGATGAGTTCCCGAAGTTTCGGTGCTTAATACCACAAATCGGTTCGGCTTCTTGTCAAATTTTGACAGGTACGTCTTCCAAAACTGTGGATATTCCTTATTTATATTTTTGAGCCAGTCGAGCATGATCAGGAAAATTGAGTAAGTCGAAATTTATCTTTAATAAGTTCCTCAAGATCTTTTATCGGGCCGAGCGCAATTTTTAATCTTTCACGATCGTTTTTCGACATTTCGTCAATATTAATATACTGCCCGGAGTTATCATTACTGATGCCTTCAAGTGTACGGAACCGGGAAAGTACTTGAAATGCTTCCGCACAGTTCAAATATATCTCAGAATTTCGCGGATCTTCCATAGCTAGCTGCTTGAAACGCATGTAAGTATTGTTGATGCCACGAATCTCATTGCTCAATGTAATTAATCGTGCTCCGTCAACAAGCGGCATCAGCGCCCGGGTTTTAATGTCAAACTTGTCGCGATGTTCGCCGTCTTCCTCAACATTAAACTTCTTGAAGAAACTAAGTGGCGCCGGCTTACGAAGCGCGTCGTTACCGAGCCAGTCAAACAATACAATATTTTTGCGTACAGTTCTGAAAACAGCATCTGTCAGCGCTTCCTCAATCTTAGGTTCGCCAAAAGCAATTTCGTAGTCAAAAAATATACTGCTGATCTCGTTGCTTTCACCAGGAAAATTCATCCAGGTATTATACTGCTTGATCCAGTCTGAAAGCGATTTGCACCATATCATGTTGTTGGCGGTATGGCCATGTGGACAAATTCTGTATCCAACTACTTCTAACGTCGACGCTGCTTTTTTTGCCAAATTCAGAAAGTAATCCTTAACATCACGATATTTTTCGGCAGCGACGTCTTCAAATATTAATATACTGTCCTGATCTGTTAGTAAAAGCTGTTCTTTTCGGCCCTGGCTGCCAATGCAAAGCCAAGCAAAACGGGCAGGAGGTGAGCCCAAATCTAAAATAGCTAATTCAACAGAGCGACGAACAAGTGCTAGATTTATTTCACCTGCAATGTTGTTAATATGTGTAAGCGGAATGTTCTTCGAAATCGAAGTCCGTATTAATTCAGTTAATTTTGAACGTACACTTTTGAGTTCGTTAGCGGACCTTGACCGTTTAATTTCTTTAATTAAAATACCGGGGTTACTTGCCTGTGCTACAACGAGATCACGTTGGGTAACAATTCCTTTAATATCCGTATTGTCTGAGCCATCCTGAGTTACACAAAGATGGCTTACGTTGTGCTTTAAAAGCAGAAGCTGGGCTTCAGCAAGAGATACGCTTTCAGAAACGGTAATGACCGGTGAGACCATGATTTTAGAAATGGGAGTTGTGACAGGAAAACGACCTGTAACAACTTTTACCCTTAAATCCGAATCGGTTACAATGCCAATTGGTTTATTATTATCAGCAATAATGACACTATCCATTAAATTGTCGGTCATCATTTGGGCTGCATCACGGATGAGAGTATCGCCTGAAACTTTTAAAGCTGTTTTATTGTAAGCAAGTGATTGGAAATATTGAATTTCTGAATGCGATTCTACATTTACAATGTGATCGGCAACTGAGTTTGCGCGTGAATCTTTTTCATCATTTCGCGTCGTAGCGGCAAAACTCTCAAGTAAGAAGTTTAAAACCTCAGGATTTCGTGCGACATATGGCCGGAACGAATCAATTGGAATCGCATACACAATACTATCTTCACGAGCTTTTGCCGTGGTCATGTAATTGTTTTTAGCGAAGAAAGGGCGTAATCCAAATATATCTCCGGGAACACATTTCGTCAGTAATCGTTCTTCTGCGTCTGCAACGATCAAAAGATTTATTGCGCCGGAAGCAACAACATAAAAACTGTCGTGCAACGGATCGTTGATCTGAAAAAGCAGTTTATGTTTTTCCAGGCTAATAACGCGCATTGATAATGCAATCTGCTGAAGATCATCAGTTGAAAGTGTATTAAATGGCGGAAAAGTCTGTAAAAAGTCAGAAATACGTGCTGCAATAGCGTTCATAAGAAGTGCGGTAAGTTTGAGCTATGTAAAAATAGCGTATAAACGTAAACGATGCAAGGCAACAACTTTAAAATGCTATTTTACATAATATAAATTATAGTGCAAAAAAGGAAGAGTGTTTTTGTACCTAAAGGTTTGTGAAAATTGACAGCTGCGCAATTATTCAAACGTACCTTTGCCGCAAATTTAAAAAATGGTAATGGATAAAAAGAAATACTTTAAGTTGATACTAATTTTAGGATCGTTAACGGCACTCGGACCATTTTCAATCGACATGTATCTTCCAGGATTTTCAGCTATTGCTGCAGATTTAAATACCTCGGTCAATAATGTTTCACTGTCGCTTTCGAGCTATTTTATTGGTATTGCGTCCGGACAACTTTTATATGGACCGCTGCTGGACAAATTCGGACGAAAAAAGCCATTGTACCTGGGCCTTATTGTATATAGTCTGGCGTCACTTGGATGTATTTTTGTCACCGATATAAATGCTTTCATTTTACTTCGATTCATACAGGCTGTTGGAAGCTGCGGCGCAACAGTTGCAGCAATGGCAATGGTTCGAGACCTTTTCCCAGTAAAAGACACTCCAAAAGTGTATTCGATGCTGATGCTTGTTGTTGGATTATCACCAATGCTTGCACCAACGATTGGTGGTTATGTGATCGCTGGCCTGGGCTGGCATGTTGTATTTCTTATTTTGCTGGCGATGGGTCTTTTAATATTGCTGGCTGCTCGGCTTGGCTTACCTAAAACACGCCCAGCAGATCCAACTATTTCGCTAAAACCGAAACCTATCCTTCACAATTTTTATCACGTTTTGCGTGAACCGCAATTTTATACGTACGCATGTTCAGGCGCAATTGCATTCTCTGGTTTATTCACATACGTTGCTGGCTCGCCTATACTTTTTATGGATATTTTTCATGTAGATGAAAAAACTTATGGCTGGATATTCGCTTTTATGTCATTAAGTTTCATTGGATCGAGCCAGCTAAATTCAGTTCTTTTGAGAAAATATCGCAGTGAACAACTTGTGTTTGCTGCTTTGTTTCTTCAATGTCTGATTGCAGGTTTATTTCTTCTGGCTGCCTACTACAATCTGCTTGATCTATACCAGACAATTGGAATGCTTTTTTTATATCTCGCCTGCCTTGGATTATCAAATCCCAATACTGCGGGGTTATCCTTGGCACCATTTTCACGAAATACCGGTAGCGCATCTGCCCTGCTTGGCGCCATGCAGCTAGGCTTAGGTGCGTTGGCATCTGTTGCAGTTGGAATCTTTGTTAAAGATTCGATGATTCCGATGGTTGCTATTATGGCTGTTGGTACAGTGCTGGCGATATTAGTACTGATTATTGGCAGAAGAAATATTGCTGAACCGATAACTGACGAAGATCGCTTAGAAGATGAAGCTGCTTAATATAAGGTCTCTCGGATCTTTTTGCCGATCAACAGTATAAGCTTCAGTTTGTAGTCTTCAATTAGCCACTCCTTGTAGTTTTTACTACAATGGCTAAGGCAGTTGGCATAGCATTTCATACGCCATTCAACGTCCTGATCCAGTAGCTTCGCAAGCTGTTTTGCTTCAGAAAGGTTTGACGAATTTACCACGCACATTGTTGCATGTTGTTCAAGTGAATCTTCAATCACAACCTTAGACCTTAGGTTTTTAGCTACGGCTTCTTTATGTTGTTCATCAACATCAAAATCAACATTTGGAGTCAAAGCGAACTGTGCCCTCACTTCTGGTGGCATTACGTATTTGAAATGCATTTCGATTTCAGCGTCGTCACGGAGATTCTCTAAATAGAACTCGGGAGCGCGGAAAATATGCTGCCAATCGACAGGTTCACTCCATAGGCCGAAACGTGCCGCATTGTTACCAAGATCAATTATAGTAAAATCATCCTTGTTTGGAAGCTTTCGCGATCCGCGGCCGATCATTTGAAAATATAGCGTCAATGATTTCGTTGCCCTGTTCAATATAATGGTCTCCACTGTAGGTTCATCAAAACCTGTTGTGAGGATTCCGACCGAAGTCAGAATTGCATCTGGAGTTACTTTAAACCAGTGAAGTATTTCGCGCCGTTCTTCCGGACTACTTGTGTTGTCGAGATGACGGATTCCGAACCCTGCTTCACGGAAAGTCTCATATACATACAATGATGTATTGATTCCGTTGTTAAAAATAAGCGTCTTTTTTCCAAGCGATTTTTCGGTATAGGCATGGAGCAGTTTTTCCTGCATCGCCATGTTCGAATAAAGATCATCCGACGATTTGACTGTATAGTCTCCATTGATCCCCACTTTTAGTGAAGTAAGCCCGACATCGTAACTATAAGTTGTAGCGCGGGCAAGAAATCCCTTTTCAATGAGCGAGGCAATAGTATCACCGACTATTAATTCGTCGTAGTTCTCATTCATTGGAAGCTTTATATTTGAACTTAAAGGCGTTGCCGTAACCCCAAGTATAAAAGAATTTTTGAAAGAACTCAACAGCTTCCGAAATGAATTATAATGCGCTTCATCAATAATAACAAGACCGATATTATCAAGATGCAGTTTTTCATCGTTGATCCTGTTTTTCAAGGTTTCAACCATGGCAACAAAGCATGAATAGTCATTTTGATCAGGAAGTTCCTTTACATTGCTGTTGATGATTTTATTTTTAACGTTAAAATCACTCAACATCTTAGAAGTCTGCTTACAAAGCTCAATACGATGTGTCAGTACGACAACTTTTTTGTTGTGCTTAGTGAGATAACGGCGGACAATTTCAGAAAATATAACTGTCTTTCCACCACCTGTAGGAAGTTGGTATAACAAATGAAAGTTAGGCGCAGCATTGTCAAGCCTTTCAAAAATCGCGTCGATGTCACCCTGTTGATATCCATAAAGTTCCTTCCGGTCCTCAATTTCAATGTAATCATTTGTCTGCAGCATAGTCAAATTTCCAATTTTGCAAAACTACGCCATAAATCGACTAATAAGGCAATTTAAATGAATTCTTTTTGAGCTATTAGATTAATTCATGTTTTTGATTAGCAGCAGAATGTTTACTTTTGCACTTCCCTCCTTACCTATTTCAGATGAAACGTTCCGGATCAGCCGACCTGCCGCTACATTACGGCCACGTACCGCAGTGGCTGGCCGAGAGAATGTCTAAACTTGGACTGGCTGTTGTTGAAACTATTGCCGCTGAATTTTCTCCTGCGGAAGTAGTTCAGAAATTAAGCGATCCTTTCTGGTTTCAAAGCCTTGGTGCCGTAATGGGAATGGACTGGCATTCATCCGGCATTACAACATCGGTAATGGGCGCATTAAAGAAATCGGTGAATCCTATTTCAAAAGAATTGGGCATCTACATCTGTGGCGGAAAAGGCAAACATTCAATGCAAACGCCAAAAGAACTTTTGCTTGTAGGCGAACGCACAGGCCTTGACGGACATCATCTCGCAAACAGCAGCAGGCTTGCAGCTAAAGTCGATAATACGGTATTCAGGATGGATTTTCGCTGTACATGCACAGTTTCATTGTCAGCAGTTCGGGAGATTGGGCAGTAATTCAGCAAGGAATGAATCCGGATAGTAAAACGGCGCGCAGATATCACTGGCATTCCCAAAATCTTGAGTCTTTTGTCAATGAACCGCATACTTTTATTTACGGGCAAAACCAGGGAAAAATTCTGAATTTAACAGACAGTCGTTCAACAACTGCACGTGCTTCAACAGTCTCTATTTGTGCTGAAAACCCGGATAAAATTATAAGGGAAATCAGCCATTTAAAAATGCCGGAACATCATGATGTAAGAATTGAGGATGTCAACATGAAGCGCCTCGGTGCGATGCTTTGGGTCGCACATGAGAATCAGCCTGAGGATTTTGAACAACTGTTGTTGCTAAAAGGAATGGGTCCGCGTGCCATTCAGTCGCTTGCCCTTGTCAGTGAAGTTATTTATGGCGCACCATCGCGATTTGAGGATCCTGCGCGTTTTTCGTTCGCACATGGTGGAAAAGACGGTCATCCTTTCCCTGTTCCAGTGACAATTTACGATGAGACGATCAAAACACTAAGAACAGCGATCGATAAAAGTAAAATTGGTAACAGTGATAAACTTCAAGCTATTAAAGCCCTTTCTGAAATTTCCATTCGCGCTGAGCATGGTTTTGAACCAAACCGAAATTTTAGTGCGATCATTAACAAAGAACGAGATGAATCACATAAGTACGGCGGCAGGACCATCTTTGGAAAAGCCTTGCCGCCGCAAAATAATAATCAGTTAAAATTATTTTAGCTGTTACCAGCTTCTGCTATAATCTAACGTAGTAGCGCTTTTTGAAAAAGTATACGAAGGAACTGCCGCCGGACGAACCGAATGCCTGCTTTTTATATAAACTTCGATACGTCGCTGTGACTTACCATCTTTTACAACAGTATTATCAATGATGATGTGCTCGCTGTTGCATTGAATTTCTTTTTTAAAGCTCTTAAGCAGCGTATGCTGCGACGTGTTAAAGTCACGTGCTTCACTATTGTCCTCAAGCACATTAATCGTAATTACGGTCGAGTCTTCAGTAAAGGTCGTAGGTTCTATATAAGTAATTGTTGTGTCAGGTCGTGGCCCTACATATATTAATTCCAGCTCTTTGCTTTGCAGTATCTGCACAATCGCGCGGATAATACTTTTTTGTGCACGAGATTTCTCTTTATACGGCGGAACTAAAACCTGAGAAGGAACTTTGACCATTAAAGTGGAAGTAGTACGTTGTAATGTTTCTGCCATAACATATAATTTTGGACAAATATCATTACTAGTTGAAGCCGTCTTGTTACATCATTTTTAAAAACATTTATACTAATCACACTCTAGCTATAACTTTCCGTGGTATTGCTGAAAAGATGATGATTTTCCCAACGCTGCTGTTTGGCTTTATCCGCAACATCATTTAAACGCGGGATAAAATCTTGCAGAATTCCTTTTTCTGTTGCATAACCAACCACTTGTTGAAAAGAATTAAGCATGCTTTTGTAAAAAGTCGCATATCGCATTTCCCGTTTGGCACTATATTGCTGCGCGACTTCAATATTGTGGAGCATCAGGTCTGCAGTCGCATGTGGGTCGACCCCAAGAAGCAAAAACTGCTTAATGACTTTTTGGGCGACAGATCTTCTCAACTTTGCTTTCTTGGTTTTAATTGGGAAATATTCATTTGAAACCTTTGCCTTCGCCTCGCGCAGGAGTTTTTCTTCACGTGGATTAAAAACGAAATCATAATAGGCTTTGACCTCAGGAAATTTGTCGTAAAGTTCGAGCAGCTGGTCTTCAACTTGACTTTTTGTCAGATCCGTTAAATATTTTTTTAAATCGCGTTTACTCATTATTGAAATAGGCTTGTAGAATACATGAATCCTTTATTACTTTTGCATTAAATTTCCCAGCTGATGACACGCTTATTTAATGTGACCGCTTTTCTTGAAGGCACTTCCCTCCTGCTCCTCTTGTTCATAGCAATGCCTTTGAAATATCTGAATGATGATCCTTCTGCGGTCAAAATTGTCGGAATGGCACACGGAATATTGTTTATCGCGTATATTTTTCTGGCGATTATGATGAAAATCGAATTTAAGTGGGACTGGAAAAAATTTGCTATTATATGCCTGGCATCTGTAGTTCCTTTTGGTACTTTTTATACAAGCAAAAAGTACTTCGCCCCAAGTCAGATTTAACTTTCTTTCAGTTCGATTAATATAGCTGATTTACCATGGGGTTGTGGCTTCCCGTTGTCATCAAGGCTAACCATTGTAATGGAGTCGATCGTGATAATTGTTTCCCTTGTCATGATATTGCGTACCTCGCTTTTCAGCTGGATCGATGTATTTCCAAACCGGACAATATCGATCCCAATTTCCACTATATCACCTTGCTTAGCTGAACTTCTAAAATTAATTTCAGACATGTGCTTTGTAACAATTCGCGGATTTTCAAGCTGAATGATTGAGAACAAAGCAAGTTCCTCATCGATCCAGGCTAATAATTTTCCGCCGAATAATGTACCGTTAGGATTTAAATCTTCGGGTTTTACCCACTTTCTGGTTTGAAATTTCATAGTTGCATCTTAGCTTTTGCAAAACTAATTATTTCAGCATGATCAAAAGCAATTTCTGGCAGTTCGTTTATATTGAACCAATGCGCATCTTCAGCATCATCAGCGGCTTTTGCTTGGGTATCATCCGGAACAAAAGCGAAAAACGCTACTGATACCGTGTGATGTCTGGGATCACGATCCGGTTTGCCATATGCCCTTAATTGCTCTACATTTGATATTCGAATACTTGTCTCTTCCTGCAATTCACGCAAAGCAGCTGCATCAAGGTCTTCGCCTTCGTCTACAAAACCTCCCGGGAGAGCCCACGAGCCTTTAAAAGGATCGTTTTTTCTGCGTATAAGAAGAAGTTGATGTACATCGCCGATTTTCTTGCAGATTACAATATCGACCGTCACAAAAATATTAGATGTTCTCATCAATTTTAATAAAACTTTGCGTTTTTATCTTAAATTTCGGTTAAATCCCAAACTCTCACATAATAATTTTCAACTATTAGCGGAAACTATTATATTTGTAATCACTAATTTAGGTAAAATTAAATATCGAGGCAACTTATGAAACAACCAATACTATTATTATCTATGCTGGTTCTGACCTTCGCGTCGGCCAATGCCCAAGAAGGGACAAAGGTAGCAAACATGGAGGATATCGCTAACGAAATTGATCCTGAAGGCTACAATAGATGGACCTTTGAAGTCGGCGCTGGAATGAGCAAAGGTATTAAGCCATATTCTGAAGGATACTTCGCAAGTAACCCTACGAAGCACTTCGACTTTAATTTTAACCATTTTACTGTGGCAGCCCGATATATGATCAGCCCGAGGTTTGGTGTAAAATTAGACGTTGCATATGATAACCTTACTGAAGCTGATGATTCAGGTTCTTTGCCATTCGAAATGCAGCATATAAGAATTGGTGCGCAGGGTGTTGTTAATGCTGTCCGCCTTTTCAATTTTGAAGACCGCGCTGGTCGCTTTGGATTGTTGTTTCATGGTGGTTTTCAGGTTGCTCAGATGACGCCTCAAATGGGTATAAATGAAGGACGAAATGAGTGGAACGCAGGTCTGATCTTAGGATTCACTCCGCAGATTCGTCTGGCGAACCGTATTGCATTGTTCGCCGATTTTACTGTAAACTCGAACGTACGTCAGCATTTTAATTGGGATGGTGCCTACTCTGACGAAAACAATAACCTTGCGGGAAGCTTATATTCTACCTCATTAGGACTTTCTTATTCATTCGGACCACAGAACATGCACGGTGACTGGGCTGAAATTCCAGACGCAAGTTCTGAGCAACTTAAAGCACTTGATGATCGTATAGGTGAACTTGAGACAATGATGAACGATACAGATAAAGATGGTGTGGCAGATTACCTTGATGTTGAGCCAAACTCTATCGCTGGTGTTGCAGTTGATTCAAAAGGACGTATGGTTGATGCAAACAGAAATGGTGTTGCCGATGAACTTGAAAAGTATGTTGATAACAGCGTAGCTACAGCAACTTCAAATGCAAACAACGGTGAAATCGTTAAGAGGTTGATCAACGAAAAATATATTTCAGTATTCTTCGACTTCAATAGCTCTAACCCTACTCCGGCATCCACACAAAACCTTTCTTTCGTATTGACGTACCTGAAAAACAATCCTGATGCCTCGGTTGATATTACTGGTTACGCAGATGAGATCGGAAGTACTGAAGTTAACAGGGAGCTTTCTGAAAAGCGTGCTAATAACGTAAGAAACACATTGATCAAAGCCGGAATCAATGCTTCAAGACTTAATATCATTCCTGCAGGAGAAGATACTTCGGTTGATGCAGATTCTCAGACTGCGAGAAGCCTTGTCAGAAGAGCGACTTTCATGATCAAATAATAAATCGATTAAATAATTTAAACCGCTGTATATCTTACAGCGGTTTTTTTATTCTAAAATATGGAACAATTAAGAGATGAATTCCTTATCAGATTTAGAGGTGGATCACTTGGCGAAACCGAAAACAGGATGCCGGAAGAAAAATTCCAGAATCAGACGTTGCGGCCAATTCTGAAGCTTCAGAACGATCTATTTGTTGAGATGTTCAGGAACTATATTACAAAGTACAAGAACGACTTTCAAACGCTCTCAGCAGAAAAAAAGCTTATGTACATTGAACATGCCATTCAGAAAGATATTAAATTCCGAAATTCTTTGAAAGGAGTTGTGATGGCATTATTTACTATTGAAGAATACAGGAGCTACACCTCGAATTCCTCAAACTTAAACAAAAGAATGATGAATATGCTGGCTGAGCGCCTTAAGGAGCAGGTCCAGCTATTTGAAGAAATTTAGTATTTATCTGCTGATCGATTCAAGCATCGAAATGTATGCTTCAGGATGTTCATTATTGTAGGTTCCTGTCTTGCCCATAATTTTCCCATTTTTATCAAGAATTACAACAAATGGGAAAAACCCGTCTTTGTTGTATTTTTCTACAATGAGGAGATTTTCGGCCTTGCTTTCGAAACTTGCAGTAGATTCAAAACTTGGACGAACAAGGACATAACGCTGTTGGGCAAATTCTTTCCAGGCAGTAGATGAAAAAACTTTTTCTTCCAGTTTTTCACACGTGGTACAAGCTTCCGGAACAGAAAAATATAGCAGCACAGGCTTATTCTTTTCCGACGCCTGACGTAAAGCCAGATCAAGATCCGAATTCCATTCCTGAGAATAACCCAATGCACTATAAAACACAAAAGGCAGCGCAAAAGCACACATTTTCATAATTCCAATTTCAGGTAAAAGTATAGATATTTTTCGTCAGAAGTTTCTAAAAATCAAGACTTTTTAAACAAAATTGCCTGAACACCACTGCTGTTTGAAAGCATGAGAAGCCGGCCCTGAATTTCCGTTTTTGTTGTTGACTGAAGCGCCTGTAGGAAAATATTTTCTTTGTTTTCGGGAAGACACGCCATCTTTGTTGCAACCACTTCCGAAAACTTCAAAACACTGTTCTCAAAAACCTCTAAACGTCCTTTAATCCTGTTACAGCCTGCGAATCCTGTGAACTCCGAAATATCGGTGTGAAGGTCGATATATGGAAGCTCATTTCCAAAATCTGCAGGAACAACTTTCTTCCCACGAAGCTCCTGCAGAATCCATACAGTATTTAGTTTTGCATCTGCAACATAGTTTCCGCATCCGCTCGAAATGACTGATTGAGGCTCCTCGCCTCTCTTTTGCACGACTTTTACAATATGATTATAACGTGTTTTTGAAATGCTGTCTGAACACGATCCTTCCTCAATCGATATTTCAATAGTCCGGTCAGCTGCAGCAAGCTTGTAAGTCCGCTTGTTTGCCTGCGGCGCCATAGCAGGTTTTACATACGGCAGCGTAAAACTTTGCCCCTTGACGTCGGATGCGAATTTTATTTCATCGGTAGAAATAGAAAGTAACCATTGTTTTTTGGGAGCTTTGCCTGTAAAAAAAGGCGCAGCAACTATTTTTTCCGCTGCCGGCTGCTGTATTTTTGTATTCGGAGACTTAACAGCTGTTGGTTGAACGGTCTTCTTACTGCAACCGAAAGTTAAACTTCCGACGATCAACAATAATGATATATTTTTTGAAATTTTCATAAATAGGTTAGTTATAGCATTCCGTTATATTTCCTGGTGAACCATTCTGCTGCAAGTGAAAGCACAATTATGGCTAACAGCCACAGCCAATCTATCAACGGGGTCTTTTTAGTAACTTCTTTTTGAATCGCTTTATATTCGTCATTTTCCAGCAAACTTTTGATTAATTCATCAACCTGATTTGGCATAAATGAAGCGCCGTTTGTCTGAGATGCCAATTGATTCAACTTTTGAAGATCCGGATTTACAAATTGCTTTTCGATGTTGAATTCCATAATATCAAAAGCTCCGTTAAAAGTTGTGTTTGAATTCAGCTCCCGCACCTGAAAATTGTAATTACCAGCCGGAAGTCCATCTAAATTAGCCTTATAGCTGTTCGCGCCTCTAAGCATATCGTATCGCCGAGTTTGTTTCGTAGTTTTCTCTGTAATCGTAATAGTTAGTCTTGCCTTCTCGTCAAATTCATAATTTTTATTGAAAAATTGAGCTGTGATTTCGATCGGGTCGCCTGAATTGTAGAAGCGTTCGTGATTAACAACAAGTGATCTCCGCTTATTATTGCTCGCCAGATACTGAATTGTCTTATCGATAAAAATATCAAATTGTTCGAAAGAATTAGTTTCTATGTGACTTTGCAGCCTCCATTTCCAGATATTTTCACCTAGCAGAAAAGCATTTCTTCGATTTTGATTTTCAAAGAAAGCAAGCAGAGGCGCACCTGTAGTTATATTTCGGATTCGCGAAGACAACAGGACATTTGCTCCACCGCCTACAGTGAAGTTTCCGAACGGATGCTGTAGTGGCGGCAGCGATTCTAATCCGATGTTGTCGAGCGCAAAAAGATTGAAAGATGTATTAAAATCCGCAAGATAGTCTTCCGACTGTCCGCTCATCCTAAAACCGATCATCTGCTGCTCGCGATTTAGAAAATCGAAGTCGGTATTCATCCCTGTAATGATCAGGCTGTTGACATTGACGTTCTTATTAGCATCAAATAGAGGCTTAAAAGCTGCAGTCGGCTGATATAATATTACAATATCGTAATCCTGCACTGATCTGACATCTGTCGGCTTTAAAATCGAAACTCTCCTTTGAGCATTGCTTTCAATACTACGTCGAAGCGCCGAAATATCGGGATGATTGATGATAGTGACAATTGCAACTTCAGTCTTTTGGTCGATTACTTCAACTGCGAAATTTTTATGATTGTTATAGCTGTTTTTTTCAGTTTCAGACGAAGTTATTGATGCACGGTAAACCTGAAGTCCTACCCTATCGGCAGGAAGAAGTAAATTTATAACTGCAGTCTTTTTGTTTGGTGAAAACGATACCGACTGCTTAGCAACCACGTTTTTCCCGAGGGAAATACTAAAATTTGCGTTGACGCTTTTTGTTCCGGCATACTGAAGAAATACTTCGACAGGGAATTTGTTTTTATAAAAAGCATACTTGTTTACATTCAGCCTGCTGATCTTTAGGTCCAGAAATGTTGTGGTGTCACCAAGAACCAGCGGGTAAACTTTGTTCGCCTGATCAAAAGCAAAAACGAAATCATTTCCTGTTGTCTGGTTTCCGTCAGTAATCAAAATTGTTGGAAACTTTTTGTTCTTGTTGACGCTTTTCAGGTTTTTAGCAACGGCTTCAAGATTGGATTGTTGGCCTTTAAAATCGAATTGATCCGCCGACTCGACTGAGGCATCAAATTTATACGACTGAATATCAAACTTCTTCTGAAGGTCGCTGTTAGATGAAAGTTTTCTATAAACCTCGGAAGCTGTTTCGCCTGCGTTCAGTTCTTCGATTGATCCTGAATTATCAACTACAAGTGGCAGCGGCGTTTTCTCAGTCTCATAGCTCTTGCGGGAAATGATCGGATTTATCAACAACAGTAATAATCCAAAAATCGAAATGAAACGCAGCGAAGCTAAAATAACATTGATTCGGCTACGTGTTCCGGTTCTGAAAAAGTATTGAAAAAATGACAGTCCGCCCGCTAACAGTACTGAAAGCACGAGCAATAGAACCGTTATAGAAGTCATAGAAGGGTGTTCAAAATAAAAATTAAATATACAATTATATGATGGCTAACGCAAGCAAACAAACTTTATGATTACGCTTTTCATAAAAACCCCGGATTCACTTGATGTGGATCCGGGGTTTTAAATTATTATGCTTTTTTTGATTTTAAATTATGTCAGCATTCCGCCATCGACATTCATGACCTGACCTGTCACGTAAGCGCTTAAATCTGAAGCCAAAAATAAGCACGCATTCGCTACATCTTCAGTTGTTCCGCCACGTCTGAGCGGAATGCTGTCGCGCCATCCCTGAACTACATCTTCATTAAGTTTTGCAGTCATTTCGGTTTCAATAAATCCGGGAGCAATCGCGTTGCAGCGAATGTTTCGAGAACCAAGTTCAAGCGCAACCGATTTTGTAAATCCAATTACACCCGCTTTCGATGCAGCATAATTCGCTTGTCCGGCGTTGCCTTTTACTCCTACAACCGAACTCATATTGATTATTGACCCTGATCGCTGTTTCAACAATTGGCGCTGTACGGCTTTGGTCATATTAAAAACCGATTTCAGGTTCACATTGATCACTTTGTCGAAATCTTCTTCCGACATACGCATTAGCAGGTTATCTTTTGTAATTCCCGCGTTGTTTATGAGAACATCCACAGTCCCAAATTCAGCGATTACCGCGTCAACAAGTTTTTGAGCTTCTGCAAAATCTGCCGCGTTGCTTTGGTAGCCTTTTGCTTTGATTCCGGATTCGACTAATTGTGTTTCGAGAGCTGTCGCCGACTCGACCGATGAGCTGTATGTAAAAGCGATATTGGCACCATGTTTTGCAAATACTTCTGCAATTCCTCTTCCGATTCCGCGGCTTGCACCGGTGATTATAACCGTTTTTCCTTCAAGTAATTTCATATAGTTTGTTGGTTTGTACTATTTTCTGAAGCTATTCCTGCTCTTCGCTGTATCTGCTGTTTTGGCTTCGGCTTTAACTTAAAAATCATCTGCATTCATTGCCAAAACATCAGGATGCCGCTGCGATCAGGGCTAAAAAAGCGTATCAAATATAAGATAATATAGTTGTAAAGTGTGATGGTTGAGCCTAAAAGGCTACGTTCCAGCGTGGCAAACGGCCAGTTTCAGCAAAATATAGCTGAAGAATCTGCGCTTCAGCAAATGTTGGGATGACTTTGACTTTCTCGGTAAAAGTTTCATACCAATAAACTTCTAACCGGCTGATGTTTTCAGCTTTCATTTGTGTTGGCCAGGTGTATTTCCGTGCAGTTTTAGCGAATTGGTGCCCGTTGACGATCTTGTCGTATAATCCGCCGCTTTTACTTTTTAATGTCCCCTCATTTTGAACAGTTCCCGTCGAACCTACCATAATGAGTTCTTTTTCATCACCATCGGCACTGTAAACAAGGAAAACGCCGCTTCCTGTTTGAGTTGCGTTACAGACTTCTTCAAGATTATCATCGGGAGTAAATGAGAACGAGTTAGTGCTTTTGAACTTCTTTAATTCTTTGTACATGTTGCTTATTTGTACCACCAAGAAAAAGCCCTGCGAAATTGCAGGGCATCTTGCCGGAAATTTGTTGATGCAAATTTAGCGTTTGTTGTTTCTCTATCACAATTTTAAGCTGCAAACTTTATCGCAGCCTTACCTGATGATAAAGCTTTTTGCTGAACTTCCTTGATCAGAGTTCACTTTTATAAAATATGTTCCCGATTGCAGATGAGAAACATCAACGTCAGAAACTGCCGAAGCATCCGGAATTACCATCAGCAACTGCCCTATTGGGTTATAAATCTGAATCGAATTTAGAATTATATTCTCCTTTACGTTTAGATTAAGTATGTCATTTGCAGGATTTGGATATACAGAAAAGAACTCACTTGTATTATTTTCGGCTATTCCTAATTCCTGAATTACAGTAGTCTCGGTGTTGGTGACAATTGGCAGGTTATAATCGAAATAGATGCTCGCCGAATTACTAAATGATGAACCAACTGTCAGGTTTGATTTCGTCTTGATCTTAAAAACAAGAAAACCATCATTATTCTGATCATCAAAAGCAAGCTGGATATTTTCAAATATAAATTCTACCCTGTTGTTGCTGATCCTCGTGTAGAAGTTGTGGCTTCCTGTAAGGGGGACCAATGAGTTTATGTCAAATTTGCTGGTATTGATAACATCACGAACGACAACGTTCTGTGCAGCAAAAGTTCCGGTGTTTTCAAATCTGATCATGTAATGAACATAATTTCCGATTACTTCAGAAGATACAATGTTGCCTTCAATACATGTTATATCATTAGGGTCAAATGCTCCCACTACTATTTCATTGAGTACATCAGTGTTGTCTTCAGGGGTGTCATCTGTTGCAGTAGATGTAATGGTTGCCGTATAATCTAGCTGATCGTCTATTGCAACCGGTGGCGTATCACCGGGTTCGTTTACGCTAAATGATAACGCTACTTCACCTGATTGACCCGGGAAAAGATTAGTAAAGTTCCACGTAAGAACATTTGGTGTTTGATTCGAAACTGCAGGTTCAGAGGCAATCAGATCTAAATAATCATCTTCAAAAGTCAGTGTAATTGATCCTGATTGCACTTGATTTCCTTTATTTCTGTAGAACAAAACAAACTCTGAATCAAAACCCGGAATTGATGGTGTCAACGGAATAATAACAACTTCTAAATCAGGATGAACCCCATTTGGTGAAATACAGAAATCCTGCAGAACCGGACTTGCATCTGATGGAAACGATACTGTGATATTCTGCGGCGTTACGTTAAAGTGTGACGGATTCTCAAGAACAGGAGCAATTGTATATGAGCCTGCCGGAACAGCAATATTGTATTCTCCAGATCCATCAGCAACTATTTGTCCGGATGAACCATTATTAATTGAGAATCTTAAGTTTTCGAATGCGGGATCTGCATCATCACAACCATTATTGTCCGCATCGAAAGTGTTGCTACCCGAGATCGTGTATGAAGTCCCACCAGGTTCAAACGAACAATATGTATTTATTGAAGCGTTATATCCATAAAAATCTGCGATTTCAATATACGCTGTAACTTCAGCTTCGTCAACACAAATGTATTGGATATTGTTTTCAGCAAAATTGATATAAGAATCAGAATCATCAAAACCATTTTTGATGATCAGTGTCGTTAACTGATTATAATCTGCATCAACCATCTGAGGATGACTGTCGCTCAAATCCAGAATTGTCAACTGATTTCCGACGCATGAAACGAAATTCAATGCCGAGCAGCCGCTAAGGTATAAGGTTGTGAGAACGTTGTAGCTGCAATCGAGATATTCAAGATTCGAAAGTCCGGATAAATCCAAAACCTGCAGATTATTGTCTGTACAATTTAAGCTTGTTAATCCCGGAAATTGAGAGACATCCAAAGTTGATAAATTATTGTAGCTGATATCCAATGAAAGTAATGACGTAATGCCGGTTAGATTCAAGGTGGTAAGATTTCCTTCATATACCGACAAGTACTGCAAGTTTGGCAAACCTGAAACATCAAGTGAAGTAAGTGGATTTCCCCCTATGGTCAAGTCGCGTAAATTAGTCAGTCCTGCAGTACTAAAAGTCGAAAGGTAGTTTTGAGATGCATCAAGAGTCTGTAGGTTTGAGAAATTTTGTATTCCTGTCAGAGAGCTGATTTCCGATACACCAATGAAAAGGTGATAAACATTTTGTGCTTCCGTTACCTCAATTTCGCCGTTTGAATTTGCATCAACAGCAATATAGTTTTGATTCACATCTCGCGCAATTCCGTTTTCAATTGAAGCTTCAAGTAATTTTGCTTTCAGATTTGAATCAGTAAACGTGATATTTTGTGCTTGAGCCAAACTGAAGCAGAAGCCGATCAAGATTAAGTAAAATTTTTTCATATTTAGATTTGTAAAAATTAGGTTGATGTGATAGTCGCAGTTTTAGATTTCTGTTACTTCAAATTTCAAAAAAAAACCCCGCAATTAGCGAGGATTTTAAACTTTAACAATTTTCGATATTAACCTAAAACTTCTCTTACTTTTTTACCAATTTCTGCAGGAGAATCAACAACGTGGATGCCACATTCTCTCATGATTCTCTTTTTGGCTTCAGCAGTATCATCGTGTCCGCCAACAATTGCACCGGCGTGACCCATTGTTCTTCCTTTTGGAGCAGTTTCACCTGCGATAAATCCAACCACAGGTTTTCTGTTTCCATCTGCTTTGATCCAGTGCGCAGCGTCAGCCTCAAGCTGGCCACCAATCTCACCAATCATGACGATACAATTAGTTTCAGGATCGTTCATCAACAACTCGACAGCTTCTTTTGTTGTTGTTCCAATGATTGGATCTCCACCAATTCCGATTGCTGTCGTAATTCCCAAACCTTGTTTTACCACTTGATCAGCCGCTTCATAAGTAAGCGTTCCAGATTTTGAAACGATTCCGACAGTTCCTTTTTTAAATACAAATCCGGGCATGATCCCAACTTTAGCCTCTTCCGGAGTTATAACGCCCGGACAGTTTGGCCCGATCAGCCTGCAATTTTTAGTTTTGATATATGCAGCAGCTTTAATCATATCTGCAACGGGAATTCCTTCTGTAATAGTGATGATAACTTTAATTCCTGCATCGGCAGCTTCCATAATTGCATCGGCAGCAAAAGCTGGTGGAACAAAAATGATGGTTGTATCAGCTCCCGCTTTCTCAACAGCATCTTTAACTGTGTTGAAAACCGGACGGTCTAAATGTTGTGTTCCGCCTTTGCCCGGAGTTACACCACCAACTACATTAGTCCCGTACTCGATCATTTGCGAAGCGTGGAAAGTTCCTTCGCTTCCGGTAAAACCCTGGACAATTATTCTTGAATCTTTATTGACTAAAACGCTCATCGTATATCTTTTATATGGTTTTTTATTTGTTAGGCAAAAGTAAGGTTTTAATAATGATCAGCAAGCTATGAAAGCTGGCTCATCTGGAAGCCACGGTAGAGTTTGTTATCCTGAATTTCCCAGATCACGATAAAATGCGCAAGCAGCATTTCTTCGCGTGGATTTTCAATAGTTTTAACAAAATGAGAATAGCGTACAGATACTAAATTACCTTCGGCGAGAATATGGCTGATGCGGATCTTTGAACGTACATAAGCTTTACTAAGTTCAGTAGAAAGTGCCAGGATCTCCGGACGTTTTAACTGCAGAAAGCCCTGGCTGCTGTTCCAGTCAAGGACAACTTCTGGATGCAGGAAAGAATCCAACAGCTCGCAATTAATAACGGCTTCCGATTTATAAAATTCCTGAACAATCTTTTTAGCAGACATACTATTTTATTTTATTTAATATTTCCGGTATTTTCTTGATGTTGGCAAGTTGCTTCAGCTTCTCGCGTGATTCTTCGATCGGGGTTCCAAAATATGTTTTACCGCCGGGAACCGACTTTGTAACTCCGGTTTGTCCCAAAATTACTGCCTTCTCTCCTATCGTTATTCCGCTGGTTGTTCCGACTTGGCCCCAAATAGTGACTTCATCTTCAATGATAACGCAGCCGGCGATTCCGGTCTGCGATGCAATTAAACATTTTTTACCGATTCTCGTGTCATGTCCAACATGAACCTGATTATCGATTTTAGTTCCTTCACCAATGATAGTATCGCCTGAAACTCCTTTGTCAATGGTGCAAAGTGCGCCAATTCCAACATTATTTTCAATGACGACTCTTCCACCGGAAATCAACTGATCAAAACCTTCAGCACGTTTTTTATAGTAAAATGCATCTGCACCGATAACAGTTCCGGCATGGATGATTACATCATCACCAATAATGCAATGGTCGTAGATCGCAACATTCGAGTGAATGTAGCAATTTTTCCCGATGGTTACATTGTTGCCGACAAAAGCATTAGGCTGGATTATAGTCCCTTCTCCAATTTTAGCAGACGCCGCAATTGATGAGTTTGAGATCTGAAAAGGCCTAAAATGAACCGTCAGTTTATTAAAATCCCGAAAAGGATCATCAGATATTAGAAGAGCCTTTCCCTGGGGACAATCAACTTCTTTATTAATAAGAACTATTGTCGCCGCGGATTGTAATGCTTTGTCG
Organism: Flavobacterium sp.; assembly: GCA_036399435.1. Lineage (GTDB taxonomy): Bacteria > Bacteroidota > Bacteroidia > Flavobacteriales > Flavobacteriaceae > Flavobacterium. The sequence continues at coordinate 35,516 of DASWND010000006.1, forward strand.
TAATATTTTGGATGATCAACAAAAACAATATCTCCGGCTTCCACTACGTGTATTTCGTTCATCCCATCAACAGGAAAATCAGCTGCGCCTGCAAATTTGCAGTTGAGCAGCGTGGCGATCTCGTGAAGTTGGTACGTCCGTGGAAATTTCATATTGCTATTTTACGCGCTCAAGGTAATTTCCTGTTGCCGTTTCAATTTTAATTTTATCGCCTTCATTAATGAAAAGCGGAACGTTTACAGTTGCTCCGGTCTCAACAGTTGCAGGTTTTGTCGCATTTGTCGACGTGTTTCCTTTCACTCCAGGTTCAGAATAAGTAACTTCAAGGACGACAGATGCGGGCATATCAACAGATAAAGGCGCTTCTGTTTCAGCGTTGATAATAACTTTTACCGTATCGCCTTCTTTAAGGAATTCTGGTGCATCAAGAATTGCTTTCCCAAGTGTGATCTGCTCGTAAGATTCGGTATGCATAAAGTTATAGTTATCACCTTCAGCATATAGAAACTGATATTCGTGTGTTTCAACGCGAACTTCTTCAATCTTATGACCCGCTGAAAATGTGTTATCAAGCACTTTTCCGTTGGTTAAACTTTTAAGTTTTGTACGCACGAAAGCTGGTCCTTTTCCGGGTTTAACGTGAAGGAATTCTATTATTTTGTAAATATCGTGGTTGTATTTGATGCACAATCCGTTTCTGATATCTGAAGTACTTGCCATTTTATGTGTATTTGCTAATTAACGTTTGAAGTATACCCTTTCATGACACCGCGCGACGAATTACGGATGAACAAAATGATCTCATCGCGCTCGGGCGTTGCTTCCATTTCGGCTTCGATAATGCCAAGTGCCTGGGTTGTGTTATAATTTTTTTGATAGAGAATCCGGTAGATCTCCTGGATTTCGCGAATTTTTTCGGTGGTAAATCCACGGCGTCTTAGTCCAACCGAATTGATCCCGACATATGACAAAGGTTCTTTCGCCGCTTTTGTATAAGGAGGAACATCTTTTCGAAGCAGTGAGCCACCCGAAATCATGGCGTGATCGCCCACACTGATGAATTGATGAACAGCTGAAAGTCCGCCGATGATCGCATATTTGCCGATAGAAACATGTCCACCAAGAAGAACACCATTTACGATTATCGCGTTATCACCAACATGGCAATCGTGCGCGACGTGTGCAGTCGCCATTATAAGGCAATTGTTTCCAACGACAGTCTGGCCGGAAGCGATAGTTCCGCGGTTGATGGTTACACATTCACGAATTGTAGTGTTGTCGCCGATAATGGCTAATGAATCTTCTCCACCAAACTTCAGATCTTGTGGAACTGCTGCAATTACAGCTCCGGGGAAAATATTGCAATTTTTACCGATTCTCGCACCTTCCATAATGGTAACGTTTGAACCGATCCAGGTTCCATCACCAATGATCACATTGTTATGGATCGTGGTAAATGGTTCGATGACCACATTCTTTGCTATTTTGGCGCCCGGATGAACGTAGGCCAGCGGTTGATTCATATTATGGTTTTTTTGCTATTTGCGCCATTAGTTCGGCTTCAGCCACGAGTTTTCCGTTTGCATAAGCGTTTGCCTGCATGTGGCAGATTCCTCTTCTGATCGGCGAAATAAGGTCGCATTTAAAGATAAGCGTATCGCCAGGTAAAACCTTGTGTTTAAACTTAACATTATCAATTTTCATGAAATATGTCAGATAGTTTTCTGGATCCGGAACTGTGCTTAAGATCAGGATTCCGCCTGTTTGTGCCATCGCTTCTACAATGAGAACTCCGGGCATTACCGGCGCGTCAGGGAAATGTCCGACGAAAAAGTTTTCATTCATCGTTACATTTTTCAATCCGACAACATGAACCTTCGACAGCTCAAAGATCTTATCTATTAGTAAGAACGGCGGCCTATGCGGCAATATTGACATGATCTTATGGATATCCATTAATGGCTCCTGATGCAGGTCGTAAACCGGAATCTGATTGCGTTGTTCGATCTTGATGATCTTTGCCATCTTTTTCGCAAACTGAGTATTGACGAAATGTCCGGGTTTATTGGCAATAACTTTTCCTTTAATTTTTGTTCCAATGAGGGCAAGATCGCCAATTACGTCCAATAATTTATGGCGTGCGGCTTCATTCGGATGAAGCAGCGTCAGGTTATCAAGAATCCCGTTTGGCGTGACCGATATCTTATCTTTACCAAAAGCGGCTTTTAAGCTGGCCATTGTATGATCGGAAATCTCTTTGTCAACATATACGATCGCGTTGTTCAAATCACCGCCTTTGATCAATCCGTTATCCAGAAGTGTTTCTAGTTCATGCAAAAAGCTGAATGTTCGTGAATTAGCGATTTCCGATTTGAATTCACAGATGCTTTTCATCGTTGCATTTTGTGTGCCCAGTACTTTCGTACCAAAATCCACCATAGCAGTTACCTGATATTCATCTGCAGGCATCAATAAGATCTCGCTTCCGGTAGTTTCATCCACGAACGAAATAACTTCCTTTACGACATAATATTTTCGCTCGGCATCCTGTTCTTCAATTCCAGCATTCTCGATCGCTTCAACAAAATACTTCGATGAACCATCCATAATTGGAGGTTCAGATCCGTTTAGTTCGACGATGACATTATCGATGTCGCATCCAACAAAAGCCGCTAGAACATGTTCTGAGGTTTGAATTTTTACGCCACGCTTTTCCAGATTGGTTCCGCGTTGGGTGTTTACGACATATCTGGCATCAGCTTCAATTACAGGGCTGCCTTCGAGGTCGACCCTAACAAAAGAAAATCCGTTGTTAACGGGTGCTGGTTTAAAAGTCATTTTAACTTCCTTGCCTGTGTGGAGACCGACACCGGTTAAGGAAATCTCGTTTTTTATGGTTTTCTGTTTAACCATTATCTGATTTTTTGATTACTTGCTTCTTTAGCTCCTCAATATCGGTTACGATTTTCGGAAGGTTTCTAAAATGAACATATGATTTACTATAATCGGAATAATTGAAAGATGGCGAACCTTGTACGGTCTCACCATCGGCAATATTTTTACCTATTCCGGATTGGGCCTGAACCCTGACATTGTTTCCTATAACTAAGTGTCCTGCAATTCCTACCTGTCCGCCGATCATACAGTTTTTTCCAATTTTTGTTGATCCTGCAACACCGGTTTGTGCAGCAATTACGGTATGCTCGCCGATTTCGACATTATGAGCGATCTGAATTTGATTGTCGAGCTTAACACCGCGGCGAATTATCGTTGATCCCATTGTTGCGCGGTCAATTGTAGTACATGAACCAACATCGACATCGTCTTCAATTATTACAATTCCGATTTGTGGTATCTTTTGAAATGTTCCGTCGCTATTTGGCGCAAATCCAAATCCGTCACCACCAACAACACAGCCCGCTTGAAATATGCAGTTATTTCCAACAATTGTTTCTGAAAAAATCTTGGCACCTGCGAACATTATTACATTGTCTCCAAGTGAAACATTGTCACCAACGTAACAGTTCGGATGAATTTTTACATTGCTTCCGATCGTAACATTATTTCCAATATAGCTGAATGCGCCTAAGAACAAATTGATGCCGTAGCGTGCTGATTCTGCTATAAATGACGGCTGCTCTATGCCGCTTTTGCTGTGCTTTGCCTGATTGTAAAATTCAAGAATTTTTGTAAATGAACTGTAAGCATCATCAACTTTAATCATCGTAGTTGCGACTTCACCTTCAGGAATGAAATTCCTATTGACAATGACTACGCTTGCGCCGGTTGAATAAATGTAGTTGCTGTATTTTGGATTCGAAAGAAAGGCCAATGATTCTTCGGTCGCCTCTTCAATTTTTGAAAGTCGGGAAACTATAGCCTGTGGATTGCCGACGATGTCGCCTTCAAGAATACCTGCTATTTGTTCCGCTGTAAATTTCATTGCGACAAAAATATAAAAAATAGTTAGGTATCTTATTTTTCGGCTAGTTGTTTTGGAAAACAAATGTAGTACTTCGTTACCGCTTTCGAGAGTGCTTTGAGGCTCAGTTGGTCTGAAGCATCAACGACGTCCTCAATAGTTCCATCTTTACGAAGAATGTGAATGGGTTCTACTTTTATGCTGTACGCCTGATTTTTGATTTTGCCTTTAAAGACGAAGTACTTTGCTTCATCCCGGGTCAATCCGCTTAGTTCAGAATACTGATGAATTATATCCTGATAATATTCAGTCGAAAATTTCTCGTTGCTAAGTTTAATCTTAAGCAGGTTGCGATTGATAAGCATGCTGCTGAGAGCACTGATAATGTGATCCTCATGAAACTGCCATGACTTGATCGCACTAATAATATCATAATCATCAAGCAAAGCAAATGTGCCTAATGTCTCACTATTAAAACTTGTTTCGTCAATTTTATTTTCGAGAAAGAAGCGCAACGGCTTGCTTGCATCCAAAGAAACTCCTTTATGAGAAAGTTCTTTGGCACGTTTAAGTATCTTCATCAAAATAAGTTCAGCTACGAGGCTTGTTTTATGCAGGTATGCCTGCCAATACATAAGCCTTCTTGCAGTCAGGAACTTTTCTACGGAATAAATACCTTTTTCTTCAATGACCAGAATGTCATCAACAATATTCATCATCTGAATAAGGCGTTCGGAATTGATGTTTCCTTCAGCTACTCCAGTAAAAAAGCTGTCACGTTTCAGATAGTCCATCCGATCCATATCAAGCTGGCTTGAAATCAGATGCAGCATGAATTTTCTGTCGTAGTCACCTTTGAAAATTTTGATAGCAAGTGAAAGCTGACCGTCAAATGTCTGGTTCAGCTCTTCCATAAACATTAGTGAAATTGCTTCGTGGTGTACGCCCTCAACAATACTGCGTTCCATCGCATGTGAAAAAGGTCCATGACCGATGTCGTGAAGCAGGATCGCAATGTTTAGTGCCTGCTCTTCATCAGTTGATATCACAACCCCTTTGTTACGAAGTACACCGACAGCCTTCTGCATCAAATGCATGCATCCCAAGGCGTGGTGAAAGCGCGTATGATGAGCTCCCGGATAAACAATTGATGAAAGCCCCATTTGTGAAATCCGCCGCAGCCTCTGAAAATAAGGATGTTGAACTAAATCGTAGATCAACGGACTCGGCAATGTGATAAATCCGTAGATCGGATCGTTGAGGATTTTCAGCTTATTATAATTCACTTCGTGCTATTTAAAACAAAGATACTAATTGGCGTGCATAAAAAAAGGAAGCATTTAGCTCCCTTTCTTTGATGTTTTTAAACTCTATAGGTCGACAATATCTACTTCACCGTCGCTGTGCGTATAGGTTGCCTGATTGTCGCAATCACCATTTCCAAAGTCAAGTACGCCGTCAAGTGTTTCGCCTTGAAGAGTAACTGAACCTTCAGATGCATAATCGCATGAAGCATCTTTGATTAATGGTGACAGTATTGTTGCCGTAAGAGTAGCACCATTGGGCTTTGTAACAATGTGATTTCCACTTACCGACTTATAAATATTGTCGCTCCAATCCTCAGTGGTTGCTACTCCGCCAATCTGCTGAACTGCACGCGTACCATTGTGGATAAATATTTCTCCGTCAGGATTAGTCACTTCGCCATTTGTAATTGTTGAAGTCCATTCCGGATTAAAAATAGACGATGACTGATTTACATAAACAACTTCACCTTCAATGCCGTAACCGTTAAGTGTGTAATTTTCGTGAGAGATTGTAAGAGTGCTTCCATTGACATAAAAATCATTGTCCAATGTGAAAACAAGAATACCACTTCGTGTAATTCCATTGTGCGTACAACTGTCGCCGAAATCAATTGTGTACGTCTTTGGAAAAGTATCATTCGGACCAGTTTCTTCAGTCATAACTGCGCATTCAGGCAGTTCGGAAGGCACTAGCGCATTCATAGTACGGTTTTGTGCACTTTCTGCCAATACCTCAAAAGCAGTTCTTAAATCGATAGCGGTCAATTGATCGTAAGATGTAGAGGCACGCAAAAGCGCAGTGTCAGTTCCCTCGATTCCAGGGTCATTACTTCCTTTTTCGTCATCGCTACATGAGAACAATGCGCTTAATGCAATAAATGAACAGATTAAAATTTTCTTCTTCATAATTGTAATTTATAGTTTTACTAATTCTTTGGATTCTTCGGGTTGAAATTTATGAAAAATTTTCGCTATTAAGGTGTTAAGCCGCTGTTTATAATCATCAGTAAGCCATTCTTTATAACTTTTCGTTGTCTTTTCAAGCCGCTGTGTGTAATATTTGACTCTAAAATCAATATCGGGCTGTAATTGTTTAGCCAGTTCGAGTGCTTCCGATATACTGCTGCTATTTTCGATGCACATAAATGCATGCTGGCGAATTGATTCCCAGATCACTTCTTTATGTTTGTCACCCTTGGCTTCAACTCGCTGAAAAGATTCTTCAACATCAAATGCAACATCAGAACTTTTGGAGAATATAGCCCGCATTGCAGGTGACATTACATATGTAGCTTCACTTGATGTATCAGCTTCCGAATAACTATCTAAGTAACGATCCGGATGCTGAAAAACGTCCTGCCAGTCAACTACGCGATCCCATGTGCCAAAGCGGGCCGCATTGTTTCCAAGGTCGATGATATTGAAAAACTTTTTACCGTTCATCCTGCGCGAGCCGCGGCCGATCATTTGGTAGTATAGCGTCAGTGATTTTGTCGCTCTGTTCAAAATAATTGCCTGCACCGAAGGCTCGTCAAATCCAGTTGTCAGTATCGAAACTGAAGTCAAAATACTGCCTTTCGTTTTTTTGAACCACTTCAAAATTTCGCTCCGTTCTGCCAGTGGTGTTTTATTGTCAAGATGCCTGATTGGCAAGCCTGCTGCTTTAAAAGTTTCATAAACTCTTAATGAGCTAATGATTCCGTTGTTAAAGATCAGTGTCTTCTTCCCTTTTGCCTTTGATTCATAGGCCTGCATCAAAAGATCCAGCATATTTTGCCCGGCATAAAGTTCATCGCTCGACTTGACTGTAAAGTCGCCGGTTATTCCGGTTTTCAACGAATTTAATTCGACGTCATATGCGTAAGTAGTTCCTTTTGCAAGAAATCCTTTCTCAATTAATGATGGTATACTTTCTCCTGTAATTAATTCCTTATAGGATTTTTTCATCGGAAGCCGCGCATCTGAACTCAATGGTGTTGCAGTGACTCCAATAACGGATGCATTTTTGAACTTTGACAAAAGTTTCCCGAAAGAGTTGTGATGTGCTTCATCAATGATAACCAGGCCAATGTCATCGATTGGGAATTTCTTCTCCCGCATCCTGTTTTTCAAGGTTTCAACCATAGCGACATAGCATTGATACGGATTATCTGAATCAAGAACTTTAATGCTGCTGGTGATCATTTTTGTGGCAATTCCGGCATTGAGCAATGTTGTTGAAGTTTGCTTACAAAGCTCCACCCGATGCGTAAGAACCAATGCTTTCTGTCCCGATTTATCTAAAAACTTTTTGACAATTTCAGAAAAGACCACTGTCTTTCCGCCGCCGGTTGGTAGCTGGTATAGCAGTCGATAATTTTGCTCTCCCGAAATTTTGTCGAAAATTAAATCAATGTCAGCCTGCTGATAAGGATATGGAACCTTTGCTGATGGCTTTAACGGAAGTAGGTTGTCCATTTATGGATTTGTTGTTAAAAAAACGGTCTGCAAAACTGCAAACCGTTTGTTGTATTGAAAGTTTTGTTTAGTGGCCTGAAGATCTGCCGGAAGCGCCATAGTTACCTTTGATAAGGTCTTCATTGCTGCGTGAACTCACAGCATCACGATGGTGAACGTTGCCCGTGCGGCTTCCAAATCCAGCATCATACTCACTATGATCGGAACGAGCCGATTCTGCTCCGTAGCCATCTGCGTCTTTATTTGGATTTACTTCGTGATCCTGATCGATATCATCTCTTTTGAGATACATACTATCGGACTTATCGTCGTTAAAATCTCTGTTCTTGCCTTGCTTATTGGCATGGTCCCAAGAATTTCTTTCAGTATTTGGCATAGCTATGAGTTTTTATTTTCTTCAGATTCATTTTCGTCTTTGTTTTCAAACTTGTTGATGATGTCTTTCCGCGTGTATTGTCCGGTCATCCCGTAGTTTTCGTCGGTAAGTTTTTCTTTTCTGTCGGATGCGCTGTAGTTTGCACTGTTTCCCGTATTCGAATAATCGTCGTTTTCGCTTTTCGCCCTGCCAACATTTGTCGGTTCTTCATCATCATTAAAGGATTCAGATCTGCTGTTCTGGCGGTTGATATTGTGAAGTTCCTGATCGGTATTGCTGCTTGAATAATCGATACCTCTTGTTTCGTCGCTGCTGTTGGTTCTGTCATTAGTATCCATGAGAATGTCTTTTAAGATTTATCCTAAATTACGGTAGCACATCCGCAAACAGATTACAGCATTTTTTTTAAATGTTATAGTTAACGCACCATAAGAAGGAAGAAAATATTTACAATAACTTTAAGACGGGCCTCAGTTGATAATTGTTAAATTGCCTGCCTTAACTGTACGTTTTAATGGATAAAATAAAGATACTTTGGGTTGATGACGAAATCGACTTGCTAAAACCTCATGTGCTTTTTCTCGAGAAAAAGAATTACGATGTCACCACCTGTAATAACGGACGCGATGCCATCGACATTTTTAGCGATGGTGACTTCGACATTGTTTTTCTTGACGAGAATATGCCCGGAATGAGCGGCCTTGAAACGTTGTCAGAAATCAAAGAGAAAAAAGCTTCAACACCGGTAATCATGATTACGAAAAGTGAAGAAGAATATATAATGGAAGAGGCAATCGGTGCCAAAATCGCTGATTACCTGATAAAGCCCGTGAATCCGAATCAGATTCTTCTGAGCATAAAAAAGAATCTTGACCATTCAAGGCTAATTTCGGAGAAAACAACGCTAGATTATCAAAAGGAATTCAGAAAGATAGCTGTTGATATGTCAATGGTGAATTCTTATGAAGAATGGACTGAACTCTACAGAAGACTTCTTTTTTGGGAACTTCAGTTGGAAGATATCGAAGATCAGGGCATGGCCGAAATTTTAGAATCACAGAAAAACGAAGCCAACGCGCAATTCGGAAAATTCATTGAAAGAAACTACGAAAGCTGGTTTGAACCCAAAGCTGACAAACCTGTACAATCACATACATTATTCCGTGAACTTGTTGTTCCTGAAATCACAAAAAAGGATCGTCCGGTGCTGTTTGTTGTTATTGACAATCTTAGATATGACCAGTGGAAAGCTTTTGAAAGCGTGGTATCTACTCATTATCGGCTTGAAAAGGAAGTTCCTTATTACGCCATCTTGCCAACTGCTACTCAATATGCACGTAATGCAATTTTCTCCGGATTGATGCCGCTTGAAATGGAAAAGCAATTTCCACAATATTGGAAGAACGATGTTGAAGAAGGCGGTAAAAACCTTTATGAAGCAGAATTTCTGACCGCGCATCTAAAAAGGCTTGGACTAAACATCAAGCAGGATTATTTTAAAATAACCAACTTCGCCAGCGGAAAGAAGCTTGTAGAAAATTTCAAATCTTTCAAGAACAATGATCTTGTGACGATTGTCTATAATTTTATCGATATGCTTTCTCATGCAAAAACCGAGATGGATGTTGTGAAAGAACTTGCTGCCGATGATAAAGCATATCGTTCACTAACGTTGAGCTGGTTCAGGAACTCGCCTTTATTGGAAATCATTCAGCAGGCGCAGCAACTCGGATTTAAATTAATTATCACTACTGATCACGGAACGATTAACGTTAAGAATCCATCAAGGGTCATTGGGGATAAAAATACAAGTCTGAACCTACGATATAAAACGGGTCGCAGCCTGACTTACGAAGACAGGGATGTTTATGCAGTAAAAGATCCGAAACGTATCCATTTGCCGGCAATAAATATGAGCAGTTCTTACATTTTTGCCAAGAACGATTATTTTCTTGCTTATGTAAACAACTACAACCATTATGTAAGCTACTACCGAAATACATATCAGCATGGTGGAATCTCACTGGAAGAAGTCATTGTCCCATTTCTGGTATTTAATCCTCGATAATATATGGAAATCATTTTCACGCTTGACGAAATTGACTCAGTTGCAAAACGTATACTGAATAATGAGCCTGCAAAAGTTTTACTTTTTGAGGGCTCAATGGGTGCCGGCAAAACCACGCTGATCAAAGCTTTTTGCAGGGCACTTGAAGTGGATGATACAACTGGCAGCCCGACGTTCTCTTTAGTTAATGAGTATCATTCGGAAAAAAACGGCATCATATATCATTTCGATTTTTACAGGATCAAAGACGATACTGAGGCGCTTGATATGGGTGTGGAAGAATATTTCTCGTCAGGAAACTGGTGCTTTGTGGAATGGCCGGCGAAAATTGTCGATATGATTCCGGCACAGCATGAAGTGATTAAAATCATTGAACAGCCAGATGGCAGGCGACAATTAACGTTCAGAAAATAAGTGTGAATTGAAATACTTTGATTTTGCTTTTGTAACTGTTTTTGCTACCTTAGACGCTAAATTTTCAGAGCGATGAAACCATGTCGTTAACTCCGTTTACACATCAGCAGCTGCTTCCACAGGAAGAGAAACTGGAGATTGCCCGCCATAAGAGCGAACTCTTTATAGGCATTCCTAAAGAAAATGGTTCACTAGAACGCCGTATATGCCTCACGCCCGATGCTGTAAGCTCTTTAACATCACACGGTCACCGAATATTGATTGAAGCCGGTGCAGGATTGAGCGCAAGCTATACAGATAAAGAATATAGTGATGCCGGTGCGGAAGTTACCTCCGACGTCAAAAAAGTGTTGGGATGTCCAATTATCCTGAAAGTTGAGCCGCTTACACTTGCGGAAATAGAGATGCTGAATCCGCTGACAATCATCATTTCGGCAATTCAGCTAAAAACAAGAAAAAAAGAATACTTCGAAGCCTTAAACAAGAAAAAGGTTACTGCCCTTGCATTCGAATACATTCAGGATGATGACGGATCGTTTCCTGCTGTTAAATCTCTGAGCGAAATTGCAGGTACGGCTTCAGTACTTATCGCATCCGAACTTATGATCACTAATCATTCAGGTAAGGGTTTACTTTTTGGAAATATTACCGGCGTTCCTCCTACTGATGTTGTTATTCTCGGAGCAGGAACTGTTGGTGAATTTGCTGCGCGGACTGCACTCGGACTCGGAGCAGGCGTAAAGGTTTTTGATAATTCCATTACAAAGTTAAGACGGCTGCAAAACACGCTGAGCCAGTGCATATTTACTTCGACTATTCAACCTAAAGCTTTAATAAAAGCGCTCCGCCGCTGCGACGTTGCAATTGGAGCTATGCGAGGTGCCGAACGATGTCCGGTTATTGTAACCGAAACCATGGTTGAAAACATGAAAAAAGGAGCTGTCATTGTCGATGTCAGCATTGATACCGGCGGGTGTTTTGAAACTTCTGAGGTTACCACACATGAAAAACCCACTTTTGTTAAAAATGGAGTAATACATTATTGTGTACCTAATATTCCGTCGAGATATGCAAAAACTGCCTCGCTCTCCATCAGCAACATCATCACTCCTTATTTAATAAAAATTGCTGAAGATGGCGGAATAGAAAGTGCTATCAGATGCAACTTCGGACTAAAGCACGGCGTTTATATGTATCATGGAATCTTGACCAACAAACCTATTGGAGAGTGGTTCAATCTTCCTGATAGTGATATCAATTTAATTGTGTTTTAGCACACTTTGATATACCTTTGCCAAAAATTTCAGGATGACTTTTAAGTATCGTTTTGCCTATTATCTCGTTGGTTTGGTTATGGGCTGTTTCTTCGTTGCAATGGTTTTAAACGGCAAAGACACACGATGCAACTACTTCCCAAATGCCCGGGTTTTAAATGACCTTCGAAATAAATCTTTCTATTATTCAGATAAAGCTTCCGAAGCACTGGCACAAAAGATCGTCGATTCTGCCGATATAAAAAAAATCCTGACGCATGGCGATATCGACTTCGATCGTAGCAATGTACCTTTTCAAAACGGTAAACTTTATGTTATTGAAGGACGAAACTATCAGAATCGCCCAGTAACAATTGAAGTTGTGAACTATGCTGAGAAAGCAGTTTTGAATACCGTTAAGTTAAACTAAGATTTCCACTTTTTATAATGCACTTCAGGCAGATCACGTAGCATCGCAGCACTCTTCTCTGGCGAAATGTCGCGTTGCGCCTCCGCCATCATTTCGTATCCAACCATAAATTTTTTGATTGTTGCCGATCTTAGAAGTGGTGGGTAGAAATTCATATGAAAATGCCATTCAGGATGCTCCTTACCATCTGTAGGCGACTGATGAATTCCCGAAGAATATGGAAAAGAGGTTTCGAAGAGATTATCATATTTCACCGTTAGCAGCTTCAGAATTGCAGCGTAAGATTTTATTTCGTTGTCATTCATCTGCGAAATATTGGTGAAATGTCTTTTGCTGACAAGCAGCACCTCAAACGGCCATACCGCCCAAAATGGAACCACAACAACGAAATCATCGTTTTCAATTACGACACGTTCCTTTCGCTTCAATTCTTCTGAAATGTAATCCGTAAGAAGGCTACGTTGGTGCTTTTCGTAATAAGCAAGCAGGTTGGTTTGAATTTTTAATACTTCAGTTGGAATGGACGATTGCGCCCAAATTTGTCCATGAGGATGTGGATTTGAACAACCCATGACGCTTCCTTTGTTTTCAAAGATCTGGACGTGGTTGATGAAGTCCTCGCTTCCGATAACTCTGTATTGGTCGATCCATGCATGTATGACTTTGACAATATCTTCATTTTCAAGTTCAGGCAATGTAAGGTCGTGGCGTGGTGAAAAGCAGATTACTTTATTGATTCCGCGTTCAGGTTCAAATTTAAATAAAGGATTTTCATCGTCATGTGCATCAACTTTTTCGGTCAATAATGCTGGAAAATCGTTATTGAACACAAATACGTTTTGATACGGATCATTTTTGACACCGTTAGAGCGGTCGTTGCCAGGACATAGATAACATGCAGGGTCATATTGTGGTCTATTTTCACCTGCTTCTTTTTCATTCTGTCCCTGCCACGGCCTTTTAGCCCGATGCGGAGAGACAAGCACCCATTCGTCTGTTAAGGGGTTAAAGCGTCTGTGCGGATGTTCGTTGTTGTCGAAAGCAATCATGGTTTATAGGTTGATGTTCCGTCGGCAATATTTACTTTATAAGGAGTTAGTCTGACACCGAATTTTTGAAAATATTCAGCAGAGACGCGTTCAATAAGTTCATCTTCATGGCCTTTCTTAACGAGGTTGATGGTACATCCGCCGAAGCCACCGCCCATCATTCGTGCTCCTAAAACTAATTCATCTGCCCGTACAACTTCCACAAGAAAATCGGTTTCGTCGCAGCTTACTTCATATTCTTTTGAAAGTCCGTCATGAGTTTCGAACATTAATCTTCCCAATTCGGCATAATCTGCGCGTTCGAGTGCATCTACAGCCTCGAGCACGCGTTTTATTTCTTTCACAACAAAATGGCACCGCTTATAGACCGGATCGCCAAGTTCGTCTTTAAGTTGATCAACTTGCTGCTCGCTGCAATCACGAAAGCTGGTAACTTCAGGAAAGTGATCTTTAATAATCAGCAAGCCTTTTTCGACTTCTTGTCTGCGGTCATTATAGCCAGATTTCAGAAGTTCATGCGTCACATTGCTATTTAGCAATAGAAGCGAGTATTCTTTAAAGTCGGCGTTGTGATATTCGTATTCGAGTGTATTGCAGTCGAGCTTGATCACATGGTTTTCTTTTCCAAAAACGCTAGCGAACTGATCCATGATTCCGCACATAACACCCACAAATGTGTGCTCGGCTTTTTGCCCTATCAAGGCGATTTCTTTTTTTTCAAGTCCGAGATTGAAGATTTCATTCAATGCATGTCCGAATGCGCATTCGACTGCTGCAGACGAAGACATCCCTGCTCCTATTGGAACCGTACTTGTAAATGCGATCTTGAATCCGGTGATTGGCATTTGTCGCTCTTTAATCTGCGAAAGCACACCAAGGAAATAATTGACCCACATCTGCTCGACAGGCTTTAGCGTATCCTCAATACTAAACTCGTACCGCTCATCAATGTCCTTCGCTATGATGACGCAATTAGGTTCTGCTACCGCTGACATTGCCAGGCAAACATACTTATCAACTGCTGCCGGAAGAACATAGCCGTCATTATAATCGACATGCTCACCAATAATATTTATTCTGCCCGGAGAAAGAAATATATGCTCAGGCAGTTTTCCGAATGATTGTTCGAAGAACGCTGTCGCCTCACTTGCTAGTTTCTCTTTCATAATTTAAAAATCAAATTTCCATTTAGTGGCGTGCGTATATTCCTCACCTTTCCGTAAAACTGCGTTTGGGAAAGCAGGTTGATTTGGAGCATCGGGATAATTTTGGGATTCGAAACAGATCCCACTATACGGATGATATCCAAAGTTTTCTTTTCCGGTCATTCGTCCAAATAAATTTCCTCCAACATAAATATGAACTGACGGCTGATTGCTGGTGACAGTTAGCCTTACTCCCGATGATTTACTTTCAAGTACGGCGGCAGGTTGTGAAGTGTCCTGAATAATAAATGAATCGTCAATGACATGAGGTATGGCGCGAGGCGTTGTAAAATCAAACCCTTTATCAGCAGCTGGAATCAGTTCACCCGACGGAATATTTTCAGCATCAATTTCAATCACCTCCGGAGCATTAATAAAAAGTTCATGATCTTCAAGTCCGGCTTTATGACCACTCAGATTAAAATAGCTGTGCTGTGTAAGGTTGATGATAGTGTCTTCGGTTGAAGTTGCATGGTAGCTGATCGAAAGTTCATTATCATCGCCAAGCTGATAATTGACTTTGATGTTCATTTCACCCGGAAAATTTTCTTCACCATCCCTACTTGTGTAGCTAAACGTAAGTGACGTTCCATCATCACTATAGTCAATAACACTCCAAAGCTTCTGATCCAAGCCTTTGACGCCACCGTGAAGTGTGTGACTGTTATTGTTGATGTTTAGCTGAAACTCATTATCATTGATCTTGAATTTCCCGTTCTTGATCCGGCCGGCATATCTGCCAACGACTGCACCAAAATACGGAGGCGCCGGTAGTGAATGCGCATTTATATAATCGTCGACCTTTTCAAATCCTAAAACAACGTCGATTGGTCCCGTGTTCGAAGGTAATATCAATGAATTGATAATACATCCATAATCAAGCACTTGAATAATGACGCCAGCTGCGTTAAAGAGATTGTAGCTTCTGACCTCGCGACCGTCGGGAAGTACACCAAACTTCTCTCCTATTTCTTGATTTTGATATGGATCCATTGTTGTCTAATCTAAAAAATCTTCATTCCTTGAATTTAGTAAATTTTCAGGAACTTTTAGCTCGCCCGTAATTTCGTCAATAATTCCATTTCGCTCATCTTCAATGTTTGTCGCTTGTGTATAGACATCACCGGAAATTGCGCGTTTTCGTAACTCTTTCTTGAACTGTCGGATTTTGGACGCCCGCTCATCATCATCTTGCGGCCCGCCGTAATCTGCAAATCCAAATCCACCCCATTCACTGACAATAAGCGGAACCTGGCTTCTAAAGAAGTATGGATCTCCAACAACAAGTGGAAACGCAGCAACATCGTTAAGGTCGCCCGCAACTAGTTTATCAAGAAGTTCTTTCCATTTCTCGAGTTCAGGAGTATAAAGATGTGCGGTAAAAAGGTCGGATTTCATTTTTCCTTCATAAGAAATGTGCTGCCATCCATCATTATCGACAACTAAGAACTGCGGATATGCGATTTTCATATAGTGATACATTCCCATGATATATGAGCGGGTTTCCTGATTTGTTGCGATGTCCTGTGCACCCCAATCTTCATTATAGAGACTCCATATAACTACTGATGGATGTGTGCCGATCAGCGCCAGCATCCTAATCAATTCAGCTTTGTGATTTTGGCGGCTTTGAGCACTTGAACTATGTGGACTTGGAACTTCGACCCATAGCAGCATTCCAATTTTATCTGCAAGTTTATAAATTCTTGGATCGACGCCGGCAATGTGAATGCGGACAAGATTACAGCCCAATGCTTTCATTGCGTGCATATGCTTCTTTATCTCTTCATACGTGGCGGCACCCGGTTGATATAGTATACCATCAAGATAAATAGGCTTATGATTCAGATATATCTCTTTACCGCGGGACTCTATTTTCCGAAGGCCAAACTTTGTTTCAATTTCCGCAGTATATCCATCAACATCCACAAGCTGCGCTACAAGACGATAGAGATGCGGGTTTTCAGTTGACCAAAGTTTTGCATCCTTCACTTCTATTACTACACGTTGCGGTTTCTGTCCAACTTCGAGCCTTAGCTTAAAATCGTCGGTTGCTATTGGTTCTGACTCGCTGATAGTTTTGTCATAAATAAAAACCCTGATCGTATATGTTCCAGCATCATGCACGCGCGTCGTAAAATTGAGCCGTACAAGATTATCTTCCAAAATACTATAAACCGCAACCCGTGATCGCAGCCTGTTTCTTTCTACTGTTTCGAGCCAGATGCTTCTTACAGCTCCGGAATTGGTCTGATACCAGATTCCACCTCTCTTGTAAACATAAGATTCTTGCTTTCCACGAGGTACATCAGCATCCATTGTGTCTTGTATACGAACCGTAAGTCGGTTTATAGGCCTTAGAAGGGAATCATCTAATTCATATGAAAATGAAGTGTATCCACCTCTGTGAACATCTTCACCTTCTACCGTTCGAAGCGGTACGCCGTTGAGCCACACACGGGTCTCATATCCACATGCTCCGAAGGTCAGCTGAATCATATCATGATGCGATGCATCCTCTTCCCGACTTGGTAAAGGAAACTCTCGTTCATACCAAACCACTACCTTTTCATTCCATGTTCTTTCGTTAACTAAACCTTTGGCTTTAGATATATGTTCTTCTATTGTACCCGGCCAATCTGCAACCGCTGTGTAATCATGTCCGAGATGCCATCCTTGTTGTAATCCGAGATCTTCTACGTCGATCGAGAAACGCCATTCTCCGTCTAGGAGCATTGGAGCGTTTGATCGAATAACAGACCTTGGTATTGGATCGATAAATGTATCATCTGAGATTATTTCTTCCTGGCTTTGCGAAAGGCCATAGTTAGGATGATTTGGTACTTCCATAAGCTATTGTCGTTTTTCGTACAGGATTAACGTACGAAATCTTTTAAGTTGTTGTGATTTATTAATAATCTTATACTGCAATTTCCAAAAAAAAATATAAAGTTCTTACTCGAAAAAGTACAAAATATTCATAATATTCTGTATTTTGGGTACTTCTGCGGTGGTTGACAGTGCTAAAGGTGTAAATACCTTTGTGATACATTTGGCGAGGTTATTTTGCAACTTTATGTTTAAATCATGTAAAAATCTTACAGAAAATATGGTCAGTTTTGTATAAGTAAATTACAATTGGCTGCTATCAAAGCCATATCAAATAGATACATCATGAAAAATATACAGCAAAAGCCCGAGATATGGGGCGGAATTGAATGCACTATTAACAGATTAAAATCCGGCTATAAAGATCAACTTGAACTAAACGGACATTATTACAGAGAAGATGATATTGATGCAATAGCAGACCTCGGAATTACTACTCTTCGCTATCCTGTGATCTGGGAAAAACATCAGCCGAAACAGAACATGACACCAGATTTTTCGTGGGTTAAGTCGAGGTTGGAAATGCTGAGAAAACGAAACGTAAAGCCAATTGCAGGCCTTCTGCACCATGGTTCAGGTCCGGAATTTACTAATATGCTTGACCCAAAATTCCCCGAACTTCTTGCTTCTTACGCTAAAATAGTTGCAACCGAATTTCCATGGATCGAAATGTACACTCCTGTCAATGAACCATTGACAACAGCTCGGTTCTCGGGACTGTACGGATTTTGGTACCCGCACGGTAAAAACGACGCGAGCTTTGCAGTAATGCTTTTAAATGAACTCAAGGCTGTCGTACTGTCGATGGCGGAAATTCGAAAAATTAATCCCAAGGCACAACTAGTCCAGACCGAAGATATGGGCAAAGCTTACAGTACACCACTGCTTAAATATCAGGCAGATCTTGAAAACCGGCGGCGGTTTCTTACCCATGATATCTTATGTGGAAGGCTAGACCGAAACCATGTACTTTGGAGCTATTTCATGAGGCTTGGAATTCCTGAAAGTTCGCTTGACTTTTTCCTCGAAAACCCATGCCCTCCTGATATTCTGGGGGTAAATTATTACACAACTTCAGAACGTTTCCTTGATGAGGATATGTCAAAATATCCTAAATCGCGCTATGGAAGCAACAGCCTGCATAGATACGCAGATGTTGAAGCGATAAGAGTAAAATTTGATGAACCGCATGGATTTCCAGTTTTGGTAAAAGAACTATGGGATCGATACAACATTCCAATCGCAGTAACGGAAGCACATCTGCACTGCTCTCGAGAAAGCCAGATGAAATGGTTCATGGAGATCTACGAATCATCAGCGAAATTATGTTCGGAAGGCGTTGACATTAAAGCTGTGACGGTGTGGAGTATGTTGGGTTCATATGGGTGGAATAAACTTCTTCTTAGTGACGAAATGGAATATGAGCGGGGAACTTTTGATGTCAGCTCAGGAAAACGCAGGCCAACGGCTATGGCATCAATGATCCGAACATTGGCTGAAACGGGAACATTCAGCAGCGACGTTATGGAAGGCGACGCATGGTGGAAATGTGAGAACCGATATTTTCCATTGAAGACTTGCGCACCTCAGACCTTTGAACTCACTGACCGTTGCCGCCCGGTTCTGATCATTGGAAAAAATGGTACTCTTGGCAAAGCTTTATCCAGAATTTGTACTGAACGAGCACTAAATCATGTTCTGCTGTCACGCGCTGATATTGACATCTGCAATCCAAAAGAGATTGAAAGAGCCATCGAAAAATACAAACCCTGGGCTGTAATAAACGCCGCCGGATTTGTACGTGTTGACGAGGCGGAAGTACATTCAGGCCAATGTTTTATGGAAAACACTACCGGAGCAAAAAACCTCGCAGCAGCTTGTAAAAAGCGTGAAATACAATTTATGACCTTTTCGTCCGATCTTGTATTTGACGGAAAAAAACAAACTCCGTATGTCGAATCTGATGCAGTAAATCCATTAAACGTCTACGGTCAAAGCAAAGCCGATGCAGAGAAAGTTGTATCTGAAATATATCCTGATAGCCTTTTAATCCGCACCAGCGCATTCTTTAGCGCGTGGGATCAATATAACTTTGCACACGCTGTGATCCAGACTCTTGAACAAGGAAATACATTTGAGGCGTCAGAGGAAATCATCTCTCCTACCTATGTTCCGCACCTTGTTGATGCAGCCCTTGATTTATTAATTGATAAAGAAAAAGGCATTTGGCATCTTGCTAATCGTGGCGAAATTTCGTGGTATAATTTTGCCAAAAAAATCGCTTCAAATGCCGGATTGGATTCACGAAAAGTAAAAAAAGCAAGATTGGATCTGCCCGCAAAACGACCTGCTTATAGTGCTCTTGTCAGTGAAAACGGCCTGTTAATGCCTACTTTGGATGTTGCACTGGAAGATTACTTCGTAGAAATGCTCGTTGAGGTTTAATTAAGCGGACAGGAAATTGTAGTACTTTTGTGCCCAAACATTCACAATGGCAAGGCTTCGAGCGAACGATTTACCAAAAGCGAAAATAACGGCTGGATCACTGAATAAAGCAAAGACGATTTTCAAATTTGCCGGTAATCATCGGTGGAAATTTTATATCGGATTAATTTTCTTATTACTTACAGGGGCCACAGCGCTTGCTTTTCCGAAGTTGATGGGGCTTCTCATCGACTGCGTAGGCGACCGTGATGTGATCAGGGCTAGAAATCTTGCTCTAATGTTGATTGTAATATTGCTTTTCCAGTCGTTCTTTTCATTTTTTCGATTATCACTTTTTGTCAGCTTTACCGAACATACACTTGCGGCCCTAAGGCTTTCGCTTTATGGAAATATTATAAAGCTTCCGATGTCGTTCTTCTCCCAGAAGCGCGTTGGAGAATTAAACAGCAGGATCAGCTCGGATATCACGCAAATCCAGGATACACTCACTACGACCATCGCTGAATTCCTCAGGCAGTTTATTCTGATTATTGGCGGCGTGATCTTACTGGCAAGCGAAAGTCTAAAATTGACAATGATGATGCTCAGCGTTGTGCCGCTTGTTGCAATTGCTGCTGTGATTTTTGGCCGATTCATCCGCAAATATTCAAAACGCGTCCAGGACGCAGTTGCCGAAAGTCAGGTGATCGTTGAGGAAACTCTTCAGGGAATTAGCAATGTAAAAGCTTTCGCCAACGAATGGTACGAGATCGCGAGGTACAAAGGGAAGATCCATGAGGTTGTTGGAATTGCCGTAAAAGGCGGGCAATATCGTGGCTACTTCGCATCGTTTATCATCTTTTGCCTATTTGGTTCTGTTGTGGCAGTCGTATGGTATGGTGTTACTTTAAGTATCGCAGGTGAAATGAGTGTAGGTCAGTTGATTTCGTTTGTATTGTACTCAACTTTTGTAGGAGCATCTTTTGGCGGGATTGCAGAACTATATGCACAGATCCAACGGGCAATTGGCGCAACAGAGCGTGTTTTTGAACTTCTGGAAGAAACGCCGGAAGATATAAACAGCAATGAGTCAGAATCCGAACGTATAAATGGCAATATACATTTTCGGAACGTCAAATTTAGTTATCCGTCACGCTCTGAAGTGCAGGTTTTAAAAGGTGTAAGTTTTACAGCCGAAGCAGGTCAGAAAATTGCCGTGGTCGGACCAAGTGGCGCTGGTAAATCTACAATAGCTTCTTTGATCCTGCGGTTTTACAATATCGATGCTGGCGAAATCATTATCGACGGCAAGAAAATCGATGACTATCAGCTCGACCAGCTCCGCGGCAATATGAGCATTGTTCCGCAGGACGTGATCTTGTTTGGAGGTAGCATCCGTGAAAATATTGCTTATGGGAAACCCAATGCTTCAGACGAAGAAATATTTACTGCTGCAAGACAGGCAAATGCATTGGAGTTCATAAACGGCTTCCCTGAAAAGTTCGACACACTTGTGGGCGAACGCGGAATCAAACTTTCCGGCGGACAAAGGCAAAGAATTGCAATTGCACGGGCGCTTCTTAAAAATCCGGCGATCTTAATTCTAGATGAAGCTACATCATCTTTGGATAGTGAAAGCGAAAAACTCGTTCAGGAGGCACTTGAAACTTTGATGGAAGGCAGAACCAGCATCATTATCGCCCATAGGCTGGCGACTATTCGCTCAGCAGATAATATATTGGTAATTGACAACGGAATCGTCATCGAGCAAGGTACACATCAGGAATTAATTGAAATAAATGATGGTATTTACAAGAAGCTCAGTAACCTGCAGTTTTCGAACTATTAAAAAAGAAATAGCAATTATTTTCTTCCACTTCTTCTGTTCCGTTCACTTGAAATCAACATTAATTCTCTGCTTGACTGACCTTCGACAGATGTATTTTCCTGTGCTCTGCGAATCAGATATGGCATAACGTCGCGAACAGGTCCGAATGGAAGATACTTCGCCACATTATATCCTGCCGCAGCAAGGTTGTAACTCATGTTGTCACTCATGCCGTATAATTGTCCGAACCAAATACGATCATCATTTCTCGAAATCCCTTTGCCATCCATGAGCTGCATCAGTTTATAGCTGCTGCTTTCGTTATGAGTTCCGGCAAAGATTGCCATCTTATCAATATTTTCGACCATGTACGCAATTGCTGCATCATAGTTTTCATCACTTGCTTCTTTTGTCGGGCAGATCGGTGTTATATAGTTATTTTCTGCTGCGCGTCGATTTTCTTTTTCCATATACGCACCTCGAACCACCTTCATTCCGATGTGGAAACCTTCAGTAAAAGCTTTCTTGTGTAACTGCTTCAGGTATGGCAACCGATCATGGCGGTACATTTGCAGTGTATTAAAAATTACCGCTTTGGATTTGTTGTATTTCTGCATCATCTCAACTACCAGGCGGTCTGCAGCATCCTGAATCCAACTTTCTTCTGCGTCAATTAGAACCGCAATATTATTTTCATAGGCCTTTTTACAAACATTGTCAAACCGGCCGGTCACTCTGCCCCACTCCATTGCTTCATCCTGCGTCAGTTCTTTTTGCTCACCCAATTTTTGATATAGTTCCATGCGGCCAAATCCGGATGGTTTAAATACAATAAAAGGAAATCCTTTATTTTGAGTAGCAAATTCAACTGTTCGAAGCGTCATATTCATCGCATTGTCAAAACTTTTCTCGTCCTCCTTGCCTTCAACAGAATAGTCCAGCACTGAAGAAACACCTTTCGCGTACATTCTTGCTGCTACCGGCAAACATTCTTGTTCTGTTGTACCTCCAACAAAATGATCAAACACGGTTTTTCGGATCAGTCCTTCGACAGGAAGATGCAGCCGAAGCGCAAAATTGGTTATTGATGTCCCAACTTTTACCAAACCGGGATTTCCGATCATCTTGAAAAGCAGGTACGCCCTTTCAAGTTCATGATTGCTCATTGAAGAAAATGCTATTTCGGTGTTGTCAAAAAGTTTTTGCATGTAATAATTTTAAGTATACAAATATAGCTACGGCAACTCATTTATTATTGCAAAAATGCCTTATTTTGCTCCAGATTTTAAACTGTTAAAACTCCTGAATGCATCCAATTACCTCAATCGGCCACAATATCTATTTCGGTGAATCAGGTTATGACGCATTAAACGAAATTGTCTACATCAAAAGGTATTCATCAGCATTTATTTTGTGTGATACCAACACTGCCGAATATTGCCTGCCCATCTTTCTGCCGATGTTCGCCACTGAGATCACCATAGAGATTATAGAGATCGACGCGGGCGAAAGCATGAAGACGATCGAAACATGCGTTGAAGTTTGGAAAACGCTGACAGAGCTCGGTGCCGACCGCAAAAGTTTAATAATTAATGTCGGCGGTGGAGTTATTTCAGATTTAGGTGGATTTATTGCGTCAACTTATAAACGTGGCATAGATTTTATTAATGTGCCGACGACGCTTTTGGGAATGGTTGATGCATCAATTGGCGGAAAGAATGGCGTTGATCTGGGTCATCTGAAAAATCAAATTGGAACTATTACTGCTCCGAAATTGGTTGTTGTTGATACGGATTATCTGACGACTTTGCCGCCAAATGAAATGCGATCCGGACTCGCTGAAATGCTGAAGCACGGTTTAATTGCAGATGCAGGTTACTGGAAGAAATTTAGAAATATCAATGAACTCGACCAAAGTGCATTTGATCATCTGGTTTTTGAATCTGTGGTTATAAAAAATGACATTGTGATTCAGGATCCGACTGAAGAAGGTCTTAGAAAGGCTCTCAATTTTGGACATACAATTGGGCACGCCATTGAAAGTTACTTTTTAGCATCTGACGATAAACAAAATCTGCTTCATGGCGAAGCAGTTGCAGCCGGAATGGTTCTGGAAAGTTCATTGGCGGTGCAAAAGAAGCTTCTTTCGTACGATGAATTTGATGAAATTCACAATTTGATCAAAAAAACCTTTGGTCAAATAATATTTACCGGAATTGACGTTACTGCAATTCTTGAATTGCTGATTCACGACAAGAAAAACGAGTACGGTGAAGTGAGGTTTGCACTGATTGATAAAATAGGCCGGATCGTAATAGACCAGACAGCAACCCAGGAGCAGATATTCGAAGCGTTTAGGATATATAGTTTGTAAAAATTTCCAATCACATTCCAAAACGCTACATATTATTTATATAAATTTGCCGCGTGAAAAAAATCCCAAATACTACTCGTGCCAGACGATTGGGCACACTTAAAAATATCGTTGGTTTGAAGCTGATCGGAGTATTTTGTTCGATCCGCGAAAACATATCCGGAATTACTTTTCGTTTGGTGAAGGCACACAACGAAAAACTTCCCATTATCTACGCTAACATTAGGGTTTGAGAGCGGATTACTCTTGTTTTTACATATTAATCCATTCTTAAAATTACACTGATGAATACTAAATATTTCGATTTAATTAATCAAACATATTACTTTCCGCAAGAGGAGTTTACCCTTGCAAAAGACAATTTGCAGTTCCATAACATCGACCTTATGAAATTGGTCGAGCAATACGGAACGCCGTTAAAGTTCACATATCTTCCACAGATCTCTAAAAGCATCCAGAAAGCAAAAAACTGGTTTAGAAAATCTATGGAGAAGAATAAATACGATGGCAAATATTACTATTGCTATTGTACAAAAAGCTCTCATTTTGAATACATTATGAATGAGGCCTTCAAGAATGACATTCACATTGAAACATCGTCCGCATTTGATATTTATATCGTTGAAAAGCTGATTGAAACCAAGAAGATTTCAAAGAACACATTCATTATATGTAACGGTTTCAAACGTGATCTTTATGTGACGAACATAGCTCGCCTGATCAACAATGGATATCACAGGACTATTCCGATTATTGATAATTACGAAGAACTTGAACTTTTATCTGCTGAGATCAAAGGGAAGTTTAAGATCGGAATCAGGATTGCCGCTGAAGAGGAACCAAAATTCGAATTTTACACAAGCCGGCTTGGAATCGGCTACAAGAACATTGTTCCGTTTTACAAAAAGCAAATTCAGGATAATAAGAACATCGAGCTGAAAATGCTCCACTTCTTTATCAACACGGGCATCATGGATACAGCGTATTACTGGAATGAGCTTGTAAAATGTATCAAAGTTTATGTTGCGCTGAAAAAGGAATGTCCGACCCTTGATAGTCTTAATATTGGCGGTGGTTTCCCAATTAAAAACTCTTTGGCATTCGAGTACGATTATCAATATATGATCGACGAAATTACCAATCAGATTAAAATTGCCTGTGAAGAAGCAGAAGTTGACGTTCCTGACATCTTTACGGAGTTCGGTTCATATACTGTCGGCGAAAGTGGCGGCGCGATTTATCAGGTGCTGTATCAGAAGCAGCAAAACGACAGGGAGAAATGGAATATGATCGATTCATCTTTCATTACGACGCTTCCTGATACCTGGGCGATCAACAAACGTTTTGTCATGCTGGCCGTGAACAGGTGGAATGATACTTACGAACGTGTTCTTCTGGGCGGGTTGACGTGCGACAGCGATGATTATTACAATTCAGAGCAGAATATGAATGCGATCTACCTTCCAAAGTACAACAAGGAGAAGCCGCTTTATATCGGATTTTTCAACATTGGTGCATACCAGGAGACAATCGGTGGATTCGGTGGATTACATCACTGCTTGATCCCACAGCCAAAGCATATCCTTATTGACCGCGATGAACATGGAATTATTGCAACAGAAGTATTTTCTGAACAGCAAAAGGCAGAGGATGTAATGGAAATCCTAGGATACAATAAAAAATAATTTATTTTTGAAATAACAAAAAAAGCTAGAAAAGAAAGAAATGAGTAAAGGTGCAATTAGCGAATTTATAGAAAAGTATTATCTGCATTTTAATGCTGCGTCTGTCGTTGACGCCGCAAAAGCGTACGAGCAGCAATTGCAAAACGGCGCAAATATGTTAGTTACCCTGGCTGGTGCAATGAGTACTGCCGAAATCGGGAAAATATTCGCTGAGATGATCCGACGTGACAAGGTGCAGATCATTTCTTGTACAGGTGCCAACCTTGAGGAAGATATCATGAACCTTGTAGCACATTCACATTATGAGCGCGTGCCAAACTATCGTGATTTGACGCCTCAGCAAGAATGGGATTTGCTTGAGCGTGGACTTAACCGCGTGACAGATACATGTATTCCTGAGCACGAGGCATTTAGAAGGCTACAAAAGCATATTTTCAAGCTTTGGAAAGATGCAGATGACGCTGGCGAAAGATACTTCCCACATGAATTCATGTACAAAATGCTACTGTCGGGCGTTCTTGAAGAGTATTATGAAATCGACCTTAAAGACAGTTGGATGTACGCTGCGGCAGAAAAAAATCTTCCAATTGTAGTTCCTGGCTGGGAAGATAGTACGATGGGTAATATTTTCGCTTCATATGTTATTAAAGGAGAGTTAAAAGCCTCTACAATGAAATCCGGAATCGAATATATGGCTTATCTTGCTGATTATTATTCGAAGAATTCTTCAAATGGTATCGGCTTTTTCCAGATTGGCGGCGGTATTGCCGGAGATTTTCCAATTTGCGTTGTACCAATGTTATATCAGGATATGGAAATGCACGATGTTCCATTCTGGAGTTATTTTTGCCAGATCTCCGACTCAACTACCAGCTATGGCTCGTATTCAGGCGCGGTTCCTAATGAAAAGATAACATGGGGAAAACTAGACATAAAAACACCTAAATTTATAATTGAATCTGATGCAACGATCGTGGCCCCGCTGATTTTTGCTTACCTACTAGATATGTAATTTATGAAAAGAATAATTGTTGATTACTCAAAGTTGACAAACGAAATTTTGAACCTGCTGGTTGAAAAATTTCCTGACGGATATGATGATTCGAACATCGTCCGCTTCAGAAACGCGCACAATGAACTTATTGAAGCAGTTGAAGTCCGCACTGAAGACACAATCTACCTCGTAAAAGTTAGTACCAAGCTCGCGAGCCGTCTTGAGAAATTTGATGAGGATGATGACTTAGACGCAATCGTTGAACCTATCACAGTTAAAGATATTGATGATGATGTTGACGCAGATGATGAAGAGGAAGAAGTTGATATAACAAAAGATCCCGGCGGAAGCGATGACGATGATGACGACGACGATGATGACGATTTTGCTGAAGAATCCGAAGAGGATGAGGATGAAGATTAAAAAAAGGAGCAAATAGCTCCTTTTTTAATTTAAATATCTCTCTATATATACACGCTGATGATGTCGTTGATGTCCGCTAATAATAAACCCTATTGCAGCAACCGACATCGGATTCCCGTTTGCTGTACCAATTTGCCGAAGCTGCTCCTCGTTAAAGCTTTTAAAAAGCAATATAGTTGAATATCTAACAGCCGAAAGCTCCGTCAGTAGTTCCTGAAGTGTTGCACTTTCTGCATCCGCATTGGCTGCAAAATCGTTTTCATCAAATCCCGGCAACGGCGTCTTATCTTTTCGTGCAAAACGAAGTGCCCTATAAGCGAATATTCGTTCGCTGTCGATTATATGCCTGATGATGTCGCGGATTGTCCATTTTCCAGGAGCATATCTGTAATCGTGTTTTCCAAGTGGAATCTCGCGCACAAATTTAATACAATCCGCAAGTGCGATCTCAAGTTCCTCGAGCAGATCGCAATCACCCAAAGCTTCAATATATGGAGTATAGAATTGAGAATACTCGTTTGATGTAAGTGATGCTATTTTCATACGCGCGATGTCTAATTTTTGAAAGTACCGTTGTTTCTAATATAAAAAAACCTCAGGCTTTCACATGAGGTTTCTTCGGTATTTCAAATTTAAATTACATATTCTTAAAAATGGTATGCATCAATCTTTTCTTGTCGTTGATGCTTTCTTCAAGTGAAATCATAGTTTCAGTTCGGTAAACACCTTCAATATCATCTATCATAAAAATGACATCTTTTGCATGCTTGGTATCTTTTGCACGGATCTTACAGAAAATATTGAACTTTCCTGTGGTGACATGAGCTACAGTAACAAATGGTATTTCATTGATTCGTTCCAAAACAAATTTCGTTTGTGAAGTGTTATTCAGAAAAACACCAACATAAGCAATAAACGAATAGCCGAGTTTTTCATAATCAAGTGTAAGAGACGAACCCGTAATAATTCCGGCATCCTCCATTTTTTTGACCCTCACATGAACAGTTCCAGCGGAAATTAGAAGTTTCTTTGCAATGTCGGTAAATGGAATACGCGTATTATCGATCAGCATATCTAAAATTTGATGGTCGACTTCATCTAAACGAAACTTACTCATAGTTTGATTATTGGTTATGGAATTTTGAATACTGTTAGTTGATGCTTAAACTGCCATTGACGAACTTCTGATCACCGAGAGTAAAGTTTGCCAAATCACCTGGTTGAGGAACATTTGAATTTGCTCCGTTATATAGTGCTTCTTTTGCATCATATTCAACATGCCCGTATATATTAAGGAGATTTCCAACTTCGGCAATTTTTGCAATAAACGCGATTTCAGAACCTCTTAATACTTCTTCATATTGAACAGCAAAATTCGTAATAATTTCGTTACTATCATAATTTATTCTGACGTTTTTGTATACAAAATCGCAATAATTGATAATATTTTGAGGAATTGACAAATATTTGGTAATTGGATCTTCAGCGAAAACGTTTGCGCTAATTGCAGAAAATGCAGTTATAAGTGCATGAAAAACCAATTCACGCGTAACTTCTCGATCGTAATCTCCGGGAAAATGCCCGGCTTCGACAAGTATTGTAGGTGTGTTTAGAGATTGAAATGTGTCTCCTACGCAATTCGGATTGTAAGCATCATCAAACCTTCCGACTTGAAGCGGTATCAGCTTTTGTAACTGCTCATTCATCGAACTTATTACCGCAATCGCCTTGGCGCGTGTCTCATTTACTTCTGCGTTTTGATTGAACGAAGGCGCTAAAAAAGAGACGGTGGCTGGCTTCCCAGAGTAACCTGCACCATAAATACTTCGTTGATCGTGTAGATTAAAACAATAATCAGGTTGAACCTCATTATATACATCCAGGAGAGCATTCGTTTCAGGTTGTGAACGATTGACGAAATCGCGATTTAAGTCGACTCCATTTGCATTTTCCCGTGTATATAAAGTCGATCCGTCTGGATTCAGCATCGGAATACAAAAGAAGGTTAAGCTACTTCGAAGCGACACTGCTTCGGGCTCTTCCGACAGGAGAAATTTTATTACATCAATAAAGGCCTTTGTAGTTGTGCTTTCATTGCCATGCATTTGCGACCAAAGTAAAATCTTTGTTTTGCCGCTTCCAACAGTAAACATTTGAATGGGTTTATCCAATACCGATCGGCCAACCACTTTCAGATCGACCAGCATTGCAAGCCTTTTTATTATCGGATCCAGATGAAAGTGACTTAAATACCGTCCGTGAAGCAGAGCTTCCTTAAAATTTAAATGTTTCATAACAATTGTCTTAAGACAAAGATAATCAAGATTGTAGTTACGTTTGTAATATGGTGAAAATGCGAAAAACAACAGTAATATATTTTAATGATAACTTCTTATAAACCAATAAGTTTTAGGTACTACATATAGTTATACTTCATATATTTTTTGAAAGTATTTTGTGCTGGCGCAATAAATTTAATAGATGTATGTTACATTTGTAAACATTCATTTCTTTATGGAAATCGACTCAATATCATCCCGTTTGGCAGCTTTAATTGAACATTTTGGTCTCACCGCTTCAGCCTTCGCTGACAAAATGGGTGTTCAGAGATCTGGTGTGTCACATCTGATATCTGGGCGCAACAAGCCAAGCCTTGATTTTATCGTCAAGGTTCTTGACACGTTTCCAGAGGTGGATCTTTATTGGCTGTTAATCGGCAAAGGAGAGATTCTAAAAGCTGAAGATTCTTTTACGCATAATGCTGCGGCAAATGATGAAGTAAAGGAACAACCTAGAACATCATCTCATCAAACTGAAGTTGTTTCCAATCCGCAGGTAATTTCGAAGAGTGAGAAGATTATACTTCTTCATCATGATGGTACTTTTTCTGAATATAATCCTAAGGGTTAGCTCCTACTTTGAGAAATTGACACAAATCAATACATTTGCAAAAAACTTACATGCTCAAGCGCGTCCTTAGCTATTTTGTGCCCATTAATTTATACAAAAAAAAATCGACGCTGAGCAAGACC
>DASWND010000007.1:0-5783 GCA_036399435.1 Flavobacterium sp.
GGCCTTTTTGTTTTGTTGTGCTCTTTGCTTTGCTGCAAGCTGACTGGACTCATACCAAAAAGTATAATTTCCTGAGTAATGATTGATCTTGCTAAAATCGATATCTGAAATATGCGTGCATACCGAATCCAAAAAGTGCCTGTCGTGCGATACTACAATAACAGTGTTTTCATAGTTCGCCAGGAAATTTTCCAGCCAGGCAATAGTTTCGAAATCCAGGTCGTTGGTAGGCTCATCCATAATCAATACATCAGGATTTCCGAATAGCGCCTGAGCCAAAAGCACGCGGACCTTTAATTTCGATTCAAGATCGCCCATTAGCGTGTAGTGATATTCTTCACCAATTCCAAGATTTGAAAGCATCGCAGCCGCATCTGAATCGGCGTTCCATCCATTCATTTCCTCGAACTGTACCTGAAGTTCACCAATCCTGTCGGCGTTCGAATCGTTATAATCAAGATAAAGTTCATCCATTTCCTTCTTAACTTTATACAGAACTTTGTTCCCCATCATCACGGTTTCCAAAACAGTATTCTCGTCAAATAGGTTGTGATTTTGATTTAGAACAGACATCCTCTTTCCAGGCTCCAAATGAACATGTCCTGACGTCGGATCAAAGTCGCCTGAAAGTATTTTTAGAAAAGTAGATTTACCGGCACCGTTAGCGCCAATAACTCCATATATATTTCCGTGGGTAAAGGTCGTGTTGACTTCGTCGAAAAGAATTCGCTTGCCAAACTGCACGGATAAATTATTTACTGAAAGCATTGTATTTCTTGTTTTATTCGGCGGCAAAAGTACAAAAAATACCTGATTGAAGAACTTCATTTCTCTCAGCATTTTCAACGGGTATTCCGAATTAACTATGCATTAACAGCATGTAACTCAGATACTAAATACATTTGTGCTTATATTTTACCTTTAGATGAAATTTTTGAAAGCGTTCCTTATTTTTTTTCAGCTTCTATTACTTCTCTTCATCACAGGGTCATGCAACACAGAATACAGAGCAAATAATTATACTGCATACTTTGGAGGTGAAGTCAGCAATCCGAAAGTTCGGTATGTGCTCTTTTGTAAAGATGATGAAGTTCTTGATACTCTGCCATTAAACGATAACAACAGATTTTTTACAAAATTTGATTCGCTGGCACCGGGTATGTATTCGTTTCGGCATGAGCCTGAATATCAATATGTCTACTTTGAGAAGAATGACAGCCTTTTAGTTTCTATAAATTCACGTGATTTTGATGAGTCGATTGTTTTCACAGGCCGCGGCGAGGAGAAAAACAACCTGCTCATGGAGCTCTACCTG
This sequence comes from Flavobacterium sp., assembly GCA_036399435.1. GTDB lineage: Bacteria > Bacteroidota > Bacteroidia > Flavobacteriales > Flavobacteriaceae > Flavobacterium. Next base: position 1,316 of record DASWND010000007.1, read on the forward strand.
AATAACGAGCGAAGCATGGCAGATCTTTTTAAGATCTTCGATTATGATGTGCCGCAGTTTTTGCAATCTGTCAATACGGCTTATAGAAAGACGCGGAATATATACACAAAGCGTAAAACAGATATCAAGTGGAGTGATGACTTTGATGTTTACGCACAAGCGGTGGTAAACTTTCCATATTATTCAAAGAAGGAAATTTATCCCGTGATCCATAAAATACGAAAAGGTGAAGACGTTACCGGTAAGCTTCCGGCCGACTACTACGACTTCCGTAAAAAAATAAATTTCGATGACCCAAGGCTTTCGAACTTCTCGCCGTTTGTCAGGTATCTGTCGCACATGCTCAACAATGTTTCCGCGCAGGCAAACTTGAATATTGGAACCACAGACGGTAAAGCGTCATTGGCAACAAATACCATGAAATTAAATATAGCCGACACGCTTATCAACAACGAAGCAACGAAGAACACAATTTTAAACAACATCGCCTTTACTTACCTTCTGGAGGATCAGAACATGGCGAATAATCGCGAGTTCCTCAAGGTTTATCAGCGTTATTCAACAGATAAAAGTACCAAGAACGAAATTACAAACATCAGCAATGCTATTCAAAATTTGGAAACCGGCAGCCCATTGCCGATTGTCGAATTAGTAGACCGTGAGGGTAATGAAATCAGCTCTGACTCACTCACGACGGGAAAAACAGTAATATTCTTTTGGACCGGTAATGCACTGCCTCATATGCTGGAAGCCCAATCACGTGCAATAAGGTTTCAGCTGAAGAATCCTGACTATAAGTTTATCGCAGTCAATATCGACTCCGATCAGGACGAATGGGTGAGATCGATGGCAAAGTATAAACTTGACACTATTGCGCAGTACAGGGCATCGGAATTTGAAAATATGAAATACAAATGGGCGGTGACAAAGATCCATCGTACGATTGTTCTTGACCAAAATGGAATAATCAAAACTGCCTTCACCAACTTGTTCGAACAAAAGTTCGAAGACAATCTTAAATAAAAAAAGCCTCATCATCTGAGGCTTTTCTTTTTACTGCTTGTTTCCTTTTTCGAAATCCGCTAGAAATTGCGCGAGTCCGATGTCGGTCAAAGGATGTTTTAATAATCCTAGAATTGCCGATAACGGCCCGGTCATGACGTCGGCGCCAATCTTAGCACAGTTTACAATATGCATTGTGTGTCGTACCGATGCTGCCAGAATTTCAGTTTCATATCCGTAATTATCATAGATCAGGCGGATCTCTTCGATCAGCGCAAGGCCGTCAGTAGAAACGTCATCAAGTCGGCCTATGAACGGCGATACATAAGTAGCTCCCGCTTTTGCTGCCATTAAAGCCTGCCCTGCAGAAAATACAAGTGTCAGGTTTGTTTTAATGCCTTTATCAGAAAAATATTTTGTCGCCATAATACCTTCTTTAGTCATCGGAAGTTTCACAACGATCCTGTCATGAAGTTCCGACAGCTCCTCACCTTCCCTGATCATACCATCGTAATCAACCGCATTAACTTCCGCGCTCACGTCACCACTTGCAATGTTACAGATGTCGACGTAATGTTTCAAAATATTATTCTTTCCGGTGATGCCTTCTTTAGCCATCAGCGACGGATTTGTAGTCACACCGTCAAGTACACCAAGCGCCTGCGCAGCTTTTATTTCAGCAAGATTAGCTGTATCGATAAAAAATTTCATAGAAAGTTATTTGGTTTTTAAATGTTTTGGGCGTGCCCCTTCGTAAACTCGTGGTCAGGCTGTTCGCTGCAACCTTTTTTTATCAAGCCGAGCGAAGTCGATGTGCTTTATACTAAAAAAAAGGGTTTACGCTGCCATCCTTCACGCGGCACAAAATTACATGATTATCATCAATATTAATGAACAGCAAGGCATTAAGTTAGATGAAATTTAAAACGGATATCAGCACTTGAAGAATGTGCAATCCCTCAGCTAAACTATAACTTATAATGATTCATCAAAATCCTCTCATAAACATTATCCGGGAGAACGCGCTTGAGCACAATTGAAAATTTTTGCATAAAGGCCCCAACCTTATAATGAATCCGCGGGTTTCTGCTATTGATGATTTTGTAAATAGCTTCTGCCATTTGACTTGGATTGCTTCCGCTGTCGACATGCGTATTCATCATGTCAAGCGTTTGGGAATATGACCTGTGATAATCTGAATCAGCATGCAACGGCGCATGATATCTTCCTGAGGCAATATTAGTGGCAAAATCACCCGGAGCTACATTTGTAATATGTATTCCAAAGCTTTTAACCTCCATCCGAAGTGCTTCGGTTATCAGTTCGAGCGCACCTTTAGAAGCTGAATAAACGCTTCTGTATGGCAACCCCATATAACCTGCAATCGATGTGATGTTGATGATTAATCCTGATCGCTGCTTTCTCATTTGCGGCAGAACAGCTTTCATTACTTCAATGGGGCCATAGAAGTTCGTCTCAAAATTGTTTTTGATCTCGCTCATCGGGATTTCCTCAAGCGGACCTGTGATTCCAACCCCGGCGTTGTTAATGACAATATCGATTCTTCCTGATCTTGAAATAACCTCTGCTACTGCTGATTTTATTGACCCAGCGTCACGAACATCAAGTGCAAGTAAAGGAAAAACTGAACTTTGATAATTTTGTGGATTACGTGAAGTTCCGTAAACGGTAAAACCTTTTTGGTGAAGGAACTCGCCTATTGCCTTTCCAATTCCTGATGAAGCGCCGGTGATGAGGATGGTTTTCATTGGGTGTTGGGTTTTGGGTGCTGGGTGTTAGGTAAAAGTTTGAGGAAAGTTACATTTTTTAGCCCTGATGGGAGCGGTATCCTTTTGTATTTGAAATTAAAAGGAGGACAGCCAGTGGTGTCCTGTATTTCAAATACAAAAGATTAAGCGGACAGCAGGATAAGCTTCTAAAAATGACAAATAATCACAAAAAAAAATCTCCCCGAAGGAAGACTGCATTTGTTAAAAAATGGCAAGCGACCTACATCGCACCGCTACAACCACATACCTTTGCTATGTTCCCATCCTGGAGGAGTCTGCAGGAGCTGGTCGTGTAGGACTTGCCGTTGCAAATATACAATCTTTTTGTATTTTCGCAAGCGACAAATTTTAAAATGTGAGCACAAATACTGCTCATAAATAACCTAATTATATGATGAATTATAAAATACTTGTTTTTAGCGCTTTAGTAATTTTGACTACGAGTTGTGAAGACAAGGATAAGACTAAAGAAAATGTGTTTACCTTCAATTCTGAAGCCTTAAAAGCGCAATATAAACCTTCCGACGAAGTGTCACTTCAGATATTAAATGCAGACAAGAAGAAAATCGACAGTATTGTTTACTACATCAATAACAAGAACGTTGGCGCTGTAAAAGGTGAAGCAAAGCTTGCGGTTCCGCTTAATAGCCAGAAGTTTGGATATCAAAACCTGAAAGCATTGGTTTTTTATGATGGAACAAGCGCCGAAACAACTGAGCGTATAGAAGTGGTTTCTGATGTTCAGCCGGAAGCATATAAATATACTGTGGTAAATACCTATCCGCACGATATCACGGCCTTTACTGAAGGACTTGAATTTTATCGCGACACGCTGATAGAAAGTTCGGGACAGAACGGTAACTCATATTTCAGGAAGTTTGATTACAAAACCGGTAAGATTTTCAAACAGGTTGATCTAAGCGATAAATATTTTGGAGAAGGAATCACAGTTATCGGTGACAAGCTGTATCAACTTACATGGCGCGAAAAAACCGGTTTTATCTATGATGCAAAAACAGGAAAACTCCTAAAAACATTTCCTTACCAAAAGGAAATTGAAGGCTGGGGAATGACGAACGACGGATCAAATATCTACCATTCTGACGGCACCGAGAAGATCTGGACAATGGATCCGGAAACGCAAAAGCTGACGGATTATGTAAATGTATATTCTTCATCGAACAAGATCAAAAGCATCAACGAACTTGAATATATAGACGGAAAAATTTATGGCAACATCTGGCAGAAAGATGCCATTGCGATCATTGATCCTAAAACTGGTGCAGTTGAAGGTGTTCTTAACTTAGCTGACCTGAGAAAAGAGCTAAAAAGTCCGAATGCGGAAGTCCTGAACGGCATCGCCTACAACGCCAAAACAAAGACGATTTTTGTCACAGGAAAGTATTGGGACAAGATCTTTGAGATCAAAGTGAGCAAGTAATTTCCAGTAGATATTGAATTCTAAAGAGCAGGTTAATTACCTGCTTTTTTTATGGAAATTTCTCTAGTTTTATTCATTGTGGAACATTTTTAGCAATAGCCGCGGCAGTAAAAACTCGACATATGAAACTACATAATATACCTGCTCTTTGCCTTTTCCTGACATTAGGCTGCAACCAATCGACGGAGAGCAGTGCAAACAAAAACCTTCCGGCGCAGGACAAACCGAACACTGC
>DASWND010000008.1:0-3751 GCA_036399435.1 Flavobacterium sp.
TAACGTTCTCGGCTAATTATCAGTTGCGTCTTGGCGACCTGAGTCTTTTCTGCAAGTTAGAAATATAAATGGAAGGACAATGTTTCGGCGTGCAGAAAGCAGCAATTGTAATTAGCCAATGTTGTGCGCTGGCGTAGTGAATAATACAACTTCGCAGAATGCATTATTTTATTTATTTCATTTTCTTAATTTTGCCTCATGAAAATAGATGATAAAACTTCTAATAGCGACTTCAATAGAGAACTAAAACTAAGAGGATTTTCAGTATATGAAATTGACAGTGAAGTTGAAACTGGTCACGTTTATAGTAGAAAAGATTTCTATAAAATTAATTTGACAATCGGCAAGTTCATCTTTCACTATGCTGATAAAAGTGTAGAGACAGACGAGACGTTTTTGTTCTGCGCCAACCCGCATATACCATACTCATGTGAAGCCGTGACAACAAACTTTACAGGCTACACCTGCCTTTTTACTGAAGAATTTTTAAACTCCGCCGACAGGTCAGAGAGTTTTCAGCAATCACCTTTGTTTAAAATCGGCGGTACGCCAGTATTAAAACTTGATAAAGATTAAACTGACTATATAACGTCACTATTTAAAAGGATGATTGTAGAGCAAAATACAGATTATGCATATAAAGATGAACTAATACGAAACTATATCAACTTGATCATTCACGAAGCCGTAAAATTACAGCCCTCAGAGGGCAGTTCAAGTGAAAAAAGTGCGGCTGAACGCATCACATCAGTTTTCTTCGAACTACTTGAACGACAGTTTCCTATTGAAAGTAAGGAGCGTCCATTACAACTAAAAACGGCGCAGGATTTTGCAAGTAATTTGTTTGTCCATGTTAACCATTTGAACAGTATGGTTAAGAGGATTACCGGCAAGCCAACTACGGCACATATTTCAGCCAGAATAATATCAGAAGCAAAAGCCCTCTTGCAGCACACTGATTGGAGTGTCGCAGAAATTGCAAGTGCTTTGGGTTTTGAATATCCAACTTACTTCAATAATTTCTTCAAGAAAAAAACAGGTGAGATCCCAAAATCCATTAGAAGATATCATATTTGATTGTTATACTTTTTACTTTGTTTTTTGTTATTTTGAAACTACGTGTTTTTGTGAACTTTGCATTATAATTTAATTAGAGAGGGAAATCTACTCTTATAAATATACTACTATGCAAAAAAGTAACAACCTATCACGAAGGGATTTTATTTATGCTTCATCTCTCGCAAGCGCAGGTGTATTGCTTGGTGGCGCCGGATTAATCTCTTCCTGTAATTCTAAATCTAAAGAAAAGATGGAAAACGCTATTAATGGAACAAACACTGGAAAATTAGGACACGGCAATACAAAAGGTGAATTTAAAACGCGCAAATTAGGCTCGTTGGATGTAACTGAAATAGGTTTTGGTTGCATGAACCTCGCTTGGGCTTATGGCCCTCCGATGGATGAAAAGCTCGCTATACAGCTTGTTAGAACAGCTTATGAGTCTGGCGTTAGATTCTTTGACACAGCAGAAGTCTATGGACCATTTTACAGCGAAAAAATAGTTGGGGAAGCTTTAGCACCTTTCCGTAAAGACGTAGTTATTGCAACCAAATTTGGTTTTGATATTACGGCATCTGGAGAAACGGTGGGATTAACAAGCCGGCCGGAACGAATAAGAAAAGTGGCTGAAGATAGTTTAAAACGCTTAAGGACTGATGTAATTGATCTATTTTATCAGCATCGGGTTGATCCATCAATACCTATTGAGGATGTTGCAGGAACAATTGCCGACTTAGTTAAGGAAGGAAAGATTAAGCACTTCGGACTTTCAGAAGCTGGTGCAGCTACAATACGACGTGCTCATGCAGAATATCCTGTAACAGCTGTTCAAAACGAATATTCCTTTTGGACCCGCGATTCTGAACTGGAAGTGCTGCCTGCTTGCGAGGAATTGGGTATTGGCTTTGTGCCATGGAGTCCTCTTGGCATGGGATATTTAACGGGTAAAATTAAGCCGAATCATCTATTCGCTAAAGAAGATTTGAGAACTAATGCTAAATTTCCTCGTTTTACAGAGGAAGCAATACAAAAGAACCGCCCTGTAGTTGATATTCTTCAACGAATGGCGGATGTAAAAGGGGCAACTGCAGGTCAAATCAGTTTAGCATGGATTTTGGCTCGACAGCCTTATATGGTTCCAATACCTGGCACCACTAAGATTGATCACTTAAAAGAGAACAACGGTGCAATCAATATAGAACTCACCTCAGAAGATATGCAGAAGTTGGAGTCAGAATATTCTAAAGTGCAGGTTTTCGGAAAACGAGCACCGGAAGACTTTATTGCGCAACACGATCTAGGATGTAATGTTGGCACAAGTTCTATTGGTACGCACGGAAATTCACCGTTACGAAAGTCATAGTGCTACATTATTGTACAATGCAAGTATACAACAGTCTTGGATAGTGATAGTTTAACATCTGTTATAAGAGAGTCGCTTTGCCGCGGCTTTCTTCGTTTTGTATGTCGTCAACATGTTGCGTTCTTGATGCAGTAGGACGCTTGCGCACAACGCATCTCGGCTAAAAGAACATGCGTCTTGATGACCGTAGTACTTTCTGCCGATGATAAATATAGTTGATTTACGTGAAGTTCCGGCTGCCGTAAAGTAGCATGTTTTTTTAGCCAGTGTTGTGAGAAGTTGCTTAGATCAGCGAAATGTAACCCCAAAGAACTCCGCCTGCGTTTCAGCGCAAAGGGTTTTTATAAATTTTTTATTTTAAAAAGAACATCCGGTATCTTTTTTTGCGCTGACGTTTCGTCCTGAGCTTACGCAATACTGGAAAAAATATTAAACTTTTCTTGAAATGAAATACATGAACTTAGACAGATTATAAAATATAACATGCGTAAGCTAAACCTTAAAATGTCTCTTCAAATCTTGCGCTTCATTAGTAACTTCAGCGCAAAAAACAACAAGTTTGTCAGGCGACAACCGCTGAAAAAACATCTTTAAAAACGAGTTCACAATTGCAACTTCTCACAACGGTCACGCATAGCCGTCAGTGCCGTAAACTTAAGATAAATATTCTTAGAGAACGAAAATTTGATTCACCTGAGTAGTCTCTGACGAAGCTATAAAGCAGGCATTGCGGCTATGCAATGTTAGCTGCCGTTTTTTTTCGTCAGTGAATACTTTTCAATCTTTCCGTTTTTAAATTCTACACTAATGTTATAAAGATTTTGATCTTCTATTCGATATGTTATTTTGTCGTCAATACCTTTTGCAATTAAATATGTTCCTTTAATAAATTTTTTATCGCCTGTTATTTCAATGGAATCGACAAAACTATACTGTGCAATACCTTCGGCATTGAATTTATTATTAATATAAAATGCCATTCTATCTTTTCTTATGCTTAAACCAGAGAGAGAATCTGATGAACTTTTCCATTCGCCAGGAGCAAGTAATTGAGTTCTGCTCGGTTCGGCAGTTGTAATTGTTTTTTCACAACTTATTGCAGTAAGAATTAAAAATGTAAATATTATAGTTTTTCTCATTTTATGATTAATATCACGATTTATCGATGCGGTCTACGAAAATGGCAGCTAACGTTCTCGGCTAAAAGAACATGCGTCTTGACGACCTTAGTACTTTCTGCCGATGATAAATATATTAATTTACTTGAAGTTCCGGATACCGTGAAGTAGCATGTTTTTTTAGCCAATGTTACCAGAACCCACACACAAT
>DASWND010000009.1:0-59497 GCA_036399435.1 Flavobacterium sp.
ATTGCCCACGCAAGTTTCAACGGATATTGAACGAATGTTCCCAGCACTTCTTCACGTACTTCGTTCGACATCGGATCTACATAATATCGGACATTACTCCACTCATACTTTTCAACTTCAATGGTGAGGCCTTCATTGGCAAAGAAAATATGAACTTCACCTTCCGAAATGTGCTTAACAATACCGGTTTTGCCATTAAAATACTGTTTCTCAGCAGATAAATCATTTTTGATGAACATCACGCGAGCTCCTTCTTTTAAACAAAGTACTTCATCAACGGGAAATATTTTTTCCGGAAAATCACCTGTAATCTCTGCATTAAACTGCTCTGAATTTCCATAAAGCTCTTCAAGTGACGTAGCATTGATTGCATCGGCTTTTGAGTTGTGCGTTGTTAGGGTGATGTAGCTGCCATCTGATCGCACATCAAATCCCGGATCATAATATTGATTGAGTGTTTTCAGATCTAAATCCGTAATAATATTATTGCGCAGATTGTTGAGCAGCGAAATAAAAGTGGAATCTGTTTGTCGATAAATTTTAGTAAGCTCGATATAAAGTACCGGTGCGTTTGCAATAGTTTTTGAATGGAAGAAAAACTTTCCCGAATAGTAGTCTTTAAGAACATTCCATTCATCATTCTTTACTACCGGCGGAAGTTGCAGCAGATCGCCAATAAAAAGTACCTGCACACCTCCGAGAGGCCGGTTATTTTTCCGCACAACCTGCAGCGTCACCTCGATCGCATCGAGAACGTCTGCGCGAAGCATACTGACTTCATCTATCACAAGGAGTTCCATATTTAGCAGAACCGCCTGTTTCATTGCAGACATGCGAAAATGTCTCCGCAGGCTGCCAGCGGTTTCGAATTTCAGCCCGTTGCTAAAGATTGGCGCAGATCGTTCCTCAGGAATGAAAGGTGAAAACGGCAGCTGAAACATCGAATGAATGGTAACACCGCCGGCGTTTAATGCTGCGATTCCCGTGGGTGCAACAACGACCGTGTTTTTATGAGTTGTTCGGATAATTTCCCTTAGTAAAGTCGTCTTACCTGTTCCCGCATTTCCAGTGAGGAATAGCGACTTGTTGGTCTGATTGATAAAACGCAATACGTAGTCTGCGGCTGAGATTAAAGTTGTCATGGCTTATAAATATTGTTCTAAAATAGCAAATTCCCATTTAATTACAATAAAAAAGCCCTCCGTTTCCGAAAGGCTTATTCATTGAAAGATATGATATTACTTCTTGGCCGATGCAGTTGCAGTTGAATCCGGCTTTGCTGCAGTTCCTTTGTATTTATCGTTTAGGAGCTTAATTATATCTTTGGTGATATCGAACTGATCCTGCGCATATAAGACGGTTGCTGCTTCACCTGTTCCGTAAATGTATGCATACCCTTTTTCCTTTCCATAATCCTTTATAAAGGTTTTTACTCTTTTCACCAGGCTATCCATCTCAGTTCCGCTTTCGGTCTGAAGCTGCTGAAGCATCGATTGCTGTGCATAAGTAAGCTGCTGCTCCCTGCGTTGAAGCTCGGTTCCTTTTTGCTGCGCCCATGCCGGTCCGTTTGCCTGAGCATTCTTTTGAAAAGTTGCCGCTTCAGCCTTAAACCTGCTGATTTCAGCTTCCAGTTCTTTGCCCATTTCAACTGACTTCGCCTTGTATTTAGCTTCAATATCTTTAGCTTCGGTATATTCTTCCATTAGTTTAGAAGTATCAACATAAGCTGTTTTAAACTCTTTTGCTTCTTCAGTCTTGTTGCAAGAAGCCATTGTAACCGCTGCAAGTGCGATTATAAACAATTTGTTCATCATAATTTGAATTGATTGGGTGCAAAAGTAGCACTTTTTTAATAATCACGCACAGGAAAACGCACAGTGGATATTATTTTATGACATAAATATGTGAGGAGTATTCTCCAGTTTTCCGTCCGCTGTTATTCGATTTTGTACCAGTTAAGAATGCGCGTAAGACATTCGATTTGCCCGTTCTATATTTCTCTGAAAGCAAACTCACATAATAAGCATCAAACATCATTGGAAGCACGTTTACTACTTCAAATTCCTGTTCCGCAAATAAATTAGCAATAGATTTTCTTGAGAAATGCCATAAATGTCTTGGCACATCGAAGGCAGCCCAATATTTACCATAATGTTTGGCGTCGTAAGAATGAAAGTTAGGTACAGCTATAATAATGTGCCCATTCGGTTTCAAAAGACGTTTTAGCTCTAAAATTTGGAACTTCGGATCAGGAACATGTTCAAGTACATGCCACATGGTAATGATATCATAAGAATGATCCGGTAACAACGTAGTACTTTCAAACATATTGACACCTTTACCTTTTGCAGCTTCCCTTGCTTTCAGATTTGGTTCTGCTCCGGTAACTTTCCATCCTTTATTCATTGCAGCAGCAAGAAAATCGCCTGTTCCGGAGCCTATGTCTAATAAATTTCCGGTCTTTCCCTGAAGTGAATTTATTAGTTGAAGTTTTTTGTTGATGGCAATAGTCCTGACGAAATGATATGCCTTCTCAAACAATGTTCTTTTTGAACTGGTATGTGAAATATAATCTTCGCTCGCATAATACTTATCTAAGCCCTCACCTTCGGGTTTTGGAAATGTCGACAGCATATCATTTTCGGAATCATAATGAAGCTCAAAATCTTCTTTTGAAACCGAAAAATCTTTGGTTGAAAGGTAAAGGTTATTCATTTGTCAGAAACTGAATTGTAGTATATTCGCAGCAGCAGCAAGGGATAAGAGTTCCGGTTCCACGTGAAACATCATCTTCCCATATATATCAAAAGCACAGAAATGTCGCTGGGTGAAACTCCGCTTATGCGTGAAGCCTGCGAAATCGTAACTGGCTTAATCTTCTTAAATTTCTCACGAGCTTCAATTGAAAGAGATTTTATAGACGCATAATCAAAGTCAGCGGGGATTTTCACATCCTCTAGTCTCGTCAGTTTATCAGCGTTGTTTCTTTCCTTTTCAATGTATCCGGAATATTTAACCTGAATTTCCGCCTGCTCCAAAATTTCAAGGTCCAAGTTGCGCTCTTCTGCATAAGTTTTAACTGAAGCTACTTTCATCATATCTGCCAATTCGATTTGCGGACGTGAAAAAACCTTGAACATTTTATCGCTTTGCAGCACCGGCGCACTGCCATTTTCTTCAAGAATTGGGCTAATTTCGGCAACAGAAACACTTGTGTCTTTAAAATACTGGACCATTTCAGCAGATTCTTTTAGCTTGTGCTCCATTCTGCGTAGCCTTTTTTCGGAAGCCAGACCAATAGCATGCGACATTGGTGTAAGCCTGATGTCGGCGTTGTCCTGCCGCAACAAGGTTCTGTATTCTGCCCGTGATGTAAACATCCTATACGGCTCTTCTGTTCCTTTTGTAATCAAATCATCGATAAGAACGCCGATATACGCTTCGTCGCGACGCAAGATCAGCGGTGCCTTCTCATGAACTTTTAAGTGCGCATTTATTCCAGCCATCAAACCTTGCGCAGCTGCTTCTTCGTATCCTGTGGTTCCATTGATCTGACCGGCAAAATACAATCCTGAAACAAGCTTTGTTTCAAGTGTATGCTTAAGCTGTGTCGGTGGAAAATAATCGTATTCAATTGCGTATCCAGCACGAAAGAATTTAACTTTTTCAAAACCAGCAACAGAGCGAAGTGCTTTGACCTGTATGTCTTCCGGCAATGATGTAGAAAATCCGTTAACATAAACTTCTACAGTATCCCAGCCTTCCGGTTCTACAAAAAGCTGATGCCTTTCTTTATCTGCAAACCTATTAATTTTATCTTCAATTGACGGGCAGTAACGCGGCCCGAGACTTTGAATCCGCCCATTAAACATGGGCGAACGATCAAATCCCTCTCTTAGAATATCGTGCACATCCAGCGAAGTATATGTCATGTGACAAGACTTCTGCTTTGTCAGTGGTTTGGTGACATCCGAATATGAAAACTTTGAAGGTATCTCATCGCCCTTTTCTTCATTCATCTTCGAATAATCAAGTGATCTTCCATCAACACGCGGCGGCGTTCCGGTCTTCATGCGCCCGGCTTCAAATCCGGCTTTCTTCAGATCTTCCGTAATTCCGTATGCGGCGCTTTCACCGGCACGGCCACCACCAAATTGTTTTTCACCAATGTGGATCAATCCGTTTAGAAAAGTTCCGTTGGTCAACACTACAGCATGCCCTCGAATTTCAATTCCAAGTGAAGTAACGATTCCTTTAATCTCATCACCTTCTATAATTAGCCCTTTTACCATCTCCTGATAAAAATCAAGATTCGGCGTGCCTTCAAGCATCAATCGCCACTTTTCGGCAAACCTCATTCGGTCGCTTTGAACACGTGGCGACCACATTGCCGGGCCTTTCGACTTGTTCAGCATCTTGAACTGGATCGCGGTTTCATCGGAAACAATTCCGCTATAACCGCCCAGAGCATCAATTTCACGCACAATCTGCCCTTTTGCAATTCCGCCCATCGCAGGATTGCAGGACATTTGGGCAATGTTCTGCAGACTCATCGTCACCAGCAAAGTCTTCGATCCCAAATTTGCAGCCGCGGCCGCAGCTTCAGAACCGGCATGTCCTGCGCCGACAACAATTACATCATATACATCTTGAAATATACTCATTGTTCCACGTGAAACATTAGTTGGTAAATAGCTTTATTTTTTCTTCTTCTTTACTTGTCATTACCGCTTGGTCTTCGGGCGTTTTGTCTTTATATCCACAATAATGCAATACTCCGTGCGCCATCACCCGCTTCAGCTCGTCTTCAAATGCAACATCATAATCAGCAGCATTCTCCCGAACACGTTCAATGGAGATGAAAATATCACCATGTAGCTCATTTCCAAGAGAATAGTCGAAACTAATGATATCTGTATAGTCGTCGTGAGACAAAAATTCATTGTTGATGCGAAGCAGATATTCGTCATCACAAAAAATGTAGTTGATTTCGCCTTCTTTCTTGCCTTCTGAAGATATAATTGAACTTATCCAGACTGAAAACCGATCTTCTTCTTGTAGCTCGAAGTCGGTTTCATAATTATAATTGATCATTTATTCTTAAAGTATTCCTGAACCTTCTGGTTGTAATTAGCGCGCAAAGGTAGTGTTTGCCTGTTTAATATCTCGATACTGTTCATGTATTCCTGCAGCGCGGCCGGAAGAGCGTTAGCGTTGTTTTTGAATTGCTTCTTGCCAACTTCAGCCTGTCGCTTCTTTTCTTCGCCCTGAAGCTGAACAGCCTTCTCAAGTTTTAGCAGTTCGTACTTTAGCTTTAATATACGCTGCAGGGTTTCATTATTAAAACCTTTATTCAGAAGTTGCTTCTCAATCTGCTTCATCTGGTCGATTGCGCTTTGTCCATTGCCGCCAAGGCCTTTCTTATTGAGTTCATTTTGAAGTGCTTCACGTAGCTGCTTCTGCTCTTTATATATTTCCATGATCGCTTCAGCATCGCCTTCTCCATCATTGCCATTCTCGCCGCCTTCGCCGTTTTCACCCGAACCTTTTTCACCTGGTTTTTTGCCCCCGGGCTTTTCGCCTTCGCCTGGTTTTTTCCCGTCGCCGGGCTTCTTCCCTTCTTTCATTCCCTGCTTCATCTTTTCGCCAAGGCCTTCCTGCTTCTTGATGATGTCGGGAAGCTGAGCACCACTGCCTTCGCCTTTTCCGGGTTTAGGTTTCCCTTCTCCAGATCCTGACATTGACATTTGCATACTGTTGAGGATATCGCTGAGGAAATCAGCCAATTTGTTTGCTGACGAAATAGTATACTGCTGATGCGACAGCCCTTTCGAAATATGTGCCTCGACGAGCGACTCGAGAGATTTATCGACGTTGTAGTGTACGTTGCCGATCTCTCTCGTTACATCCTCGGCAATGCGAGGGTTACGAAGCGACATCGCAAACAAACTATCATCTACGTGCTTGAACTGCTGCTTTAGATCCTGCTGAATTTTCAGGTTCTTGTTAAATGCAGGTGACCCGCGTTTAAGATCTTTAAATTCGCCCATAAGATCCTCCTGCGAAAAGGAAAAAGCCAAAAGATTGTCCAGAATTTGGCGAAGCATCTTAACATCTTCTTCCATCTGCTCCATCGCGCCGGCAGCCATACTCGCTTCCATTTTTGCGCTCATCTCCATCATCTGCTTCGCGGCACTTTTCTGCTTCGGTTTTGCTTTGGCCGGACTATTCTTTTTGAGTTCATCGGTTGCCTTTTTCATGTCCTCATCAATCTTCTTCTGCTTCTCTTCATCTTTCGGAAGATCAACCGGCGCCTTTAGCTCTTTATTTTCTTTTTCGAGTTCTTCTAGTTCTTCCTCAATTTTTTCAAACTCTTTGTTAATCTCTTCTTGCTGAGGCGCAGTATTATCTTTCTCTTTGTCACTGAGCGCTTCTTGCTTTTCTGCAAGCTTCTCCAGCTTGTCTGCAATTTGTTCTGCCTTTTTCTCGACGTAAAACTTCTTGGTCAGTTCAACGAGCTGTTCCAGATTTTTAGTTTGGTTCTTGCTTGTCTGCTTGAACTTCTCCATCTTTTCAAACAACTCTTCGTTTTGTATTTTTTCATTTAGTTCCTTGAGCTCATCAAGCAATTTCTTGTTCTTTTCAAGGTCTTTATCCGCATTTTCGAGGCGCTTTTGCAGCTCTTCTTTAAGTTCGTCCTTTTCCTCGGTTTTAAACTTCTCAAGGTTGTCTTCCATCTTTTTTGAAAACTCCTTCATCATTTCATCCTGCTGTTGCTGACGCTTTAGGAATTCACTGACTTTCTGCTGATCTTTAAACTCAAGGCTTTCCTTCTCCTTGCCCATCTTTTGGAGTTTATCCATTTCATTGATCTGCTTGTCCTGATTCTTCAAAGACTTTTCAAGGCTGTTGATGTTTTCGCTTTGTTGTTGAAGTATCTGATCTTCTTTTTCAACGTCAGTTTGAATGCGGCTTGAAAAAACTGATGACTTCGACGATTTATACCCACGCGGAGCGTCATTATCAAATACTTCGAAGTAATATTCATAACCAACACCCTGTTCAACCGGAAGCGTTCCAGGAAAAGTGAAAACAAATTGATCGTAAATATCCTTCTTCACAGGCATAATTCCGCGTTTAGCAGCCGCAGGACGATCTTTTGGATAGAATACGATCTGTAGGCGCGACAACCCATAATCATCTGCCACACGGCCTAGAACATAAACGTTCCCGAGCTTTAAGCTATCGGGAGCAGCTTCAACAGAAATTGATGGGTGCTGATCTTTTACAACAGAAATCCTATAGCTAAGCTTTTCGTAATCAGCGACTTTATCATTTGAGGTTATAACCTGATAATCAGTAGTTTCAGAAATTCGTCTCGCAAGTTGAAAGGAATCGTCATTTTTGGTGAATCTGGTTTTGATATTAGAATCAGTCCATTCCACCTGATCTGTAGCAAGGGTTTTCATTCGCCACACAATCTGAGTCCCTTCCGGAACAATTGCATTTCCGGTTCCTTTTACAGATTCATTGCGTTTATTCAAATATCCCGGAAACTGCAACTGCATTTCAAAGTTGGCGATCGATGGAACTTCAACAACAGCCAGCGTATAATCCTTGGAAGAAACCTCATTTGCTTCCACGTGAAACACTACGTCTGCTGCGGGCTTTGGCACACGGAAGGTAAATAGGCCCGGCGAGCTGCTTTCCATAAAGTAGCTTTCATCCCCAATAAAAATCACTGCATTCTCCGGTACGATGTTTCCCTCTGTTTTCATCCGAAGAAGAAAATCCTGGCTTTGCTCCGTACGCAGCTCATCATTAAGGACGATAAACCTAAATGGAGCCGGTGGAAGAAATTGTTGTTTATAGTTCACAACCCTGTTCAGGCTTTGGGAAATCATCTCGCTGTTCCCCGAAATGTAGAAGAATGCAAAAAACAAAATTGGAATAGCTACTATTGGAAGATATTTCCTGTTGCTCTTAAAGTTTACGGCATTAGTAAATGGGATTGGCTGAAGTGCGTTTGCCTTCTGTTCAATTGAAGCCATCAATAATTCCGACTGATGACTAGTGCCAGACAATTGGAGGAAGTTGATGAGTTTATCTTTTACTTCCTGAAAATGATCTCCGATGATTTGAGAAGCTTCTTTATAGTCAATTCCTTTTCGAAGCTTGAAAAGTTTAAAAAGCGGGAACATAATATACCGAACAAGCAAAAAAGTTTCAACTGCAATAAAGGACCAAAAGAGAAATGTTCTTCCTGCAGGCTTCAGCCAAAGAAAGTATTCAAGTAACAGCGTGAATAAAAAATATAGTAATCCCAGCCCGACAAAGAAGATCAGGCCGCGAAGCAGCTCATTGAGGTAGAATTTCTTTATAAACGCTTCAAGTTTGCCGTAAATAACGTTTGATGATTCCAATATATGTTGCGTTTTTGTAACCGCTAAAAATACGATTTTATCTGACTCACAGAACGCTGAATTTCGCCCAAAGTTGTATGATGATGTAAATTGGCAGAAGATCCGTGAAAATTAATCTAAATGGTATCTTTGCGCATCTTAATTTAATTGAAATGTCTAAACCAGTTCGTGTTCGTTTTGCACCTAGTCCAACGGGGCCGCTTCATATAGGAGGCGTAAGAACCGCATTATTCAACTACCTGTTCGCAAAAAAAAACAAAGGCGTTTTTTACCTTCGGATTGAAGACACAGACCAAAGCCGATTTGTAGAAGGCGCTGAAGATTATATCCTTGAAGCTTTGGAATGGCTTGGAATCTATCCCGATGAAACTGTCGGTCATAATGAAAAGTTCGGTCCGTACCGGCAAAGCGAACGCAAGCACCTCTATAGTGAGTACGCTCAAAAACTGGTACAGTCAAGCGACGCATATTATGCTTTTGATACAAATGAGGCACTGGATTCCCGCCGAAAAGAAGCAGAAGCCAACGGGCAAACTTTTATATATAATCAGAGCAACAGATCACAATTAGATAATTCTCTAAATATTTCTGAAAATGATTTAGCAAAAAGACTTGCCAGCGGCGAAGAATACGTAATCAGGTTTAAAACGCCAGTTGATGAAGTTCTGCATTTGAAAGACATCATCAGAGGTGACATTAAGTTTGACACCAACTTGCTGGATGACAAAGTGCTTTTTAAAAGCGACGGGATGCCGACATATCATCTTGCCAATATTGTTGATGATCATTTAATGGAGACTTCACATGTTATTCGTGGCGAAGAATGGCTTCCATCGATGCCGCTGCACGTACTTCTTTACCGCGCTTTTGGATGGGAAGCACCTGAGTTTGCTCATCTTCCTTTGATTTTAAAACCTGTAGGGAATGGAAAACTTTCGAAGCGCGACGGAGACAAAATGGGCTTTCCGGTATTTCCTTTGGAGTGGACAACTGATTCAGGAACATCATCAGGTTACCGTGAAGAAGGATATTTTCCGGAAGCTGTAATTAACTTTCTCGCGCTTTTGGGATGGAATGACGGATCTGAAAAAGAACTTTTCTCACTTGATGAACTTATCGAAGCTTTTGATCTAAATCGTGTACATAAATCAGGAGCCAAGTTTGATCCTGAGAAAAATAAGTGGTTCAACCATCAGTATCTAACTAAACGTGATGATGATCTGCTTGCCGCCGACTACATGAAAATTTTAAGGGAAAAAGATATAAATGCTGAACCAGAATATGTTCGGAGAGTTGTAACGCTTATAAAGGAGCGGGCACATTTTGTGTCGGAATTTTGGGAAATGAGTGATTACTTTTTCGATGCTCCGCCATCTTACGATGAAAAAGCAATTAAAAGCTGGAAAGCTGAAACGCCTGCAATTATGAGCGAGGTTTTTAAAATCGTTGAGGATATTGAAGATTTCACATCAGCCAACATAGAAGAAAAGCTAAAACAGTGGATTGCCGAAAATGAAATCGGAATGGGGAAAGTGATGCAGCCATTGCGGCTTTCAATTGTTGGAGCATTAAAAGGTCCACACCTTTTTGATATCATCGAGCTCATCGGGAAAGAAGAAACTGTAAGCCGTATTAAAAAAGCAATAGCCAACTTATAAAAAAAGCTCCTTTCGAGGAGCTTTTGCTTTTACTGGAGATACTAATTATAGATATATTAAAAGGTTTGCGCTTATAATTCCAGCGTTTGCCTTTAATTTTTCACCATCAACACCACTGACTTTCGAAAGAATATTGTTAACGCCGTAATGATACATTACAGCAACTCTTAACTGCTTTAATCCAGCTGTAACTCCAATTGTTGGATAGAAATTGAATTGGGATATTTCTGAAAACTCATCTGCAGTAACGGTAGTGCCTCTTAAAATATTCAATTCGTTTTGTTCATCATAAGTAAGCTTTCCATTGACCTGAATCATTGGACCAAGTTCAACGCTCAAATGGCTTTCAATGATCTTGTAGCTAAGCAGCAATGAAATTTGTGCTGAAGGCAATTTGAATTCCACATCTTCAGCACCGCCGGTTAACGATGTAGTGGCGACTTTGAACTTGTTTTCACTGAATTGAATTCCGTACACCATATCAAAATCATTGTAGAAATTTCCACGTAATGATAATCCCAGGTTCCAGCCCATTCCCGGAGTTGCATCTATATCATCTGTCATAAGGTCAAACTGATTGATTCCTCCACCAATCCCAATTCTATTGGAATCCCGATAATTATATTGCGCCGACATAGTTGTAACGGCGAGCAGTACTAGTAGTGTTCCAATTTTTTTCATTTGTGATTTTCGGTTAATGACCTTGTTAAATTCGTAACTTTAACGGCTTACGTATCTACTAAATTACACTTTTATGGAAAATCTCGGCTTATACATTACACTTTTGTTAGCATTGTTCATTTTGCTATCCTCTTTCTTTACGGTTAAACAACAAACAGCAGCTATTATTGAACGCTTTGGCAAGTTTCAGAGTATCCGTCATTCGGGACTGCAATTAAAAATCCCAATTATAGATAAGATTGCCGGAAAGGTAAATCTAAAAATCCAGCAGCTTGATGTTATCATTGAAACTAAAACCAAGGACAATGTTTTTGTAAAACTCAAGGTTTCTGTTCAGTTTATGGTCATTAAGGACAATGTGTATGATGCATTTTACCGCCTCGAATATCCTCATGATCAAATTACAGCTTATGTATTCGATGTTGTAAGGGCTGAAGTACCAAAGCTGCGATTGGATGATGTTTTTGAACGCAAAGATGATATTGCAATCGCTGTAAAACGTGAATTGAATGAGGCGATGACGACCTATGGATACGACATTATAAATACTTTAGTTACCGATATTGATCCGGATATTCAGGTCAAGAATGCAATGAACAGGATCAATGCTGCTGACCGCGAAAAAACTGCAGCAGAATTTGAAGCTGAAAGTTCACGTATCAGAATAGTTGCAAAAGCGAAGGCTGAAGCCGAAAGCAAGCGCCTGCAAGGTCAGGGAATTGCTGATCAGCGACGTGAAATTGCACGCGGACTTGTAGAAAGTGTTGATGTTTTAAATCGAGTCGGAATTAATTCACAGGAGGCATCGGCGCTAATTGTAGTTACACAACATTACGATACGCTTCAGGCAATTGGTGCTGATACTAACTCAAATTTAATTTTGCTTCCAAATTCACCACAAGCCGGAAGCGATATGCTGAACAACATGGTTGCATCATTCACAGCTTCAAATCAAATTGGGGAAGCGATGAAAAGAGGTTCAAAAAAACCACGACAGGAAAAAGACGAATTCAAGCCATCTGAAGATTATCAAAACCTAAAAGAAGGGGAAGATCTCACTGACAATGAAAATGACCGTTAAATCTGTAGCTTCAAAAGCCGAAAATTAAAATAAAGCGATTTGCGGGGCTTTTGAATACATAGGCAATAAAATATATTATTGATTTTAGAAAGTTAATATAAACTGATTTATGAAAGCCGATTATAATAGCGACTAGTTATAGTTTTTTAAATCAGCATAGAAATTTACAATAATAAATAAAGCGTTCATAAAATTGGACGCTTTATTGTTTTAAGCTATGAGCCTTAAAGAAGATCCAGAACCACCTGATCTTTTTCAGTAGAACGAAGATTTGAGAGCAGTTTTTCAAAATTCGACCTAGAAACTTCATCTGAATAAATATTCCGAACAGCTTCCGCTCGTACAAATGGCGATTCGCTTCTGAACGACATTGCAACTATTTTTTCGAGAAGTTCATTATCCAGATCTTTTACAGTAATTGTTGAATTGTACTTCAGCAGGATGTTCACAAAGAACAATGAACTTTTGTTATTGCTGACATTCTTGCGGATTGCATTCTGAAGTAAGCTGAAACCTTTGATCTCACGCAACTTTTCACCGATGGAGCTTTCAATTTCAGTACGTTCCGCATCGGTCGAGGCTTTAAAAAATCGATTGATCTCTTTCAGGCTATTATTGATGATGTTTTCTTCTTTCTTTCCCTTTTCTTCCCAGGTGTCTTTTAGTCCGACGGTACGATTAAAAACAAGTTTCTCTTCAGTCGACTCACGATCAACAGTAAAATAGCCAAGACGCTGAAATTGAAATTTCTCCTCTACTTTAACATGCTGCAGGCTTGGCTCAACATATCCAGTAATGATCTTTAGAGAATCGGGATTGACAAATTCCAAGAAGTCTTTTTCCTTATGTGAATCCGGTGCTTCATCAGTAAATAATCTGTCATATAAACGTACTTCTGCGGGAATTGCATGTTTGGTAGAAACCCAATGAAGTGTTCCTGAAACCTTGCGAAGACTAGCTTCGGTTCCGCTGCCGCTTAAGCTTTCAGTGTCATAAGTGGCGTGAATTTCTGTTATATTTCCATCAGCATCTTTGACGACAGATTCACCTTTAATTATATATGCATTCTTTAATCTTACTTCCTTTCCTATACTTAACCTGAAGAATTTCGCTGGGGCATCTTCCAGAAAATCTTCATGCTCGATGTAGATTTCACGTGAAAAAGGAACTTTTCTAAAGCCGGCACTTTCATCTTCCTGATTGTTTTCGGCATCAAGCCATTCTTCTTTACCTTCAGGATAATTGGTAATCACAACTTTTATTGGATCAAGAACTGCCATGACACGTGGCGCATTTTTATTCAGATCTTCTCTGATATAAAATTCGAGAAGCGAAACATCAATCAAGTTATCACGTTTTGCTATTCCGATCGCATTGGCGAAATTTCGTAACGATGCAGCTGTATAACCTCGTCTTCTAAGGCCTGAAATTGTCGACATCCGCGCATCATCCCAACCATTTACATGTCCTTCAGAGACAAGCTGCATCAATTTTCGCTTGCTTACAACCGTGTGACTTAGGTTTCTCCTTGCGAATTCCCTTTGCTTTGGCCTTACCAGATTATTGTCATAGATCCTGTCTAGAAACCAGTCATAAAGTTCGCGGTGAGGCAGAAATTCGAGAGTACAAAATGAATGTGAAATTTGTTCCAAATAATCGCTTTCGCCATGTGCCCAATCATACATTGGATAAATACACCAGTCATCACCTGTGCGGTGGTGGGTTTTATGAAGAATTCGGTACATGATTGGATCGCGCATCAGCATGTTGGTCGACTTCATGTCTATCTTAGCACGAAGAATATGCTCGCCTTCAGCAAATGCTCCGGCTTTCATCTGTTCAAACAACTGGAGATTTTCATCCACTGATCTATTACGAAATGGACTATCACTTCCGGGAGTTGTTGGTGTTCCTTTTTGCTGCGCCATTTCTTCCGAAGTCTGGCTGTCAACATATGCATAACCGTCTATTATCATCTGAACTGCCCAATCGTACAGCTGCTGAAAGTAATCAGATGCGTAACGTTCTTCAGCCCATTCGTAACCTAGCCACTGAACATCTCGCTTTATGGCATCAACAAATTCCTGCTCTTCTTTCGCCGGATTTGTATCGTCAAAACGCAGGTTAACCGGAGCATTATAATCAATGCCCAGACCAAAATTCAAAGCAATCGAGCTTGCATGTCCAATATGAAGATAGCCATTTGGTTCAGGCGGAAAGCGAAACCGAAGTGATGTTGGAGCCATTCCGTTCCTGAGATCTTCTTCTATAATTTGTTCGATAAAATTGAGCGACTTTTCTTCTGTAGACATAGTGTTTTCTAAAGCCGCAAAGTTATCAAATTTGTTGTTACAAGAGACTTACAAAGACTGTTCATACAACTACATCGGCAGGATTTCAGTACATTTAACTTATAAAAAACTGCATCATAAGATGGGAACAATAAAACTCCAGAATATCAGAACCTACTCCTATCATGGATGTCTTGTAGAGGAAAGCAAAATCGGATCTGACTATAGCGTCAGTCTTGAAGTCAAAACAGACCTGCGAAAGTCGGCTGAGAGTGACAAACTTGAAGATACTGTCGACTATGTTCTATTAAATCTAATTGTAAAAGAAGAAATGGCTATCAGATCTAATCTGCTTGAACATGTTGCACACCGCATTATCAGCAGAATATTTTTACAAATACCTGAAATCGCACGTATTTCAATATCGGTATCTAAATTGAATCCACCAATTGGCGGCGATGTCGAGGCTGTTACTATTCAGATGGAAGAATTCAGGA
Source organism: Flavobacterium sp. (assembly GCA_036399435.1). Classification (GTDB taxonomy): domain Bacteria; phylum Bacteroidota; class Bacteroidia; order Flavobacteriales; family Flavobacteriaceae; genus Flavobacterium. Next base: position 14,632 of record DASWND010000009.1, read on the forward strand.
CATAAAAAAGACCCTCGAGTAGAGAGTCTTTTTGAAATTTGGAGGCATCGTGCGGATTCGAACCGCAGTAGGAGCTTTTGCAGAGCCCAGCCTAGCCACTCGGCCACGACGCCATAGTTGAATGGACGGCAAATGTAAATAAAAACTTTATAGTTTAAAAGTAATATTTGAAAAGATCAGTGATGGCGCGCTTAATCCATTTTTTCTAATGCTCGCTTTACCAATTTTTGCTCACTTGGAAAATAACCTTGTGCCATTATTACAACTCCAAAAATAATAAGAAGAATACTGATCAACTTCTTGATCTTTAAAACGTTGTTTGGTGTCATTTTGCTTTTGAGCTGTTTCGCAAGCAATATTTTGAATACATCAACAACAAGATAAGTCGCTATCACAGATCCAAAAAAGGTGATCATTCGTGAAAGGTCGAGATTTAGTTTTGGACCAATGGTTATCAATACCAAAAACCAGAACAGCAACACGCCCACATTAATGAAATTCAGAAAAAATCCCTTGAAAAATAATCCTCGATAATTGTTCTTGATCACTTCAGCCACTACGTCAGTATCAACCCGACGTCCTGCTTTTTGATGTTTCAAAAATGAAATCAGGCCATAAAAAACCATTATTCCGCCTCCAAATAAGAAAACGGCCGGATCGTTCTTGATACTTAAAATCAATCGATAGCTGCTTCCGTAGGCAATAACTATAAACAGGATATCAGCCAGAATGACTCCGAAGTCAAATGCCAAAGCAGCTCTTACCCCTTTAACCGCGCTTGTTTCCAATAGAACGAAAAATACCGGTCCTATTAAAAAGCTGAGAAAAATTCCAAGTGGAATTGCAGTTAAAACGTCTTGGATCATGTATAATCTTCGGTTGAATTATTTTAGCAACCTCTCAAAAATAAGGATTTTTGCCGAAGATTACTTTTTAATGGTCACCGAACCACCTAATGATGATTTTTCGTTTACACTTTTAGGATTTCCATAAACAACAATGTCTCCACCAGCTTTAATGTCTGTTTCAATATGGTCAGTGGCGTAAACTTCAGCCTGACCGCCGGCTCTGATGGCAACCTCTGTTTTTGATGTTACAAATTCCTTTGCATTGATAACACCTCCGGTTCCCAGGGTAACTTCCATTTCATCAGATCTGCCTGTGAGATTTACTATTCCACCTGTAACAGATCTAACTTCCACATCGCGAACTTCAAGCTTTAACGTTATTTCAGCTCCAGCTTTGGCATTCAGTTCGATTTCATCCTGAGATATTACGCCTTCGGCTGAAACCAGTGATCCTTCACTTGCATCTATACTTTTGAGATCTTTATAATACACGCGTACTTCAATGTCTTCACCTTGCAATAATTTATCGAGTTTCATCCGAATTTTTAAATCACCATTACTGTTGACAAGTTCAACTTCACCGCTGCGTTTACCGCGGATTTCTACTTTATTCTCTGTCGACCTTACAAGGGTCACTGCAATCCTGTCGAAGACTTTCACGCTGTTAAAATCACCAATATTCTTGGTCACTTGTGCAAATGAAAGCTGGGAAATTATCATCAATAAAACTACTAGGAACTTTTTCATCTTATTATAATTTAAGTGTTCTTTCTCAAGAAATGAAAATCGAGCTGCTTTTTGACTAGATCTGCATTCTTTACTTTCACCCATACCTCGTCACCTAACTGCAGCAGGCTTTTAGAAATCTCGCCAACTAATGCATATTGCTTTTCGTCAAAGGTGTAATAATCATCTTTGATCTCGCGGATCCTGCACATACCTTCACATTTATTGCTGACAATCTCAACATAAATTCCCCATTCGGTGACACCGGAAATTACACCCAAAAACTCTTCATCTTTATGATCCTGCATGTATTTCACCTGCATGTATTTCACCGAATCACGCTCTGCATTGGTAGCGAGGTATTCCATGTTGGAAGAATGTTCACATTTAACTTCATACACTTCTTCACTTGCCGATTTTCCGCCATCTAAATAGTGTTGAAGAAGCCTATGTACCATAACGTCAGGATAACGTCTGATTGGTGATGTAAAATGCGAATAGTAGTCGAATGCGAGTCCGTAATGGCCAATGTTATCTGTTGAATACTTAGCCTTGCTCATTGTTCGAATCGCTAAAGTATCAACTAGGTTCTGCTCTTTCTTTCCGTGAACATCAGTTAGCAATTGATTTAATGATTGGGAAATATCTTTCTTTGAACGCAAATCTATCTTATATCCGAACTTAGCTATAATTGTTTGAAGTCCGATAAGCTTATCTTCATTTGGTTCATCGTGGATTCTGTAAACAAAAGTTTTCTTTTGCTTTCCGATATATTCAGCCACTTTACGATTGGCCAAAAGCATGAACTCTTCAATAAGGTGATTTGAATCCTTTGATTCTTTGAAGTAAACTCCGGTTGGCTCATCATTTTCATTTAAATGGAATTTTACTTCCACTTTATCAAATGATATCGCGCCATTCTTCATCCTGTTTCGGCGGAAAATTTTTGCAAGTTCATCAAGTTTTAAAGTCGCTTCTACAATTTCAGCCGGAACTTCATAGCTTTTTCCTGTAATTGAAATATCTTCAGGAATCTGATTTCCTTTTGTTTCAATGATATGCTGCGCTTCTTCGTATGAAAAACGCTGGTCAGAATATGTCACCGTTCTTCCAAACCATTGATTTGTAACCTGAGCTGCAGGTGAAATTTCAAAAACCGCTGAGAACGTATATTTTTCTTCATGTGGCCGAAGCGAACATGCGAAATTGGATAATACTTCCGGAAGCATCGGAACAACTCTGTCTACCAGATATACAGATGTTGCACGCTGATAAGCTTCATCATCCAGAATAGTTCCTTCTTGAAGATAAAATGACACGTCAGCAATATGGATTCCGATTTCATAGTTTCCATTTTCAAGCTTTTTGAATGACAAGGCATCATCAAAATCTTTCGCATCACGAGGGTCAATGGTGAAAGTTAATGTATCACGCATATCTCTTCTGTTCGCAATTTCACTTTCCTGAATTGAAGTATCGATCTTTTGTGCAAACACTTCAACTTCAATCGGAAAGTCATATGGAAGTCCGTATTCAGCAAGTATCGCATGCATTTCGGTATCATGTTCACCGGGTTTTCCAAGAACATTGATTACTGATCCAAACGGACTATCGGCTTTTGCCGGCCAGTCTTCAATTTTTACAACAACGACATCGCCCTGCTCTGCTTCACCAATTTTATCTTTTGGAATAAATATATCAGTATACATTTTCGCATTGGCGGTCGTAACAAAAGCAAAATTCTTTTGTATATCGATCACACCAACAAACTCCATTTTCTTTCTTTCAAGAATTTCGATCACTTCACCTTCAGCTCTTTTACCGCTGCGTTTGTTGTAAACATAAACCTTTACAGTATCTCCGTCTAAAGCGTGATTGAGGTTGTTGGTCGGAATGAAAACATCTTCAGCAAAATCTTCACATATAAAATATGCAGTTTTCCTGCTTGTCATATCTATACGGCCTTCATAATATTCCTGGCTTGTAGCTTTAACTAAATATTTACCGGGTTCGGTTTCTATGATCTTGCCTTGTGAAGCAAGTAGTTTTAAATCTTTGATGATTTCGTTCCTGCTTTTCGTATCGTCAAGTTCGAGTTTGGCTGCAATCTGTTTATAATTGTATGCCTTGTTGGCATGCTTTGAAAGTATCTTTAATATTTTTCCGGAAAAATCTTTCTCCTTGGTATGTGGTTTACCTGGCTTCTTACTCATGTGTAGTATCTATAATAAGGAGGGAAATTACAAAATAGTTTACAGTTAAGGATTGCCCGTGTTCAGTTTAAACAAATATTAACGCTCAACCCTTGATTACCACCGAAGTAATGAAAACAAGAACATATTAGTAAATATTAGAATTGTACTTATCACTCCTTTTTAAAAGCTGCTTTTTTAAAGACTACCATTTTTTCACATCACTTGTTAACATTCTATATATACATCTACATAAAAAATTAATTTGAAATAAAATTTTGGTGGTTATTATAGCGTGTTAACATCGGCAATAACTTTATCGTACTTGTTGGCTATTGTAAGTTCGCATTACTTACCGCTATTTATCAACATGATCTTTTGATGTAACTTCCATTGTCCTGAACCTTTTAAATATGTTATGAACATCATTTGATAACTACGGAACCAGAAAAAACACAATAACTTTACACCGAGGTTACTGTTAAGAAATGATGCCTTAACCTTTAATAACTTTCCTAAAAATTGATGAAAGATTATTTGGAATTGTGGTGTTGGTTTTCTCTTAAAATTTTAACCAAGCAGACCTAAATTAGTTTCCATTTTCTATCAGGATTTATCAACAAAATTTTAAAAAACGGAAAGTCTTGTAAATCAAGGGCTGCACTAAATTTATTAACATTATAAATTTCTATTAAAATGTTACATAATTATAATGTATGATTGAAGTATCTAGCCACGAATGCACGAATCTAAAATCCAAAATTAGATTTTGAGCGCAACTACAAAAATTACTATGCTCGCGACGAGCTATAATTGACAATGAAGAACAGCAATTATAAAATAAAAATTCGTGCATTCGTGGCTAACACATCCTAAAACCCAAATATTACCACTGAATTTTCCTAAATTTACATCAAATCCCCAACCATGAAAATATCCATAGGCAACGACCACGCAGGTCCCGATTATAAACACGCCATAGTCCAAATGCTCACCGAAGCCGGACACGAAGTCACAAACCACGGTACAAATTCATCAAGCAGTGTCGACTATCCCGATTTCGGACACCTTGTAGCCAAAGACGTAGCCGAAGGTAAAGCAGATTTCGGAATCGTCATCTGCGGCAGCGGAAATGGTATCAACATGACTGTTAATAAACACAGCGGAATACGCGCAGCCTTGTGCTGGATCAAAGAAATTGCGATTCTCGCACGTCAGCATAACAACGCCAACATCATCAGTATTCCAGCGCGTTACACCTCAATTCAGCAGGCGATCGAGATGACTGAAGCGTTTCTTAATACATCTTTTGAAGGCGGAAGGCACCAAACACGTGTTGATAAAATATCCTGCTAAACTTTGTCACATACGCCCGTACATATTCACAAACATGAAGTGAAAGGAAGAAATCTTTTGTTTTCTATCTTTCTCAACATCCTCATTACTGCAGCACAGGTTGTAGGTGGAATTTTTTCTGGAAGCCTCGCACTGCTTTCCGACGCACTTCACAACTTTAGTGATGTGCTTTCGCTGATATTTAGCTATGCAGCAAACAGGCTTTCACGCCGGAAGGCTTCTCTACAACAGACTTTTGGTTACAAACGTGCCGAAATTATCGCGGCTTTTGTTAATGCACTAACACTGATTGTCGTTGCGCTATTTCTTATTTATGAATCTGTTGAGCGCTTTTTTAATCCACAGCCGATCGCTACCGGCTTAGTAATCTGGCTTTCGATTTTGGGCATCGCAGCAAACGGACTCTCAGTCCTCCTTCTAAAAGGTGATTCTCACAAGAATTTGAATATGAAGTCGGCTTATTTACATCTTCTCACCGACATGATGGCATCGTTCGCGGTGCTTATCGGTGGTTTACTTATGAGGTGGTTTCAATGGTTTTGGGTCGACAGCGTCTTAACGCTTGCCATCGCAATTTACCTTGTAGTGGTTGGTGCGGATCTAATAAGTAAGTCAACACAAATGCTGATGCTTTTCACGCCCTCACACATCGATATCAAAAAGATCGTGCGGGAAGTACATAAAGTTCCCGGCGTAAACAAGCTTCACCACATTCACGTATGGCATCTTAACGACGAGGAATTGCATCTTGAGGCACATCTTGATTGCGCTGAAGACATCCGAATGTCTGAGTTCAACGATCTCCTTCACAACGTCGAGCAGGTACTTTTTCAGAAGTTCAACATCAATCACATCAATATTCAACCTGAGTTCCGAAAGAAAGATCCTAAAGATTTTATAGTTCAGGATTAAAAATTTTTTCGGGACCTATTTCCGGCTCTGCGCTGCAAGCTTTTGCAAAGGCTTTCCGCTGCGATCCGGGGTATAACTTTTTCGTTAATGACAAACATTGAGTTTATAAAGCAACAGGTTAACGCACCGGATGCTGCGATTAAAAGCACCGTCCGGCTTCTGCAGGAAGACTGTACAATTCCGTTTATATCAAGATACCGTAAAGACCAGACAGGAAATCTTGATGAAGTTGTCATTGAACAAATAGCCAATCTCCAAAAAGATTTTGAAGCTATTTTAAAACGAAAAGAAGCAATTGTAAAATCAATTTCCGAACAAAACGGTTTAACCGCCGAACTGGAAACCAGGATTTTAAAAAGCTTTTCATTAACTGAACTCGAAGATCTGTATCTGCCATTCAAGAAGAAAAAGAAAACCCGCGCAGACGCAGCACGCGAACTCGGACTCGAACCACTTGCCAAGATTATCATGAGCCAGGGCAACGGAAATATCGATGTTGCTGCTCATAAGTTTGTTAATGCAAAAGTCGAAAATGAAGACGTAGCCTTACAAGGTGCCCGCGACATCATCGCCGAATGGATCAATGAAGATATTAACATCCGAAATGGAGTCCGAAGGCTATTCAGGCGAAAAGGAACAATTGAAACCAAGGTTGTCAAAGCAAAGAAAGATGATGAGAACGCCCAAAAGTTCTCTCAGTATTTCGAATGGATTGAACCGCTTTTAAAAGCACCATCACATAGATTACTCGCGATGCTTCGCGCCGAAAACGAAGGATTTGTAAAAATTAAAGTAGAGACAGATTCTGACGAAGCAATATCCGGAATTCAATCCACTTACATTAAAAACCGCAACAGCGACTCGCGGGAACATATTGAACTCGCCATTGCAGATAGTTATAAACGGCTTCTCGCACCGGCAATTTCCAACGAAGTGCTTCAGGAAGCAAAAGCAAAAGCCGACATCGCATCGATTAATGTTTTCGCAAATAACCTGACGCAGTTATTGATGGCGCCACCGCTTGGATCGAAAAGAATTCTCGCAATCGATCCGGGTTACAGAAGCGGCTGCAAAGTCGTCTGCCTTGACGAAAAAGGCGACCTTTTATATAATGAGACAATTTATCCGCATGCGCCACAAAAAGAAACGGCGATGGCGATGAAGAAGATCAGGTCTTTGGTCAACGCATACAAGATCGAAGCAATATCGATCGGCAACGGAACTGCATCGCGCGAAACCGAGTTTTTCATCAAGCAGATCGCATTCGATAAGCCACTTCAGGTGTTCGTGGTCAGCGAAGCAGGCGCTTCAGTATATTCGGCTTCAAAGTTGGCACGTGAAGAACTTCCACAACACGATGTTACTGTTCGTGGCGCGGTTTCAATCGGACGGAGACTGATAGATCCATTAGCAGAACTTGTTAAAATTGATCCAAAAGCAATTGGTGTAGGCCAATATCAGCACGACGTCGACCAGTCGAAGTTGAAAAATGAACTTGACAATGTTGTTGTTCGTTGTGTAAATGCAGTTGGTGTAAATCTCAACACTGCAAGCCGGCATCTACTTTCGTACGTTTCAGGAATTGGCGAGAAAACTGCCGAAAATATCGTTGCCTACAGAACCGAAAATGGGCCATTCACTTCACGCCGCCAACTCAGAAAAGTTCCGCGATTAGGCGAAAAAGCCTTTGAACAAAGTGCAGGTTTTATCAGGATCACCGGCGGCGAAAATCCGTTAGATAATTCGGCTGTTCATCCCGAGTCGTACTCCGTTGTTGAAAAAATGGCCAAAACATTAAAAGTTCCGCTTGAGAAGCTTATTGCAAATAAACAAGAGACGGCAAAACTTCAGCCGTCAGAATTTGTAACTGATAAAATAGGATTATTGGGACTGAAAGATATTATTTCGGAACTCGAAAAACCCGGTCTTGATCCACGTAAATCCGCTAAAGTTTTCGATTTTGACAGCAACGTCACATCGTTAAAAGATCTTCATACGGGAATGATTTTACCCGGAATCGTCAACAACATCACAAACTTCGGATGCTTTGTCGACATTGGGATAAAAGAAAGCGGACTCGTTCACATATCTCAATTAAAAGCCGGATTCGTCAGCGATGTAAATGAAGTTGTGAAAATGCATCAGCATGTTCAGGTTAAAGTCATTGAGATCGACGAAGCCCGAAAACGGATTCAGCTGACCATGATACTATAAAAAAGGCTTTGGAAGTTATTCCAAAGCCTTTTCAAAACAAACAAAAATTGTCGTTATATCTTCGTGTCCTCTTCTTTACTGACGGCATGCTTATGCTCGTCTTTCGAAGCGTTCTTAAATTCTTTAATTCCTGTTCCAAGTCCTTTCATCAATTCAGGAATTTTTCTTCCGCCAAATAGCAATAATACTATAACAAGTATAACTATGATTTCAGTAACACCAAATCTTCCCATAATAAAATTATTTACGCCGAAGCAATTCCTGTAGATTAACAAAGATAAAAAGAAATACTTGCAAATATATTCTCATGGCAAATATTTAAGACTTGTACATGTACGGAATTATTTAGCGCTTGGTTTTTGCGCCGGCCATCCAGTGTGTAAATTCATATATTTGTGAAATAAAAACTGAGGATGTCAAAGAAAAGGCTAAAGCGCAAACAGCTAAAAAAGAAGCTCTTTACCAAAAACCGGCTGGTAATCTTAAACGAAGAATCTTTTGAAGAAGTTTTTTCATTCAGATTGACGCTTATGAACGTTTTTGTGGCTGTGTCCGTTGGCGCCATATTGCTGATTTCAATTACAACTTACATTATTGCTTTCACACCACTTCGTGAATATATTCCCGGCTATGCGTCGACAGAGTTGAAGCGAAACGCCACTGAACTTGCTATTAAATCTGATTCGCTGGCGACTATCATCAAATCCAACGAACAGTACCTTTCGTCCATTAAAAAAGTATTGACGGGTGATCTTGAGTTCGCGAATCTAAACCGCGATTCGATTGTCGCGGCTGATCTAAAAGCAGCAGATAAAAATGAACTCGATCCATCAGCCGACGAGTTGCAGCTGCGTGAAGATGTGGCGCGTGAAGACAAATATAATCTCTTTGAAAAAGCGACGACAAAAGCAGGTGTGGTTTTATTTCCACCGGTAAAAGGAATGGTTACCGAACGATATAACCTAAAGTCGAGACACAATGCCATTGATATCGCATTGCCAAAGAACACGCCGATCAAATCAATTTTAAACGGGACAATAATCTTTGCGGATTGGACACCTTCAACAGGTCACGTCATTATCGTACGGCATAACAACGGATTTATTTCGATTTACAAACACGGATCGTCACTAACAAAAAGTGTTGGCGACGTGGTAAAAGGAGGTGAAGTCATCGCTTTAGCGGGTTCAACAGGCAGCGAATCAACTGGTGTTCATCTGCATTTTGAATTGTGGAAAGATGGTTATCCTGTGGATCCTGAAAATTTTATAGAATTCGAATAGCCGGCACGATAAATTATAACCTATGTCATTAAAATCTATTGCTGCAAAGCTATTCGCAAAAACCGTCTATAAAAAAACGAGGCAATGGGCACTTCAGCCAGAGCTTACACAATTAAAGGTGTTTGTCAATCTGATCCGCCAGGCTGAAAAAACGGCTTTCGGAAAAGACCACGGATTTAATAATATCCATAGTTACGAGGATTTTGTAAAGAATGTTCCGATTAGGGATTATGAAGGGCTAAAGCACTACGTCGATAGAGTGGTAAATGGTGAATCTGACGTATTATGGACGGGAAAACCTTTGTATTTTGCAAAGACATCCGGAACAACATCCGGCGCTAAATATATTCCCCTTACAAATGAATCGATGCCTTTTCACATGCAGGCAGCGCGCGACGCGATCTTACATTATATATACGCTACTGGCAAGGCAGATTTTGTAAACGGCAAAATGATCTTCCTTCAGGGAAGTCCAATGCTGGAAGAAAAAAACGGAATCAAATTCGGAAGGCTTTCAGGAATTGTGGCCCACTTCGTACCATCATATCTTCAGAAAAACCGAATGCCATCATGGGATGTCAACTGCATTGACGACTGGGAAACGAAAGTTGACGCTATAGTTGCGGAAACCATAAATGAGAATATGACCGTAATATCGGGGATTCCATCATGGGTTCAGATGTATTTTGAAAAGCTTCAGCAGCAGTCGGGCAAAAAAGTTGGTGACCTTTTCAAGAATTTCAATTTGTTCATCTATGGCGGTGTCAATTTTGAACCATATCGCGCCAAATTCGAGAACCTGATCGGCCGAAAGGTCGACAGCATTGAACTGTTTCCGGCTTCAGAAGGATTTTTTGCTTATCAGGATACACAGACAGAGAAAGGAATGCTTTTACTTTTAGATTCAGGAATATTTTATGAATTTATAAAAGCAGATGAATTTCATTTAGAAAATCCAAAGCGTATGACCATTGGTGATGTTGAGCTAAACGTTAATTACGTTCTAATAATATCAACAAACGCCGGACTTTGGGGTTACAATATTGGCGACACAATTCAATTCACGTCGAAAAATCCTTATCGCGTAATTGTTTCCGGGCGCATCAAACACTTTATTTCCGCTTTTGGTGAGCATGTCATTGGAAAAGAGGTCGAAGCTGCACTTCAGGAAGCGATTATTGGCACGTCAGTACGGATCAGCGAATTCACGGTCGCGCCACAAATAACACCTGCAGAAGGCCTTCCATATCATGAATGGTTTATAGAATTCGAAAACCAGCCGGATGACATGGCAGCTTTCGCGCTAAAGATCGACAATGCAATGAGGAAACAAAATGTTTATTATGACGATCTAATCTCAGGTAATATCTTACGACCGGTTGTCATCACCAAAGTTGATCAGGACGGATTTACCAACTATATGAAATCGATTGGTAAGCTCGGCGGCCAGAATAAGCTTCCACGGCTTAGTAACGACAGGAATATCGCCGACAGGCTGACTTAACAAAATAAAAGTATAAATTTGCCTTTAATGAAGGAAATCAAGAATATTGTCAGATCCCGGGCGCAGGAATCATCAAGCGCTGTGGAAAAGCTGTACATCACAATGCGCCACCTCTTTAATAGAGGCTTTTATAAACCAATGGGTGTTTCCGGAGAAACGCTCCGTGAGGCATTATTACAGCTTCGGCCGGAGATTTACGGAAGTATTGCAGAAGAAAAAGTGGAACTTAATGGTTTGTTATATGTGATCGAAAGGCTTCCGGAGGGAATTGAAGAATGCCGATTCATCAACCTCACATCTGATGAAGGATACTCGGAATCTCATTTTAAAGCAATTATACCACCAAAGAGGAGACGAAATTGCTACCGCATCGACGAAGAGCAGATGAATGTTGAAATCACCAGAGGCCGATCAGATATTTACGATATCCTTACACACCTGACATTTATCTTTATTGAATCTCATAAGATCAAGAACCGGGTGTTGCTCGATGACAGCGGTGAAGTTTCACGCGACTGGCACAAACTCGAACATGCAGTTTTGCAGGAAGAACCACTGGAGCAGTCTGATAAAGAAATTGCAATTTCACATTGTGCAAATATACTTGGTCGCACATTCGCCGAAGTTTCGTCGATCTATAAGAATTTCGCGACGACTGATCGTCCCGACAGGTTTCTTCACGTAATTTATTGGCTTGGAAAGCTTGCAATTGAAGAAATGCTTGAAAGCAGCAAACGTACTATTACCTTCAGTCCCGTTTTGCGGGAGCGCCTTGGACATCATATCCACGGTGAAATTTGGGCAACAAATATTAAGGAGGTTCTAAAAGAAAATGATCTTTTGGGCCGGCCGATTCACATTATCAGCGCAAATATGCATAGTGTGATGAATTCCATTTTTGCTGCCGAAGCTTTAAAATCAAAATTTAAAGACAAAAACGACTTCTTCATATTCGAGGAATTGAGCCGCGCCGGCGCCTACGATGTCAGAAATAAGGTAGAAACATTAGCTAAAAGCTACGGGATGATTTCACTTCCTGATACCTCCGGTACAAACATCGATGTACAACTTTTTGATACAGCAAAGTTCGACTGGAGCAAAACTTCATTTCCAAATGCAAATACGGGTGATGACAATCCCGTTATAATTGTTATGGATTATGCTTTTGGTGAGCAGGCTTACGAAACTATCGACGAGTTATTAAAGCCTTATCACGAAAGCAAGGATAAAAAATCATTCTTGAATGTAGTTTCTGTTTCCATAATGGGCAAAGCTGGAATTCTTGAAGGAGGCAAAGGCGATATTATGATTCCGTCTGCACACATCAACGAAGGAACAGGCGATAATTATCCATTTCAAAATGAATTAACGGCAGAAATGTTTGAAGGCAACGACATTCCGGTATATTCAGGGCCGATGGTAACGGTGCTTGGAACGTCGCTTCAAAACCGCGACCTTCTTAACTTCTTCAACAAATCGACTTGGGGCGTCATCGGACTTGAAATGGAAGGTGCTTATTATCAGAAAGCAATACAATCGGCTTCAAAAATTAGGAAGAGCATCAATCCGGAGGTCAAAGTAAGATATGCCTATTATGCATCAGATAACCCACTGGAAACGGGAAGTACACTTGCTTCAGGTGGTTTGGGAACGACAGGGGTTAAACCAACATATTTGATTACAATTAAGATTTTGGAACAAATATTTAATTAATTTAATAGCTTATATGAACACAAATGTTCCTAGTACAGATCGCGAAATAGATTTAAGTGCGTTAGCAGGGAAATTTACTGGTAGCAGGAGATATGTCAGCTCTTTTTTCTTCCGTTGCATGCGCTTTATCGTAAAAAATATTATAGCATTAATCATTATTATCATCGTCGGTGTCGGCTTAGGATTTTATAGCGACAAGACCAGTCAAAGCTATGTACATGAAATTATTGTGACACCCAACTTTGGTAGCGTCGATTATCTTTACTCTAAAGTTGATCTTATCAATTCAAAAATCGGCGAGAAAGACACCATGTTTTTGAAAAATCTTGGTATTAAACATGTGACAAGTCTGCGACGATGTAAGGTCAAGCCCATTATAGATGTATATCGCTTTATCGAAAATAAAGAGTACAACTATAAATTGCTGTCACTGATGGCTGAGGATGGTGATATAACCAAAATCGTCGAAGAAAACACAACAAGTAAGAATTACGTTTATCATTCAATTACTTTCAGTACAAAAAATAAAATAACATACGAAGGTACAATTGTTCCCTTCCTTGCGTTTTTGAACGACAGTGATTATTTTAATCAAATTCAAAAACGACATCTTGCTAATAGCAATATGAAAGTGGCAGCTAATGAGGTAACAATTGCACAAATTGATGCGCTTTTAAATAGCTTTTCACAAAGCCAAGGAAATGGCTCCAATGGCAACTTGGTTTATATTAATGAAAATACCCAGTTGAATGACATCATCAAAACGAAGGAAGAACTAATTGAAGAGCAGGGGTATCACCGGGTTGAAGCAATTAATTTATCAAGTGTAATTAAAGAAAGCAGCAGCATGTTGAACGTAAGGGATTCAAGTTCGCTCAATGGTAAAATGAAATTTATTCTACCACTGTTATTTATTTTCCTCTATATTCTTGGTTATCTTTTTGTATCCTTTTACAGGTCGCATGCCAGTAAATATAACAGTCAACCTGTATGAAAGGAATAATATTGGCAGGAGGTTACGGAACACGCTTACATCCCATTACGTTGGCCATAAGCAAGCAACTTATGCCCATTTACGACAAGCCGATGATATATTACCCACTATCAACATTGATCTGGGCTGGAATAAATGAAATTCTAATCATATCAACATCTAATGATTTACCTCTTTTTCAGCGACTTTTAGGAAATGGATCACAATTAGGATGCAGTTTCCAGTACCTGGTTCAGGAACAACCAAATGGGCTTGCGGAAGCATTTGTCCTTGGAAAAGATTTTATTGGCAATGACAAAGTGGCCCTGATCCTGGGCGATAATATTTTTTATGGTACGGGTCTTTCAAATTTGCTTCAAGCCAGTAACGATCCCGATGGGGGAATAATTTTTGCCTATCATGTCAATGATCCTGAGCGTTATGGTGTGATTGAATTTGACGCTTCAGGAAATGCTATCTCGATTGATGAAAAGCCAAGCAGTCCAAAATCAAACTACGCTGTTCCCGGGATATACTTTTATGATAACGACGTGGTAAATATTGCAGCTAATATCAAACCGAGTCCACGGGGTGAGCTGGAAATTACTGATGTTAATCGGTCTTATTTACAAATGAAAAAATTGCGAGTGTCCATACTTGACAGGGGAACAGCCTGGCTCGATACGGGTACGTTTAACTCGCTAATGCAGGCGTCAAACTTCGTGCAGGTAATCGAGGAGAGACAAGGGCTAAAAATAGGCGCTATTGAAGAAGCCGCATATAAAATGGGATTCATTACCGCCGATCAATTAACCGAACTTGCTCAGCCATTGCTTAAGAGCGGGTATGGCAGTCATCTTCTCAGCATCGTTTAACCAATGAAATGCATCTCAACAATTTTAGCTGGTTGTTTTATTCTTGAACCCCGTGTTTTACAGGATGAGCGTGGCTATTTTATGGAAAGTTTTAATCTGCAAGCCTTTAGGGATCTTATTGGAGAAGATATTAATTTTGTTCAGGATAATGAATCGTCGTCTGTTCGCGGAGTCCTCAGAGGGCTACATTACCAAACCGGAAAGCATGCACAGGCCAAACTGGTGCGGGTTGTGCAAGGAACGGTTTTGGACGTGGTTGTGGATTTACGAAAAGACTCAGCTACTTACGGAAAACACCTTGCGGAAGTGCTCTCTGATGAAAATAAAAGGCAATTGTTCATTCCGCGGGGATTCGCTCACGGATTTATTGTCTTAAGTGAAAAAGCGATATTTAGCTACAAGTGCGACGGCTTTTATGAAAAATCGTCGGAAGGCGGGATAAAATTTGATGATCCCGCAATTGGAATTGACTGGCAGCTTGATAATGAGCAAATAATTATTTCCGCTAAAGATCAAGAACTTCCTTTGCTTAAAAATTCGAAGCCAATATGGTAGTACTAGTTTTGGGTGGTTTTGGGCAGGTTGGCCAGGCAATAGAGCATATATCTGATGCATACCCTGATATTATCTTTACTTTTAAAAGCTCGAAAGATGCTGATGTTACAGAACCTGATTCACTACAAGAGGCTTTTATAGCTGTTAAACCCGATTTCTGTATAAATGCCGCTGCGTATACGGCAGTCGACAAAGCTGAATCAGAAGCTAAATCTGCAGTTGCGATAAATACTCTTGGGGTTTCAAATGTTGCCGAAGTCTGTAAAAAATTCGATGTTGTTTTGCTTCATATATCAACGGATTACGTCTTTGATGGAACAAAAGACTCGCCCTATCATGAAGATGATGAAACAAATCCGCAAACTATCTACGGCAAAACCAAATTAGAAGGCGAAATTGCAATTGAAAATCAATGGAATAAGCATTTTATCATAAGGACTTCTTGGTTGTATTCGCAGTTTGGGAGTAATTTTATGCTGACTATGATTAAATTGGCAGATCGACAGCAGGCCATTAATGTTGTAAATGACCAAACAGGTACACCTACCCACGCACTAGAGTTGGCAAGAATGCTAATTGCTGTTGTTAGAAGCAGAAGTACGAACTACGGCATTTATCATTTCAGCAATGAAGGCTCTGCGACGTGGTTCGAATTTGCATCCGAAATTTTTAAATTAAACAACAAAAGTGTGCAAATAAATCCAGTTGAAACTGAATTTTTTCAATCCGCTGCTGCTCGTCCTCGATATAGCGTGCTTGATAAATCCAAGATCAAATCCGAATTTAATCTGGAAATCCGCAACTGGAATGAAGCACTTAACCATTACCGTTACTCATAGCTTCCGCAGTTAAGCAGCTCTTATGCATTCTTAGGAACGTGAAGAAAATCAAACTAAAGTAAAATAACCCGAACTGTCTGTAGAAATAGTCTTCAGACATGCATAGTAGCAGAATATTCAGTAAAAAAACGTTTACCACGAAGTAATTCATCTTGTAGCCGGCAAACACGACACTACCGATATAGTACAAAAATGCCAGGAGGCTAAAAATTCCGCCGGATATCAAGATATACATAAAGTAATTATGGGTGATATAACTTTTTTCGTTGTAAAATGACGAATTATAATTATCACTAAAACATTCTTTCAACTCTGTACCGATGTTGTTATATCCGATGCCTGTCAGAAAGTTTTGCTTTACAATTTTTGCGCTACAGGTATAGATCGCCACCCGTATATTGGTCGAATGGTACTCAAGTCCAACTGGTGGTTTATTATATTTTTCCACCATTTCTTTAAATCGATTTGATATACCCGGTATTGAAACAAGCATAGCTGCGACGGCAATAATTAGAACAGTAGAAGCCATCAGCCTGCGTGGGAACGACATTCCTGAGCGAAATAGTAACATCCCAAAAACAAGGATGATGACAAAAACGATATTGATCTTCGATAGCAGCATAAAAGTCATTAGAATAAACATTCCGATGTACAAAAGTTCAACGTATTTTTTATTCTTGAAAACACGCTCTAATGAGTAAGCGATGCAAAAAACTAAGATTGCAGTGAAGTAGGTCGGATGTATTTTGAAAAATAAAATTTCATAATAGACAAAGTCGCGAAATTTTGGAATTCCGAACTTAAAAACGAAAAAATCCTTAAAATCATACTTTACAAGGAAAGCGGCGAGATAGCCTACAACAACTACCGCGCAGACATTTTTTAATATTTGGATATAAAAATGAACCTTTTCTTTCGAAAAATTTGCATCAGGAATCAGTGGAAAAATGAGTGGAAACAGTAGGAAGTAAAGCGAATTTTTAATTGGCACAAGATCATCAAACGATGAAGCTTTTACTAGACAACCGATTGCAACAATCCAGAATGGCATTGTATAGGCAGCCATTTTCTTTAGTAGAGCGGGTGAAAATTTGTTCTCTGCGTAAGTATAAACCAATGTGTTCAGCGCAACAAGAATAAAGAATAAACTTGAAATACTTTCTTTAAATAAAGGAAACACGAACAAAAGCGGGATGAGCAGGGGAAATAGTTTCTCAGTAGTATTTTTCACTAATTATGGGATACATTAATGTTTAAAAACTTACGCTTTCAATTTGGTAACGCCGCTGAACGTTTACTAGCAATATATTCACGGATATAAAAATACAACAACCAAAAAAAGAAAAACATCTCCGGAGGGAAGTAATGTCCATCCCTAAAAAACTTTAATATAAGGTATATAAATACACCTTGAGCAAAGTAAAAGTCGGTAAGAAAAGATTTTGAACCGTAATATAGAGCAAAGAGAACCGAAATAATGCCAATATATCCGAAATCAGACCATAGCCTCGTAAACATAGAGCAGGCGTCAGCAGCATTAATTTTTACATTGTCGGTTGCACGTATATACGGTGGGACACGTATTTCCTTTAAATAATGTCCGTGCATGTGGTAATGGCTGCCGAGACCACTTCCTAACGGATGATCCGCGATGTTGTGTCTCGCAACAAACAAATTGCTAAGCAATGCATACGAACTTAGATTGGTATACTCTTCAAATTTTCCCGTGTTCACCGCATTTAAAGATGTGTAGGTATCATCGATCCTCATTTTAAAAAAAGGAAGTTCGTTATAGACATAATAGAAAGTACCTGCTAAAAAAGGAACCAAAGCAATTAGATAAATAATTCGTCTACGGGTGAGGTTAGGAAGTATAAACATAAGCGCACAACCCACATATCCTAAAGAAGAGTTTGACATAATTAAGGTCCCGAAAATTATCAGGAAATTGATATACTGCTTCATCCTGAGATAGTAGTAGCAAGCTGGAATCGTCACGATTGCGTAATGCGCAGGCTCGGTAAAGATGCTTTGAAGCCTGATACCGTCATTCAGGTTGATGTTTAACGCCCACAGAATGTAACCCGCGACCGCAACATATAGTGCGGACTTAACGTAAACTCTGATTAGATCTTCTTTATCGTAAAGTGGTATAAAATTATAGTAATATGTACCCATGATACTTAATCCGATAATCTGTGACAACAAATAATTATAGGGAATACCGATTACAGTGTATGTCAGAATTCCATGAACAAGGAAGAAGCAAAGCATTAGGAAGAAGTAGAAATTGATTTTCAACTTTCGGAGGCTAACCAATAATATGAAATTTGTGAAGATGATCAGATAGATCAGCTTCCAGTCAATAATGAACTTTACCAGAAAAGCTTCAGTGAATATCGCGAATACTGATGAGTATAGTAGGTACTTCTTAACGGAGACTTTCAAGCGAAATATTTTTATATTAATCAGGTTGTCATCAATTCAGCCGCCGCACGATATTGTAGCTCTGCAGCGGAATCATGATTATCCACGGCACCATCAGAATTAGTGTTGCAATGACAACGCTGTTGATGCCATATCCGTTGCCGATCAAAAAGTAGGTAAGCGGAATCTTCAAAATTACGCTTATTAAAATAATAATTATAACATTATTCAAAGTCCCAATCCCATTAAGGAAAGTTGAATAAAATGCTGCGAAAATTCTCATCAGCGTTACCACCGTAACATAAAAAATCAGCAACTGTGGTATTACTAGTGGCTCCTTGATCCAATTACGGATAATATATGGGCAAAGTACTGCTAAAACCACTACACTTGCGGCAATACCTACAAAATAGATGTTGAACCTTTTAAAAAGTGTAAGCAATGCTTTCTGATTGCGATCGGCATAATCTTTATAAAACATAGACCAAAGTGGTGATAAAGCGGCAAAAAGCAGCATTAGCGGAAGCTGAAATATCCTGTTGACGCTATCATAAGGAACTACATCTTTAGGCATGAAATTGTTCGAAATTATGTAATTATCTACAATAAAGAAGATAAGCATCCCAACCTGGATGATCATAAATTTATAACCGAGTTTGAGTATATCTGCTACAAAAAATCGATCCTTTAAGGATTTAACAAACAGATTAATCTTCTGCATTTTGCAAAACCTAATGCTATAGATGATATTGATAAATAAGCAGAATAGTCCATGGATCAGCGTTATCACTATGATTTTGGTTGATGGCGCGAGATCTGGAAGAGCAATTGCCGTAATAATTAGCAAAACTAGTACTCCAAGTTGATTTACGGCAAGCGACTCTTCAGCATACTTACCTTTTAAAAAGGCAACATATAACGACTTGTGTATACCTGCGACAAAGTTGACACAGAAGAAGAAAATATTAAGCAGGAAAATAATATTAATAAATGAAGCGCTAAAGGTCGTGATGTTGAGCCAATCCTTTAGATTTGAGGTATAGATAGCAATAGCGCAAATTAGAAAAACTGCAATTGAAATATAAAACGAAATTTTATAGGTGCTTCTGATATAGCTGATTATAGAATCTGTTTCGTTATTGTAATTAAATACCGGGATCTTTGTTTTTAGGTTACTTTGAATACCGAAATCCATAAGTAGCACAAGCTGGAAAAGAGCATATACTAAAAGCCAGAAACCATAAATGTCTTGTCCCAGGTAGGCAATCAAGATTGGAATTGAAACAAACATCGAAAGACCTGAAATTCCCTTATAAAAACCACTCATAACCAAATGGTTCTCATATATCTTTCGAAATAATAATCTCATATACTGGAGTGAGTAAATCTTTTTCTGACAACGAATCAGTTGCAAATATAAGCCACCGGTCATCAACCTTGGTAATCTTTGTAATTATTTACCTCACATGCTGGATAGTATCGAAAAATAAATACTTTTGCATAAATAAATAAAATGATAAAAATGAAAAATTTTACATTGGCTTTCTTTGCTGCATTATTGATTGTCTCTTGTGGAGATAAAAAAGAAGCGCAAGCTGCTGCTACAGGTGAAGTAAAAATTGAAAAATATGCGGTGATCATGGAAGGGATTTATGAAAAAGACGACAGTATTAAGGTGTTCTATCAACTTGACAATAGCTATAAATACGAAAATCCGGTTACGGCCAGAGTACAAGGTTCTCCCTTGCAACAGAGGATAGTGATTGAATTGCCAGAAAATATTCAACCTGAGAATCTTACAATTACTGTTAGCACTAATAAGCAGCAGAATATGGTTTACATTCCCAACGTAAGCGTAAAAAAAGGAGAGAAAACACTGCTTGACGGAAATAATTTTAATTACTCTAAATATTTTTTATCCGACCCATCGTTCACATGGGTCCCTGAGGGTTCTAAATATAAGTTATCGCACGAGAATCAGTATCCGCCGTCCATGGTTGGAAATGACGAATTGGCAATATTACTGTAGATTAAAAAAAGAAGTTTTTTGAACTTCTTTTTTTTTGTCTTTATCATTTAAGCAATTTTCATGAAAGTCCTTCTCGACAACATTATTTTTTCCAATACAAGGCAAGGCGGAATTTCAAATTATTGGTTTGAGCTCACGAAATATCTTTTAAATCAAAAAGATGATGATGTCATGTTTTATGAGGAAATGCATGCTGATCTCAACTTCCATCGACAACAGCTTCAAATTCCTGAGGACAAAATCATTCGAAATGTAAGTTCATATAAATCTTCCATCCTACGACGACTCGCCGCAGTAAAACCCGCTATAGACGAACCGTTCCTATTCCATTCCAGCTATTATCGCTCGAAAGTACAAGGTAAAAATGTAAAACAGATAACCACTGTACACGATTTTACACATAACTATTACGCTAGTTTTCTTAAAAAAATTGTTCATAATAGTTTAAAGTACAGCTCAATTAGAAAATCCTCGGGTATTATCTGCATCTCTGATAACACATTTAAAGATCTGCGAAAGTTTTGCCCGCCATCGCAAAGACAAAAGGTAACAGTCATCAATAATGGCGTAGGCGACGAATATAAAGTAATTGATAAATCTGACTCAGTATCTGCCGATTATTTAAAGGGTGCTGGTATCAAATCGAAGTATATCCTCTACATTGGCAGCCGCGCATCTTATAAAAATTTTGGGCTGGCGGCGCAATTAACCAACGAGTTGGAAGGGTTTCAATTAGTAATTGTTGGTGATGAGTTATCTTCAAATGAAAAACGGCTGTTTAATCCTTCATCATTACAGCGTACGGTAACGCTTACTAATATAAGCGACCAAAACCTTAACGTACTGTATAACTTTGCGTATGCTTTTGTATATCCTTCAGCTTACGAAGGTTTTGGAATTCCGATTATTGAAGCAATGAGAGCAGGTTGTCCGGTACTTGCATTAGATAATTCGTCTATTACAGAAGTAGCTGGCGGCGCGGCGATTCTGTTTGAATCTGCAAAAACCAGTGATTTCAAAAAAGCAATATCACAACTTGAAAACTCAGCATTCAAGCTTGATCTGGTTGAGAAAGGGTTGAAACATTCAACTAAATACAGCTGGGAAAAATGTTGCCGCGAAACACATGAGTTTTATCAGTTAATTAATTAGCGGCTTCTAAAACCTTCCTGTATTGTTTCACCACGAAGTTCAATATTGCCTAGGTGCCACGTACAAGGGAATTTATCATAACATTGCGTCCATTCCACCTTCGGGCTGTAGAGAATTAATTTCTCATTTTTCGATGAAATTAAATGATTTTCTTTGAACTCGATTTCTTTTTTTATTTTTATAAGGGCAATGTTTTGCGGCTTATATAAGTAGGATTCAACATTTGAGATGGTAAATTCCGTTTTGAATAATCCAACTCCTTTTTCCCCAATTATGAAGAGGCAGTAAAGAAATACAATAAAAAGTACTGGGGCGAAAATGATTTTTATCTTCTGCACGAGTTTCTCGAGGATTAGCAATGGAGACAGCGCCAGAATTAGAATGATTCCAAAAGCAAATCTAAAATCGGGAGCGGTGCTGAACCATAAAATGAAAATAGCGTAAGCAATAATAAACACCCAGATTTTAACTGCGAATTCTTTTTTTCTGGTTAGCCAGCAGTAGAAGCCAAAAGTAAGTGGTGAAATGGCAGCAAGTATAAAAAAAATCTTATTTACAGTTGTAGCAGCCTTCCACCATATTATAAACCATTCAGCAAATGGTAATTTTAAGACTTCATGATAATTCGGGCCTGGAATTCGAGCCCAAGCTTTGATGACATTTGTGAGTTCAGTCGTGGTCTCTTTATTGACCTGCCAATCCAACCCAGGAAAAGCTAAACTTTGCACAGGAAACAGAACATATCCTGACAGAATAATATTTCGGATAATCCATGGCATGAATAGAAAGGATCCAAATACAAACAGCTCTTTTATGGCAGCAAAGGTTAATCCACGTCTCTGCGCGATCGCGAATAGCACCAAAAGGCCAATCGGTGCGACCGACAGTTTTATGGTCATACAGAAGATTGGGATTATGATAAAAGTCAGGCTTGTTTTATTGATTTGTTCGCTGCGAAAAAGCAATGACATTAGCAAATATCCAATTAACAGATTTGAGAGCAGGTCACTTCCAGGCGATGAAATATCATTGCTATACTGAAGAGTAAAATAGTATAAGAATAACAGAGCAAACAGCCCAGTGAGGTCTTTTCGGATTAGAATGATATTAATAACCCAAATAAAAAATATATAATAGGATAATGAACTGATAATGAACAGGAACTCATGGAAGATGTCAAGATAAGAAAAGCCTGCGCTAAGTACAAGTATAGATGAATTGAATCCAAATCTGTCGTGGAAATTTGCAAGACCTGGAACCGCGCGATAGATATAATTCCATTGAATTCCATTTATATGATATAAGTACGAGTCAAAAAGTTGTGGGGTGACGAGTGCAAACAGCAGAACGATGAAAAGCGCCGATAATAACAGAACACTGAAAATCTTTCTTCTGCGCAACTCCCAAATGTGTTGCATTAAAAACCCTTTGAATACAGCTCGATTGTAGTAGTACATACCTGCGCTGAGACAGCTAACAAAAAGCAATGAATAAGCATTGGTGGGAAGAAAAATCGACCAAAGATTTAGAACTGCTCCAGCGACACAGAGTCCAATAAAATAGCTCGAAGTCAAGCCATAATTCTTTTCTAGAACTCTGTCAAATAAAATTGCGGCTGACTTACCTAAAATAATGAAAATAACAGCCGTAATAGTAAAGCCAAATAAGGTAGCCAGCATATCTTTTATTTAATTAACAGCATTCGACTATTTGGAGGATTAGGATCAGTAAAGAACAATGAGTTTATCGATTACTCGTCGTCTTTTTCAGAGACACAAATAACAGACAAACCAACTTTTCGAAAAGTAAAAAAGTCAGCTAGTTTAAATATGGGCACCAATTTATTAAAGAGTCCCATCTGGCCTTCCGGAATAGATTTTTTTCTTAAAATTCGTCCGGAAACGAACCAACCCAAAATCCCAATAAAATTAAACGAGAATAATTTTCGCACTTTGAGCTTGTTAGCCTCTATAAGTCCTTTGAGGCTTCTTTTGGTGTAGCGGCGATAATGCTCTAGTTCAACATCGAAGTTGTTGTATAGCGTTTGATAGGCAGGAACCAGAATAATCAGGATGCCACCTTTTTTTAAAAGTTTTTTGCAGTTTTCGATGGCTTTAAGATCATCTTCAATGTGCTCAACAACATTCAATGCAAACACCGTGTCAAAAGTTCCCAACAGATCAGCGAAGTGAATATCAAAATCAAGATCCACAAGATTAATGGTGATGACCGGATTCTGAAATTTTTTATTTAATATCTCACAATAATTTTCACGAAGATCACTTAGAACAATTTCCTGGTTGTTTGATATAAAGAACTGCGATATATTTCCGATTCCGCTGCCGATCTCCAGAATCTTTCCCTTACAGTATGGTGAAATAATTTGGTACATCCATTCATTGAATTTGTCGGCTTTCTCGATGACATTTAAAATTTCGTGACCTGCTAAGTCAATTTCTTTGCTGCTGTTCATTACTTAACTTTAAACAATCCATATTTTAAAATGCAGTAAATCGCCCTGAAACCATCCTTCCACCCGATTTTTTTTCCTTCTTCATACGTGCGGCCGTAGTATGAGATTCCGACCTCATAGATTCGTATTCCCGGAACCATCGATATTTTTGCTGTAACTTCAGGTTCGAAGCCGAATCGGTTTTCACGCAGGACTAAAGACTGAATGATATCGGTACGGAATAACTTATAACAGGTCTCCATATCTGACAAGTTGAGATTGGTAAACATGTTTGACATAAATGTCAACACCTTATTTCCTATCGTATGCCAAAAAAACGATATACGATGTGGTTTTCCTCCTAAAAATCTCGATCCGTATACGACATCCGCAAAACCACCCAAAACAGGTTTTAAAAGCAGATTGTATTCCTCGGGATCATATTCAAGATCGGCGTCCTGAATTACAAGATAGTCACCTGTTGCGCGATTGATACCGGCATGAAGCGCAGCACCTTTGCCCATATTAACATCTTGTTTAAAATATTGAATGTTTAATGTCGGGTTTAGCGACATGTACTTTTTGACCGCTTCCTCGGTATTGTCTTTCGAGCAATCATTTATAATAATAATCTCTTTTTGGATGTCATTCACCAGTTGAACATCTCTCAATTTGTCGAGTATGTGATGAATAGTCCGACCTTCATTATAAGCAGGAATAACAACAGAGAGCTTTTTGCAGTTCATTTAATAGGATTAGTGTGATACTATAAAACATTTTAATATAGTACGAAATGCATTACAGGCGCGGTAAAAGTATTAATTATTTGTTAACTTCCCATTTTTTAATTTTGGCTTTTGGTCACTATTAATTTTGTTTTGAGTTTCGTAATTATTTATTTTCAGTATCATGCCAGACGAAAAATGCAAGATTTGCACAAGTACCACTTTAACTGTTTTTAAAACCATGATTTTAAATAAGTATACAGTTGAATACTTGAAGTGCCCCTACTGTGGATTTGTGCAAACCGAAACTCCATACTGGCTGGAGGAAGCTTATAAAAGCCCAATTAACTACACCGACACAGGAATCATGATTAGGAACCAAAGATTTTCGCGGGTAGTCACGAGCTTACTGATAATGATTTTCAATAAAAAAGTGAAGTGCCTGGATTATGCGGGTGGCTATGGATTGTTTACCAGGATAATGCGCGATATTGGGTTTGACTTCTATTGGGATGATCCTTATACAGAAAATTTAACGGCGAAAGGTTTTGAGAAAGTGGAAGGTACTAAATACGACGTCGTGACAACTTTTGAAAGCTTTGAACATTTTGAAAATCCACTAATGGAAGCGCAAAAGATAAGGCAATATTCAGACACTATAATTTTCTCGACGCAGCTAGTTCCGAATCCGATGCCAAAGCCCACCGACTGGTGGTATTATGGGCTCGAACATGGGCAGCACGTAGCCTTATATTCAAAAAAATCGTTTGAGGTTATGGCAAATAAATTACGGCTAAAGTACTACAACATTGATAACCTTCACCTATTTACAAACCGTCGGATTGGAATACTGGTAACATTGCTGAAATTCAAATACTCTAAACATCTTTTGTACATCGCTTCATATTTAATAACACCATTTTTACGTTCTAAAACGATGCAAGACATGTATGCATTACGCAACACTGGCGAACATGCCTGAATTGCATTAGTGTTATGGCGAAGACTATACCGCCACCTTGGCAACGGAATCTATCCACTGAAAGGTCTTTTTCATCCCGTCAATCAGTGGCTCAGAAACTGCCCAACCAACCTTTTCCTTGTAAAGTGTGTTGTCTGAATTGCGACCCCGAACGCCGGTTGGACATTTAAAACCATACTTGTCAATAAACTCCTGGCCTTCAATATTCTTAATTGTTACATTTTTTCCCGAAATGTCAATTGCCATTTGTGCCAGCTCGTTTATCGTGACCATTTCTTCTGAACCAATGTTTACAGGACCAAGGAAATCCGAATTCATTAAACGAAGAACCGCTTCAACACATTCATCAACATAAAGAAAAGAGCGGGTCTGTTGTCCGTCACCCCATACTTCTATTGACGCATCAGGACTTGCCTCTATTACCTTACGGCACATCGCTGCCGGTGCCTTTTCTTTGCCATCTCTCCAGGTTCCCTGAGGGCCGAATATATTGTGGAACCTTGCAATACGCACATTGACTTTATAATTGCGGTTGAATGCCAGAAAAAGCCTTTCCGAAAAAAGCTTTTCCCATCCATACTCTGAGTCGGGATTGGCAGGATATGCTGAAGATTCTTCACAGTTTGGGTTCAGCGGGTCAAGTTGGTTGTATTCAGGATACATGCATGCTGATGATGAATAGAATACCTTTTTGACTTTCTTTATTACGCATTCCTTAACAACATTGAGGTTGATAAGCGCAGAGTTATGCATCACGTTGGCATCGTTTTCACCTGTGAAAATGTATCCCGCGCCACCCATGTCTGCGGCGAGTTGGTATACTTCATCTACACCTTCTGCAATCACTTGGGAAACTATTGTCGGATTTGTCAGGTCACCAACGATAAAATTATCGCTGATCTCGTCATGATCAAAATATTCATGTTTTTTAATGTCGCAGATCGTAACATGACAGCCATCATTCTTTAATCTCTTCGCCAGATGGCCACCTATAAAACCTCCGCCACCTAAAACTACCACTTTCTTCATCATCATAATTTTTGTATCTTTTCTAAAAAGCCGTTCAAGATTTCTGTTTTCGAAAAATTTTCAATCATATACCTGCGAGCGCGTTGCCCTAATTCCGCTTGAAATTCAGCTGAATCTTTTAACTTTAAGATTTCCAGCACTATATTGTCAACATCCGCGTTGTCATAGTAGCCCCAGCCCTGCGACAAGTTGATGTGCTTTGCTACCTCTGAAGATGCGTCACCCGTAATTACTGACGGCCTTGCGCTGCTCATCATCCCAAGGATTTTTGATGGCATTACAGAATCAATTACATCTGATTTCTGAAAAAGCAAATGTAGCTGCGCACTGCACAGAAGGTTGGGCAAATCCTTATAAGGGATTGGCTCATAGTATTTTATAGAACTTAAAATCCCTTCTGTTTTTAGCCTTTCCAGCAAATCATCTTTGTACGCGCCTTCACCTACAAGGATGAATTCAATATCAGAAAGATGCTTCAGTTTATGAACCACGGAAATATAAACATCCCAATTCTGCTTCTGTCCGATGTTACCCGAATACAGAATGCTAAATTTTTCTGGTGCAAGATAAGGATGTTGTGAATATTTTTCAGGATTAATGAAATCAACATCTACCCAATCAGGAAAGAATATCGGATTTGTTTCAGGTGCCTTTAGCTTTATTCTATCTACCATTTTGTAGCTGATAGAACTTATAATGTCAGATTTTGTAAATAAATACCGCTCAATGTTGTGAAGGATCTTCTTAAATGATTGCGAGACAAGGTTTTCAGAAAGTAATCCGGATTCGAATGCAGCGTCAAATTCAAAATCTTTAATAGAAGTCCACAGCTTTGCCTTTGTTCGATTCCTCAATATCATTCCCAAAAGAACATTTGTTGTAAAAGGAATATTGCAGTAGATCAGATCGGCTTGTCCTATTTTCTTCAGATTGAAATAATTTCCAAAATTAAAGGACAGAATGTGCAGTATCCTGTAAAAGAAACTTTGATTTTGAGGCACGAAAAATTTATATCGGAACACTTTAACTCCGTTGATTGTTTCGGTATAATATCTGGGTTTATCAGCGTATTCGCAGGGAATTTTCCACATCGGATAATAAGGAAACCCAGTTATTACTGAAACCTCGTAACCCTTTGTAGATAGAAACTCCGCCAATTGTGATGTGTATAATCCAATCGCAGTGTCTTCTGGAGCGTAGTTAACAGTAATAAAAGTAATTTTGCTGATCATAGTTGACTTGAAGCTAATTTACCGTCAAAAAGCGATTTGAATAACTTAGCGTGTGCAAATATAAATTAAGCATTCAAAATTTCTACTTTTGTTTCTACTTTGTCTAAGTTATTTGCCGCATAATGAACCTCGTCGTTTTTTGTATGGAAGAAATTAGTAATAGCATTCCAGAACTGCAGCAGGATAGTGGGCAACAGCAGTGTCAACAAATACTTGAGATAACAGTACACATATGTTAATCTTTGCTATATTTAGTCGAAATTTTAAAGACATTTAGCCAGTAACGTTTAATGAAAAAAATCCTCATCACCGGTGCCGCCGGATTTCTTGGCTCACATCTTTGCGACCGATTTATTTCCGAAGGTTATCACGTAATCGGGATGGACAACCTGATAACGGGTGATTTAAAGAATATCCAACATTTATTCCCGCTCGAAAATTTTGAGTTTTATCATCACGATGTCACGAAATTCGTCTTTGTTCCAGGTGAACTGGACTATATACTACACTTTGCATCGCCCGCAAGTCCAATTGACTATTTGAGAATTCCTATTCAAACTTTAAAGGTTGGATCTTTGGGAACTCACAACTTATTGGGGCTTGCAAGAGTAAAAAAAGCGCGGATTTTAATTGCGTCAACATCGGAAGTGTATGGTGATCCGTTGGTTCATCCCCAGACTGAAGAGTACTTCGGAAATGTAAATACCATTGGTCCACGAGGGGTTTACGATGAAGCAAAACGCTTTCAGGAGTCGATTACCATGGCCTATCACACATTTCATAATGTAGAAACCCGTATCGTGCGAATTTTTAATACTTATGGCCCACGGATGAGGTTAAACGACGGAAGAGTGATTCCGGCGTTTATCGGACAAGCTCTGCGCGGAGAAGATTTAACTATTTTTGGAAATGGAAGCCAAACAAGATCATTCTGCTATGTTGATGATCAAATTGAAGGAATATACAGGTTGTTGCATAGTGACTATCATTTGCCTGTCAATATTGGTAATCCAGATGAAATCACAATACGTGATTTTGCTGAAGAAATTATAAAACTAACAGGAACAACACAAAAAATTGTATATCATCCGCTCCCGGAAAACGACCCGCTGCAGCGCCAGCCCGACACCACTAAGGCAAAAGCATTGCTCGGTTGGGAAGCTCAAGTTTCTCGCGCAGAAGGGATGAAACTAACGTATGAATATTTTAAATCATTGTCACAGGAAGAGCTTCTGAAGGAAGAGCACAAGGACTTTTCAAAATTCATTAATTAAGTGCGGCGAAAAATAGGAAGATACTCCGGCTATATACGGCCATTTTCATACATTCTTGATTTGGTAATTATAAATGTACTGGCGAATTGGTGCTTACCGCCAGCAATCAACATTTTAAGTTATCACGGCTATATCTCGTTGGCCTGGCTTTTCATCGCTTGGAATATAGGATTTTACGAAGTCTACAGGTACACTAAGGTGATTGAAGTTGTAGGGCACCTTATAAGGCAGTATTTCCTCTACCTGATAGCCAATTTCGCCTTCATTGGCTTCTACCTAAAATTGACAGAACCTCTTACGATGGTTCAATATGTGACGAACTCGCTGCTGCTGGTAGCTTTGATGAAAATTTCCATCTATTATGCTTTGAGGCGTTTCCGTGTGCTTTTTGGCGGGAATTTTCGAAACGTAGTGATCGTTGGAAACGGAAAAAGTGTTGAGCAGCTTGAAGTGTTTTTTAATGAAAATCCAGATTATGGGTACAAGCTTGTTAAGAAATTTGATCTTCATCGAAATAAAAAAGAACAAATTGAAGAATGCCTTGAATTTGTAATTGAAAGTAAAGTGGATGAAATCTACTGCTCGTTGTCGGATCTCTCAAATACTGATGTCACGAAATTCATCGATTTTACCGACAACAATCTTAAGATCTTAAAATTTCTGCCGGATAATAAAGAAATCTTGAGCAGGAACCTGATATTTGATTATTACGATTATATTCCCGTAATATCGCTGCGAAACATTCCGCTCGACCAAGCCACAAACAAGTTGATTAAACGAGCCTTCGACATAATGTTCGCGTTATTTATCATCATCTTCATCCTGTCATGGCTTATACCAATTTTAGGCATCTTTATTAAATATGAAACCAGAGGAAGTATATTTTTTAAGCAAAAACGCAATGGCCTAAATTATAAGGAGTTCTATTGCTACAAATTTCGGTCAATGGAACTGAATGAAATTGCGGATCTATACCAGGTTTCAAAAAATGACCCTCGAATAACCCGCGTAGGAAAATGGATCAGGAAAACCAGTATCGATGAACTTCCGCAGTTTTTCAATGTGCTGATGGGCGATATGTCGGTTGTTGGCCCGAGGCCGCATATGGTTAGCCATACTGAGATGTATGCCCGCCGGATAGACAAATTCATGGTGCGGCACTTCATTAAACCCGGCATTACAGGCTTGGCACAAACCAAAGGGTTCAGAGGCGAAGTCGAAAATGATAAAGACATCATTTACAGGGTCAAATTTGATATCTTCTACCTTGAGAATTGGTCGTTGCTGCTTGACCTCAAGATCATTTTTCTTACGGTATATAATGCGTTGAAAGGCGAAGCCAAAGCCTACTAAGATGAACAAGCCGACGGTTTCAATAATCACACCTTCATACAACTCCGATCGGTTTATTGCACAAACTATAACATCAGTAATAAATCAAAGCTTTACAAACTGGGAAATGATCATAGTCGATGATTGTTCGACTGATAAAACTGTTGAGGTTGTACTAGAATTCGATGACCCACGCATAAAACTCCACATCCTTTCAAAAAACTCCGGAGCTGGAATAGCACGTAACACCGCATTAGAAATGGCTTCCGGACGATACATTGCCTTTCTTGATGCTGATGATTTGTGGAAAGAGAAAAAATTGGAAAGGCAAATTGACTTTTTGTCTTCAAATAATCTGCCTTTCACCTTTTCTTTTTATGATTGTATCGATGAAGAAGGAAACGATTTATCACGAACAGTTGGCGCGCCTCAGCCGCTGTCTTATCGCGAATTGTTTTTTTGCAATTTTGTCGGTAACCTGACCGGAATTTATGATATTGATGTATTCGGAAAAATAGAGATCACAAGCGTCCGGAAACGACAAGACTGGATTATGTGGCTGACAATCCTGAAGCAGATAAAAAAAGCGTCCGTCATTCCTGAAAGTCTCGCATTATACAGAATCAGAAAGGATTCAATATCTGCTTCAAAACGATCTTTGATGCGTCACAATTACCTGGTCTATCGGAATTTTCACAAGCTTTCACCCGTAATGAGCGGCATTTGTATGATCGGATTTCTCTTCACGCAGTTTCTGATCAAACCTCGTTACATTAAAAGAAAAAGATAGCTATTTCACCAACGACACAAACTGCTTCAGCTTTCCGGCTCCAGTTCTCTGCAATGCGTCGCGCCTCATAAAATGGTATGTAAGTCCGGGCTCGAGGTAAGTTGCCATTACTTTTTCCATCTTCTCAATTTCAAATGACGTAAGCGGTCTTTCACTGGTATATTCGATTTCAAAAGTGTCGATTTTCGTTTGTTTAATGATAAATTCTTTTACGTTTCCTTCATCGCCAAACAGTTTCTTTGTAATCGAATAGAACGTCATTCCCGCAGGTATTTTGCCGCTGGGTAAAATGGCAACGTCATTGGTGCGGCCGAGTAGTTTTTTAAGAATAGGTTTTTTGATTGTACTTCTTTCGTCAAGAACACCGTAGTCGCCAACCTCATACCTGATCATTGGATGCGCTTTGTTATAAAGTAACGTTACAATGATCCGCCCTTCAGTGCCATTTGGAACCACAATTCCGTTTTCGTCGACAATTTCTACAAACAGCGTTTCAGCATTAACTATCCATTCATCATCCGGATTTTGAAAGGCAATAACATCAAGTTCGGAAGCACCGTATTCATTGACGACAGGCACACCAAACTGCTTTTCAAGGAGCATCTTGTCATCATCAAAAAGCATTTCGGAGGTTACAATGCAAACTTTAACCGTAGGACAAATATCCTTTAATATTATACCTTTTTTCTGAAGATATTTCGCGAGCAGAACTATCGAACTTGTATAACCGTTAATATAATCAAATCGCTTTTTTCGGAACTGTGCTACGATTTTTTCCAGGCCTTTATCTGAAAGATCGAAGATACTAAACCTGTATCGGTGGCTCAGAAAATCTTTAAGCCGAAGAATCTTATTAGCCATAAAATCCAGAGGCATTCCGTAAAATCTGGCTTGCATAGAATGATTGAAGTCGATGCC
Organism: Flavobacterium sp.; assembly: GCA_036399435.1. Classification (GTDB taxonomy): domain Bacteria; phylum Bacteroidota; class Bacteroidia; order Flavobacteriales; family Flavobacteriaceae; genus Flavobacterium. The sequence goes on from DASWND010000009.1 coordinate 46,964, forward strand.
ATACCAGCCAAATCTCCTGACGATATTCGCCCAGATGAGCGCGTGGCAAAATTTATCTTTAGCGAATACAAACGGATCGCCTCCTGAGCCGGACGTTTTATTGATGTATACGTTTTTCGTCGTGTAACCATTAGAAAGCCGTTGCGCTAGTGGAAGCTGGAAATCGGCTTTTTTCATGATTGGAATTTCTTCCCAGTGTGAAAACTTTTCTACGCCAGCTATCTTCCTGTAATGTGAATTGTTTTTAAGATGATGTTGTACAATAGACCATTTACTCTGCTCCATAAATTCAGTGAATTCTGAATTCTGCACAGCCACAATATTCCCAATCGTTTTCTTGGCTTCTTTTAGCGGGTAGCCGTTGATTTGCAGTGCAAAGTCAAAAAGATTGATCATCTTACTGAAATAAATATTGCATAGGATCTATACCTTTTGACTTTAAATATGCAACGGCAACTATGAGTACAACTAAGGTTAAAATAATAATAAAAGTGAACATGAGGAAAAAATACAACAGCGTTCGCAAAATGACTTCTCCTGCCGGCTTGTCTGAATAAAAGCCGATAAAAAACCAGAAGGCGATGAGAAGCATCGACAGTTGCAACAATAATGTGGGGATAAATAGAAACAATGGCGGATTATCGCGTAAAATAAATTGCAGTGGAATTATAATCAGGATGGTAAAAATAGATAGTGTTGAAAGTAAATTGGCGTTGATGATCACGTGTTCAAAATAATTATCGCCCCACTTTTTAAAAGAAATCCAGGTAAAACACGCAGCTATGGGAACAAACCCGATCATAATAAAGGAGTTGTATTGGTAAATAAACTCATAGGTTGCTGCATTTGTAATATTTGTAATATTATTATCGTCGTAATATCGTTGAGCTATTTCTGCCGCATTAAAGAGAATATTGCTTAAAAACACAATTATTCCACTTAGGATAAAAAGCAGCAATATAGGCTTGTAATGATTTACCCGATTTCCCGCAATAAATTCTGCAGTTGTCCGTCCTGGCGACTTGATCAACATCTTGACCGAGTACAAGAAGCCTTTGTTTGTATGAAGTAATGTATATTGAAGTTCCTCTTTCAAATAATTTAAGTCGATACGTTTTAACTTCTTTTGCCCGCAAACACCGCAAAAATTGACAAATATTTCCTCACTACAGTGTTTACAAATTTCAGCCATGGCAATATTTTTTTTAAAAATCAAATGTAAGATATTCAGCCCTATAGATCATTATTGCAGAAGAATCCATCAAAATTATTTTATCAGTCGCAAACAAAGTAATTTTGCGCTGACCAATATCAACAACCAATGACTATTTTACTTTTAGGATCAGGAGGAAGAGAGCACGCATTTGCATGGAAAATGCTTCAAAGTCCGCATTGCAACAAGCTTTTCGTAGCACCGGGAAATGCCGGAACAGAAGCAATTGCAACAAATATAAACATTGCCACGACTGATTTCGATTCTATTAAAAACCTCGTCCTTTCTGAAAAGATTAATATGGTGGTTGTTGGACCCGAAGATCCATTAGTTAATGGCATCTTTGACTACTTCGCCGAAGATGAAGTCCTGAAAAATATTCCCGTCATCGGACCATCAAAAATCGGTGCGCAGCTCGAAGGCAGCAAGGAGTTCGCGAAAAAATTCCTGATGCGGCACAACGTTCCGACAGCAGCATACGATAGTTTTACCAAAGAAAGCGTTGATGAAGGATGCTTATTTTTATCAGGACTGAAAGCGCCATACGTGTTAAAAGCCGATGGACTTGCAGCAGGAAAAGGTGTTTTAATTATCGATGATTTAGCTGAAGCACAAAGTGAATTGCGAAGCATGCTGATTGACGAAAAATTCGGTGCTGCAAGCTCAAAAGTTGTTATTGAAGAATTCCTCGACGGAATTGAACTGAGCTGTTTTGTCCTAACCGATGGTAAAAACTACAAGATTCTACCTACAGCCAAGGATTACAAGCGAATAGGTGAAGGTGATACCGGATTAAATACAGGCGGAATGGGAGCTGTTTCACCGGTTCCTTTTGTCACTGCCGAGCTGATGGAAAAGATAGAAACCCGAATCGTTAAGCCGACAATAGAAGGTCTCCAAAAGGACGGGATTCCATACAAAGGTTTCATTTTCATCGGACTCATAAACGTTCAAGGCGAACCGATGGTAATTGAATATAATGTCAGAATGGGCGATCCCGAAACTGAAGTTGTAATTCCACGTCTGAAAAACGATCTGGTCAAATTGTTTAAAGCTGTTGCCGAAGGCAGGCTTGACCAAATTGAACTTGAAGTTGATGAACGAAGCGCAGCTACTGTTATGCTTGTTTCTGGTGGATATCCTGAAGATTTTGAAAAAGGGAAAGTAATCACCGGATTAAACGATGTTCAAGAATCTATAGTGTTCCATGCAGGGACGAAAACAGTTGAAGGATCTGTCGTCAGCAACGGCGGTCGTGTACTTGCAGTAACATCGTACGGAACTAACTTCGAAGAGGCCATAAAAAAATCTTACCAAAACATCGAAAAGTTGAGTTTTGATAAGATGAATTTTAGAAAAGATATCGGTAAAGACCTACTTTAAAAACGAATGTGCTGTAGTGTCTTGAACTTCTTCATTATTTTCTTCGAAGATCCTCAGTTGTTTTACCCAATAAACCATTGCAACAGCGCAGATGATCATGAATATCCAGTTGATCAGATTCGCTCCAAACCAGCTGCTTAATTCCCAACGTCGCAAAGCATCCATCGGCGCAAACATATAGTCAACAAATATCGTCTGTATTCCTTCCCAAAATCCCCTCATTGTATAGCGAGTTATAATTATATTTACAAAAGTATAAAAACTGACGATGATAACAAGCCTTTTTAGAAAATCTACCCCTGTAAATTATGCGGTGGTTTTTATTGCGGCGGCAGTTTGTTTTTTCATGTATCACAGCAGTAGGCCAACCGACAGTCAGCTGCCTCTGCTAACGAAATTGATGCTTCTGCTGTCAATATTTGTGATGCTTTTCCTTTCGAACTTTATAATCAAAAAAAATGATTTGAGTAAGGACAGCTGCTACACGATCCTGTTTTATTTACTCTTCTTACTGTTCTTTCCCAATGTCATGGCCGACCCGAATATTTTGCTGTCGGCGCTTTTTATTTTGCTCGCACTGCGGCGGCTGATCTCATTGCACACTTCTCAAAATACAAAAGAAAAGATCTTTGATGCCTCGCTGTGGATCTGCATCGCGGCACTTTTCCATTTTTGGACAATCCTGTTCCTGATATTAGTGTTCTTCAGCATTTTATTTCATGCCGCCGGTGATTATAGAAACTGGATTTTACCTTTTCTTGCAATTATAACCGTTACCGTTTCGGCGCTTGTCTATGCATTTACTTTTGACGAGAGTTTCATTACAGACTTTCAAAACAAGATGTACGCCGACCTTAGCTTTAAGTTTTTCAATGACCTGACCAGGAATATTTCGCTTTCGGTGTATTTGACACTGGTGTTATTTTTCTTTACCTCAATGCTGATTACGATCAGAAATCGTCCGCTGCAGTTACAATCGTCGTATCAAAAAATAATTTTCGCTTTAATTATAGCGCTTGCTGTTTTTGCCATATCGCCGAACACAAGGAATGAACTTATGATTTATACAATCGCACCTTTGTCATTTATGGCTACTTCGCATATGGAGCTGCCTTACAGCCGCCTAAAGCAGGATATTACTTTGGCTTTTTTGATCGTATGCAGTTTTACGGCATTTATTTTTCAGCTATAACTTACTTCCGTATGCAAGGTCACCGGCATCACCAAGTCCGGGTACGATATAATTTTTCTCATTCAGCCGATCGTCGATAGCCGCAGTCCATAAGTGGCAATTTGCTGGCAGATGCTTCTCGAGATGCGCGATTCCTTCCGGCGCCGCGATTACTATAGCAATGTGGATCTCCTTTGGCGCACCCTTTTCCATCAGTTTATTAAAAACAGCTACAAGTGATTGTCCGGTTGCCAGCATTGGATCGGCAAGAATTAAATTTCTTCCGCGCAAATCAGGAACCGCCTGATATTCCACCAAAATGTCGAAGTAATCATCGTCAGATTTCGGATGATGCCTGTAGGCAGATACGAAGCCGTTGTCGGCATCATCGAAGTAATTCAGGATTCCGGTATGTAGTGGAAGCCCGGCTCTTAGTATTGAACAGATAACAGGTTTTGAAGCAAGTTCCATTGTTGCTTTCTGGCTAAGCGGCGTCTGTACAGTTGAATTTGAATATTCGTAGGTCTTGCTGATCTCATACGCGAGGACTTCACCAATCCGTTCAATATTGCGTCTAAACCTCATACTGTCATGCTGAACATCAACGTTACGAAGCTGGCTAACAAAGTGATTTAAAATGCTGTTGGATTCCGATAAATTGTGAACCTGCATGTGGGGCTGAAAATTAGTTATTGGTTATAAATGTATAAAAAGTATCTTTGTATCCTTAAATTGCTTCCTATGTTTTCACAACTTGCGTTTTCGGTTTTTGAACAGTCGATTCACGATTATCATCAATATGACAATGTCGACCAGCCTGTTAACAACCCGTTTCCGAAAGAAAAAATAGAGCACCTTTTATATCTGAAAAATTGGATCGATACAGTTCAGTGGCATTTTGAAGATCTGATCCGTGACCCACAGATCGATCCTGTGGACGCATTGAAGCTGAAGCGAAGAATCGATGCTTACAATCAGGAACGGACCGATATGGTTGAGTACATCGATAGTTATTTCCTTCAACGCTTTAAAAATGTAGTACCAAAGGAAACAGCGAAGATCAATTCGGAAAGCCCGGCATGGGCAATCGACCGTTTTTCGATATTAGCTTTAAAGATTCACCACATGCGTGAAGAAGCCGTACGCGCTGAAGCTTCACAGGAACATAGAGATAATTGTCAGATTAAGCTGAATATTCTGCTTGAGCAGCGTCAGGACCTATCAAAAGCAATTGATGACCTGCTGACAGATATCGAAAATGGCGACAAATACATGAAAGTCTACAAGCAGATGAAAATGTACAACGACAATGAACTTAATCCTGTTCTTTACCAGAATAAGCAGTAAATTAGGTTGTGCAACTGCAAACCAAGATTAAACATTTAGCTGTAATCCGGCTTTCCGCGATGGGAGATGTCGCGATGACGGTTCCTGTTTTAAGAGCTTTTGCCGCCCAATATCCGGATATTGAAATTACTATGGTTTCACGACCATTTTTTGAACCTTTGTTTGAAGGAATCCCCAACCTTACTTTTTTTGGAGTAGATCTCGACAACCGACATAAAGGATTTGGCGGACTTTTAAAATTGTATAAAGATCTAAAGAAGCTCAAGATCGATGCAATTGCGGATCTTCATAATGTCCTGCGATCAAAGATTATCACTGCTTTATTTGCAATTGGCGGAACAAGTTCGGTAGCCTTCAATAAGTCACGATCAGCGAAAAAGGAGTTGGTAAGGCCCGAAAAAAAAATATTCCGTCCCTTGCCGACTGTTTTTGAACAGCATCTGCAAGTCTTTGCACGGTTAGGCTTTGTATTGGACCTAAAAAGAGAGAACATCTACAAACCTGATATTGATCCGGAAGTTGACAAATTAACCGGTGAAAAATCCGGGAACTGGATTGGAATAGCGCCTTCCGCGCAGCATCCGTCAAAAGTTTATCCTGCAGATTTGATGAAAGTGGTTGTGGATGCACTTTCACAATATCCAAAAAGTAAAATTTTCATATTTGGATCAAAAGAAGAGGCAGAAATTTTATCTGGATTTTCAACTGCGCCAAATATTATAATAACCGCCGGCAAACTTTCGTTTCGTCAGGAATTGCAGCTTATTTCGCAACTTGATGTGATGCTTAGCATGGATTCTGCAAACGGACATCTGGCAGCGATGTACCGAATAAAGGTCGTTACGCTATGGGGTTCAACGCATCCATACACTGGTTTTGCACCATATGGTCAGCCATTGCATCATTCGCTTACGGCAGATCGTGAGCAGTTTCCGCAAATTCCAACATCCATTTATGGTAACAAAACTGTTCCCGGTTATGAAGATGCGATGCGCACAATCACACCAGAATCTGTTGTTGAAAAAGTACTGTCGTTGTTGAAGTAAATTCCAGTTCTAATTCTTAGACATCATCGTAGTCCACGAATAATTCCTGTGATGTAGGATGAGCCTGACATGTTAAGATCAGACCTTGTGCAATCTCTTTATCTGTCAAAATCGCGTTCTTCTTCATTTCTGCCGTTCCCGATTTAATCCTGGCGAGGCAGCTGCTGCAGATTCCACCCTGACAAGAATATGGCGCGTCCAAACCTTGCTTTAAAGCGGCATCCAAAACAGTTTGTTTTTTTGACATCTCAAAAGTAGTTTCCTCGTCGTCAACCAAAACAGTAATCTTTGTATGTCCTTCAAGCGAAGTATCAATTTCATTTTCTGCTTTAGGCGCAAAAAACAATTCAAATTTGATGTCTTTCTCTTTGATGTTATGCTCTTTTAGAACATCACTCACGCAAAGAATCATTTGTTCAGGCCCGCATAGATAGAACTTGTCGAACTCAATTTCTTTGTGCTTGTTGTTGAGTATGTAGTTCACGGTCGATTTTTCAATCCTGCCAAAAAGTTCACCTTCAACTTTTGCCTGACTGAATACATAATGAACAAAGAGCCTTCCTGTATATTGCAAATGAAGGTCATGCAATTGCTGATGAAATATAGTCTGCTCAGGGGTTTTGTTTCCGTAGACGAGAACAAATGTGCTATCCGGCTCATCTTCAAGCACAGATTGCAGAATCGACATTACGGGTGTTATTCCGCTTCCTGCAGCAAAAGCCGCATAATTTTTACTGCGTTCGGCATCAGGAGTAAAAGTGAACTTTCCTTCGGGTGTGCCGACTTCAATGATATCACCTTCTTTTAGATTTCGATTGGCAAAAGTTGAAAATGCTCCGACGGATACTGATTTTATTGCAATCCGAAGTTCGCCACTGCCAGGTGATGAACATATTGAGTACGCCCTTCGGATTTCTTCGCCATCAAGGGTTAATTTTATGGTGGTATATTGACCTGCAGAAAAATTATAAAAAGGCTTCAGTTCAAGCGGAACATTAAAAAGTACCGAAACGGCTTCCGAGGTTTCCCGCCTTACTTCTGATATTTTTAATTTGTAGAATGTCGACATCAAATTTTTTTCTACAAAAGTAACAAAAAGTAAGGATGAGTTAAAACGGACAATTGCTTAAAGACAAAATGAGTGTAACTTTTTCCTATATTTATCCACTCATTGCAAAACCAACTCAAACTTATGTTCAAAAGATTCCTCATGTTGGAATGGCGCGCGTTTATTCGGTCGGCATCGTTTTCGACAAACCTTGCGCTGAAGATTCTGATGGCACTCGGCGCTCTTTATTTTATCGGCGTTTTTCTGTTGCTCGGTGTAGGCGCATTTTTTCTGATCAGAGAAGAATTAGGAACAGACCCGCTGGTTGTGGTGAGCAAATTTCTATTCTATTACATTATTTTTGATCTTGTGGTCAGGCTGTTTTTACAGAAGATCCCGGTAATGAATATCAAGCCGTTGCTGTACCTTCCGATCAATAAGTCGACTATTGTCAATTTTGCGCTGGGAAAAAGTATTATTTCTTTCTTCAATTTTATTCACTGGTTTTTCTTTCTTCCCTTCACGATAGTTCTGCTTATTGAAGGTTACGATGTTTTGGGAGTGATTTGCTGGTATGTGGGGATGATGTCTTTAATATATATCAACAATTTCCTGAACATCCTGATTAACAATAAAGATTCGTTGTTCGCCATCTTTATTGGTGTTGTTCTGCTTCTTGCAGGACTTCAGTACTATGGATATTTTGATATCACAGATTATACTTTCTATTTCTTCTATGGGATGTTCCAACAAAAGTGGGTGGCAATTATTCCGTTTCTTATTCTGATCACGCTCTTTGTTGTCACCTTCAAATATTTTAAAAGTAATCTCCATCTTGATACCGGGCTTTCTTCAAAAGCAGAAGAAGCTAAAACCGAACAATATGTATGGCTGAACCGCTTTGGTGTTGTCGGAACTTTTCTCAAAAATGACATCAGGATGATCAGAAGAAACAAGCGTTCGAAAATGACGATTTTGATGAGCGTACTGTTTCTTTTCTATGGACTATTGTTTTTTTCTGGAGGCATAGATGTGTACAACAACGCCTGGATGCATATGTTCGCGGGTATTTTTGTAACGGGCGGATTCTTATTTACGTTCGGCCAATTTGTTCCGAGCTGGGATAGCGCGTACTACAGCCTTATGATGACTCAGAACATTCCGTACAAAGAATATCTTTCATCAAAATGGTGGCTGATAGTCATAGCGACAGGATTATCAATGATCCTTGCTTCGTTCTACATCTATTACGGAATTGAGGTATACCTGACAATTCTTGTTGGAGCGATTTACAATATTGGTGTGAATTCACATCTGGTGCTGTTAGGCGGAGCTTATACCAAAACGCCTATCGATCTTCAATCATCAAAAGGAGCGTTTGGCGACAAAAAAGCATTCAATATAAAGACGATGCTGATCTCGATCCCTAAACTTTTGCTTCCAATGTTGCTCTACGGTTTAGGCGCGCTGATCTATGATCAAAACACCGGAATTATATTGGTCGCAATTGTCGGCGTTTTAGGATTTGCCTTGAGAAACAAGGTTTTTACAATGATCGAGCGAATATACAAGGCGGAAAAATACAGCACCATCAACGCATACAAACAGAATAACTCATAATCGCATCAAAACATGATACAAGTAGAAGGACTTACGAAAGCATATAGCGCGACGACCGTATTAAATATTGAAAGTCTCAACATTCCTGAAGGGCAAAGTTTCGGGCTTGTCGGCAACAACGGTGCGGGAAAAACGACGTTCTTCAGTTTGCTTTTAGATTTGATTGAGCCAACTAAAGGCCATATCAGCAGCAGGGGAATTCGTGTAGACAAAAGTGAAGCGTGGAAGCCTTTCACCTCTGCGTTTATTGATGAAAGTTTTTTAATTGGCTATCTTACTGCAGAAGAATATTTTTATTTCATCGGCGATCTTCGCGGACAGCGTAAAGGCGAAGTCGACGCGCTTCTTTTAAAGCATGAAGAATTTTTCAATGGTGAGATTTTAAACAGCAAGAAATATCTTCGTGACCTATCGAAAGGTAATATGAAGAAAGTCGGTATTATAGCTACACTAATTGGCAACCCAAAAATTGTGATCCTCGATGAACCGTTTGCCAATCTTGATCCGACCACCGTCAACAGATTAAAAAAAGTTATTAAAGAGCTTGCGCAGGATCCATCCGTTACGGTCTTAGTTTCAAGCCATGACCTTGTTCACACGGTTGAGGTTTGTGATCGAATAGTTGCACTTAGCAAAGGCGTTGTTGTAAAGGACATTCAAACATCGTCGGAAACGCTGAAAGAACTTGAGGCGTTCTTCGCTGTCTAGTATCGGTTACACAAAAAGGTGACGATATATATAACGTATTGAAAAGAAACGTATTTTTACCGGTCACATACTAAAACAAGCTTTTAAAAGTTTAGGATTAAAACGTTTTACCTTGAAAAAGACCATCATCAAATACCTTCTTCTGGTAGGTTTCTTCATCTTTTTGATTGCGTGTTCTACGAGAAGAAACTCCTTTCTATCGCGGAATTCCCATGCATTAAGTACGAAATATAATATCTTATATAATGGCGGACTTGCGCTTGATGCCGGATTAATTGAATTAAAAGGCACTTACAAGGATAATTATTGGGAGATTCTTCCAATAGAACGCATGCAGACCAGCGAAGAGGCAATGATGCCCGGTGAAGCGCGTAATGCCAACTTCGAACGTGCTGAAGAAAAAGCAATCAAGGCAATTCAAAAACACTCCATGAACATCGGCGCTTCCGAAAAGAACCCGCAGATGGACGAAGCGCATTTGATGCTAGGAAAAGCTCGCTACTACGATCAACGCTTTGTTCCCGCACTCGAAGCTTTCAACTACATTTTGTATAAATATCCTACCAGCGATAAGATTTATGAAGCAAAGGTTTGGCGTGAAAAAACCAACATCCGCATGGAAAATGATGCGTTAGCTGTTAAAAACCTGACAAAGCTTCTTGATGAAATTGAATTCAAAGATCAGATCTATGCTGATGCAAATGCAATTCTGGCGCAGGCATTTTTAAATCTTGCTGAAAAAGACAGTGCAATCGCAAAGTTGAGAGTCGCCACTGATTTTACCAAACTCGATGAGGAAAAAGCCAGATACAGGTTTATTCTTGGCCAGCTTTATGAATCTATGGGTGAGAAAGACAGTGCGTTCGTGGCTTTTCAGGATGTAATCGATATGAAAAGGAAGTCTCCGAGGATGTACGTAATTCAGGCGCACGCACGTCAATCTGCACAATTCAACTTTAAGACGGGAGACACACTTGCATTCGTAGAAAATTACACAAAGCTACTTGAAGATCGTGACAACCGTCCATTTTTAGATGTGTTAAACCACCAACTGGGTCTGTTTTATGATAAACAAAAAAATTACAGTCAGGCCACCAAATATTACAATAAATCTTTGCGATCTAATTCTCAGGATGCCTATCTGGTCGGTTCAAATTATCGTAATCTAGCTGACATCAATTTTAATACAGCAAAATACGCCACTGCAGGAAAATATTACGACAGTACGCTTGTTCAAATTAACCCGCGATCACGTGAACATAAAGCCATTACAAAGAAGCGTGTAAACCTAAATGACGTTATTAAATACGAAGCTATCGCACAGGCTAATGACAGCATACTGAATGTCGTGGCAATGTCGGAGTCGCAACGTACTACATATTATCAGGAATTTATTGAAAAGCTAAAAGCTGAAGACGAACTTAAACGCAAACAGGAAGATAAAGCCCGCGAGCAACTGGCTGCCGCTGCTGCCGCAGGTGATATGGCAGATTCACGTGCGCAACGAAATTCACCTGATGCTGCCGCCGCAAAGAAACCTGCGCGGGCGCAAGGACAAGGCAGTGGAACTTTCTATTTTTATAATCCGGCAACTGTTGCATATGGAAGGCTGGAGTTTACGAAAAACTGGGGTAACAGGACACTCGAAAACAACTGGCGAATCATCACTGCGCCCGGACAAGCTGCAGTTGTAGATAACCAACCGAAAGGCGGAGCAGACGCTTCTGATGTAGCTAGTAATGGAGATGTTGCGATTGATGAAAGATACACAGTCGATTATTATGTAAAATCGCTTCCTACTAATCCAACTGTTCTTGACAGCCTGGCTAAGCAAAGAAATTTTGCATATTATCAGCTCGGCGTTATTTACAAGGAAAAATTTAAAGAATATCAACGAGCAGCTGACAAGCTTGAGACGTTACTTGTAAAAGGGGCTGAAGAACGTTTGATATTACCATCAATGTATCACCTTTACAAAATTTACCAGATCATTGATGAGCCTCAGGCAACAGCAATGAAGCAGCAAATCATCAGTCAGTATCCTGATTCAAGATACGCTGAAATCTTAAGCAGCTCAGGTTCAGGAAGTACAGCGGGGCTAACTCCGGAGACTGCCTATAACCAACTGTTTAAACGTTTTGAAGCAGGTGATTATAAGATCTTGCTTATCGATACAGAAGCTGCTATCGATCAATATACCGGAGAAGAAATAGTGGCCAAATTCGAATTGCTGAAGGCCAGAACGATCGGAAAGCTAAAAGGACTTGAGGAATACAAAAAAGCGCTTAATTTCGTTGCTCTTAACTATCCGAATCTTCCAGAAGGAAAGGAAGCAGAATTACTATTAGGAACTACAATTCCAGCTCTTGCCAATCTGCAATTTAGCAGCAGCGCAACTACGAACTGGAAAATTCTATATCGTGCGAAAGGTCCGGAAGATAAAGCAACAAAAGCACTTCAGGCAAAAGTTGACAAGTTTATAAAAGAACGTCAGCTTCCTAACGTAAAAACATCTTTTGACCTTTATACGGAAGATGATAATTTTATTGTTATCCATGGATTAAAATCAGAGGAATATGCAAAGGGAATTGCTTCGATCCTAAAAGAGTTCAAAGAATACAAAGTAGCCGATACGCCAATTATCATTGCTGGACAGAACTATGAAATTGTTCAGATGAAAAAAAATCTGGACGCATATCTAACCAACCCCCAATTTGTTGAAGCATCAGTAACTGATCAGTTACCGTTTACACCGCCGGTTCGCGAGGTAGTTCAACCCGCTCCTCAAGCAAAACCACAGCAGCCTAAAGCGCAAACCGACAAAACGAAAACTGCATCGCCTATACAGCCTGCATCGCAAAAGACTACGACTAAAGCGGGAAAAGCAGGTTCACCGGTGAGTACACCTTCAAAACCTGGGCAGCAACCCAATAATTCGGGAATGCCGCCATCAATGCCATCAAACAGAAAATAGATGTTTGAAAAGAGCCAGAAATCA
>DASWND010000010.1:0-5029 GCA_036399435.1 Flavobacterium sp.
TATCAAATACATTACTGCAGGAGATATTGATCTGATCTTCGAAACTGCAGATCATTTTAAGGAAGTCATCAACCGCCCGATCAAAAAGGTTCCTTCGCTCCGTGACATCACAATTGCCAACATATTTTTCGAAAACAGCACACGTACTAAGCTTTCATTCGAACTTGCACAAAAAAGGCTTTCAGCCGATGTGATAAGTTTTTCTGCGGCACAATCTTCGGTCAAAAAAGGAGAGACACTGATCGACACAGTAAACAATATTTTATCAATGAAAGTCGACATGGTAGTGATGAGGCATTCACATGCCGGCGCGGCGCATTTTCTGTCGAACAACGTGAGTGCAAGTATTATTAATGCAGGCGATGGCGCACATGAACATCCGACACAGGCATTACTTGACAGCTACTCGATCAGGGAAAAACTTGGAGAAGTAGCCGGAAAAAAAGTTGTTATTGTTGGCGATATTCTTCACTCCCGAGTTGCGCTTTCTAATATTTTCGCGCTCAAGATGCAAGGTGCAGAAGTAAAAGTCTGCGGACCAAAAACACTGATTCCTAAATTTATAGAATCACTTGGAGTGACGGTTGAGCCTAACTTACGTAAAGCATTAGAATGGTGTGATGTAGCAAATATGCTTCGTGTTCAAAACGAGCGTATGGATGTGAATTATTTTCCATCCGTAAGGGAATATACCCAGCAATACGGAGTTGATAAAGCACTTTTAGATTCCTTGAATAAAGAGATCGTAATCATGCATCCGGGCCCGATAAATCGTGGTGTCGAGATTACAAGCGATGTTGCGGATTCACAACAATCACTTATTCTCAATCAGGTTGAAAATGGAGTTGCCATCAGAATGGCTGTCATTTATCTTCTGGCATCCAAGATAAAATAGGGTGTTTGAAAAAGCTTTAGTATCTTAGCGATAACAACCAATTGCTATGAAAGTTGAAGAACAAGGCCACACTATTATCGTTCGTGATACACAGGGAGATGCAGAAAATTTCCTTGAAAAGGTAACGAAAGAGCACCATTCATTTGTAAATCACAACCTTATTCTTGATATCTCTCATGATAAAAATGTGACGATGCCGATCATCAAAAACTTTGTTACGATTTCAAAAATCCATCGAAAAAACAAGAAGTCATTCGTATTGGTTGTTCCTGAACTTGATTATAATGCTGTTCCATCTTCAATCGTAGTAGTGCCTTCACTTCTGGAGGCGCATGATATCATTGAAATGGACGAAATCGAGCGCGACCTCGGCTTCTGATTACGATTATGAACCTTACCATTCTTGGCTGTTACGCCGCGACTCCGCGTACATTTACCAATCCGACATCGCAAGTGCTGGAAATAAATGGACGGATGTTCCTCATCGATTGTGGCGAAGGGACGCAGGTTCAGCTACGAAAGAATAAAGTTAAGTTTTCAAAGATCAGCCACGTTTTTATATCCCATTTGCACGGTGATCACATGTATGGCCTCGTGGGATTGATCTCTACTTTCATGCTGTTAAACCGGACAGCTGATCTGCATGTCATCGGTCCAAAAGGCATCAAAGAGATAATCCTTGTTCAGCTCAAACATTCAAACTCATATACCGGATATAACTTATATTTCAAAGAACTGGATTCTGTTGAAAGTGAAATTGTCTTTGACGACGATAAAGTGATTGTCAGCACCATTCCATTAAAACACCGCATCTATGCCAATGGCTATTTGTTCCAGGAAAAGGAAGGTTATCGAAAACTAAATGTTGAAGCGGCTGAAAGTTTTAATATTGACAAGTGCTATTACCGAAATATTGTGCTCGGAAAAGATGTCACTTTGGATGATGGGACTGTGATCTATAACAGACAAGTGACTTTTGATCCGCCAAAACCGAAGAGTTACGCCTTTTGCTCAGACACAATGTATAATGAAGCAATTGTTCCGATCATAGAAAACTGTGATATCCTTTATCATGAATCGACATTTTTAGATTCGGAAGAAACTTTAGCTGAAAAGACAATGCATTCCACTGCAAAGCAAGCCGCGGCAATAGCAAAACTTGCAAATGTTAAAACGTTGGTACTCGGACACTATTCAACGCGATACAGCAATATATCTTTGTTCAAAGAGGAAGCATCCACAATTTTTCCTGAAGTGCTGCTTGCCGATGATGGCACAAGTTTTCAATTTTAATATTTGTCAAAATGAAAGATTTAGGAAATTACCGCAAATCCTACGAAAGAAGCCAGCTGATTGAAAGTGAAATTCCGGATGAACCAATTGCGCTTTTCTCAAAGTGGTTTCACGAAACCGAAGCACAGGGTGAAACAGGTGAAGTGAATGCAATGACAATTTCCACCATTGGCCTTGATGGTTTTCCGAAATCGCGGGTCGTGCTGCTCAAGGAATTTAGCCCTGCAGGATTTGTATTTTACACAAATTACAATTCAGAAAAGGGTAGGGCAATAGCTGAAAATTCGAACGTTTGCCTTTCATTTTTCTGGCCGGCATCGGAACGACAAGTAATCATTAAGGGAATCGCTTCAAAAACAACTGCAGAAGAATCCGATGCATATTTCAACAGCAGGCCGGAAGGAAGCCGATTAGGTGCTATTGTTTCAGATCAAAGCTCTATAATCTCTTCCCGGAATGAAATTGAAATGTTGCTAAAACAATATGCAGAGGAAGCTTCAAATCAAAATATTCAACGACCACCGCATTGGGGCGGCTATCGTGTACTTCCGCTTGCTGTTGAATTTTGGCAAGGCCGGCCAAACCGCCTTCACGATCGCATTTTGTATAAGTACGATTACTCCAATCGCTGGCAAAGGATGCGGCTGGCGCCGTAGAATGTTTCCCAATTTCTTCAAGCTGCTCTTCAGGCAGCTTTTTTTATGTCAATATGTAAGAAATATTCCTATAGTTTACATATTTTTATGTAGTTCATCGATTTTATTTGGCACTTAAACGGTGTTTGATGTAATATTGACTCAACAAAAACAAACAACGTTCTTACCCAATTAAAGAAGTTTGCCCCACAATCTACTTTAATCTTAATCAATCACCCTTAAAGAAGTTTGCCCCACAATCTACTTTAAACTTAACCTACAATTATGAAAGCAAAATTACTTCGTACGCTGCTGCCTTTGGCCCTCGTATTCACAATGATCTCTTGTTCATCAGATTCAGAAGAAAACACAGCTCAAGCTGAATTAATTCAGGATTATGAATACAACGCGTCAGAACTTGAACTGGCGAGATTGATCAACGACTACAGAGTAAGCCTCGGATTAAATCCTCTTGAGACAATTAACCACATCTCTTACAAATCAGAGGAGCACAACGAGTATATGATTTCAAATAATGTTGTAAACCATGACTATTTCCAGGAACGTTCACAAAACATCATCAACGTTCTTGGTGCTGTAAAAGTGAACGAAAACGTGGCGTACAACTTTAATACACCACAGTCTGCCTTAAATGCGTGGCTGAACAGTTCTGGGCACAAGCACACTATTGAAGGCGATTTTACACACTTCGGTATTTCTGTGACCATTAATCCTGAAACAGGGAAAAAATATTACACGAACATTTTCATTAAGAAGTAAAAATTTTGGGTAGAGTTTGATTGTTTTTTTTGTTTTGACAAAATCCACCCGCAAGGGTGGTTTTTTCTGAAATTTTCCTAAACCAAAAACCAACTAAAAACACAACAAATGAAGAACAAGTACTCGATTTTATTCCTGCTTTTATTCGCACAAGTTTCAGTTTTCGCACAGTATGGAGTTTTGGATCCCACTCTTCAGCCTGGATCTGGCGCAGACAACACAGTACAGGTGGTTGCAGTACAACCTGATTCGAAGATCATCATTGGCGGCGACTTTTTGACTTACAACGGCGTTAACAAAAAAAGAATAGCCAGGCTTCATCCCGACGGAACTATCGACACCAGCTTTAACATCGGCAGTGGCGCAAACAATGTCATTATGTCAATTGTCGTGCAGCCGGATGATAAAATTATTCTTGCAGGTGCATTCTCTGTATTTAGCAACACTGCTCAAAAACGCATCGTCCGTCTCAATCCAAACGGATCAATTGATACATCGTTTAACCCCGGATTCGGAGCAAACGACGACATCTGGTGCGCATATCTTCTTCCCGATGGAAAAATTATGGTAGGAGGAATGTTTACCTCTTTCAACTGGATAGCACGAAACGGACTGGCACGCCTCAACGCTGACGGCTCATTAGACGAGACTTTTGTTTCAGATGCACCACTGACAAGCGTAACAGAGATCAACTTCCTCGAAGATGGCAAGATGCTCATCAATGGAACCAATAAATTAGTACGTATAAACGCAGACGGAAGCGTCGACAACACCTTCGAAACTGGAGCCGGTACCGATTATCCGATTCAGGCCGTGCACATGCAGTCCAATGGTAAAATTGTGGTCGGTGGCTATTTCACATCCTACAATAATCTGCCATTCAACCGGATTTTAAGGCTGAACCTCGATGGAAGTATCGATACCACTTTCAATGCAGGGTCAGGCGCTGATTATGGAGTCTTGACTATTACAGAACAAACCGACGGACAACTTCTGATTTCAGGCTTATTCTCAAGCTACAATGGAAATGAAATTGAAAAAATTGCAAGAATGGGTCCTGACGGAGAATTCGATTCTTCTTTCCATCCCGGAATGGGACCTGATAATATCGTTTTGCACCATCTGGTCCAGCCTGACGGACGTGTCCTGCTGGTAGGTGATTTCGCCAGCTATAACGGAGTTTCCAGGAGCAGGGTTGCAAGGGTAAGCGGCCACTTAGTACTTTCTGCTGATGAACATGCCGCTTCACAATCAATGTCTGTTTTTCCAAATCCAACAAATAGTGATCTTGAAATACAACTGCCAAACGGAGTCACAGCAGATGGATATTCAATATTTGATCTAACCGGCAAGCAGGGAGCATCATTCAGCAGCACACTTAACCTTCTCGATGTGCGTCAGCTTTCCAGCGGCGTGTATATCCTGA
>DASWND010000011.1:0-10652 GCA_036399435.1 Flavobacterium sp.
GCTTATTCGATGTGTGATGACAACCAGGACGACAACAATACCCCTTCGGCGACGTTTGACCTTACTGTCAAGAATGCAGAAATACTTGGAACACCACCACCTGCAGGAAACTATACTGTTGCTTTCTTTTTGACACAGGCCGACCAATTGGCCAACCAAAATGCGATTGCAACTCCTCAGGCATTCCAGAGCAATGTGAATGCGCAGACACTGTTCGTGGCCGTGACCAGCCCTAACGCAGGTTGCAGGAGCTTCACGACAATGACCATCCGCGTGATTCCGTTGCCGACACCGATAGAGGACCTGAGTGGGCATGAACTTGAGATGTGCGATGAAAACTCAGACGGACAGGAAATATTCGACCTTACAGAAAATGAGAGCTTCATAGCCAATGATGAGGATATGGCGAACCTGTCGTTCACCTACTTCCTGAGCCAGGCAGATGCCAATGTGCCTCAGAACGCGATTGCAAATCCAACGGCGCACCAGTCAGGCGACGACGTGATCTACATCAGGGTGAACAAAGTCCCTGAGGTCGATTTCGAAGGCAACAATTGCTATGTGATCGTTGCCCAGGAACTGATCGTGAACCCGCTGCCGGCCATCAATACCCCGGTTACACTGGACGGTTGTGATGCCGACAACAATGGAACTGCCATTTTCGATCTTCAGGGTGATGCCAATGAACTTGTAGTTGCAGGAACACCGCAAGTGGTAGAGGATTTCACCTTTACCTATCATGCCACTGCCGCCGATGCCGCATCAGGCAATGCGCCGCTGCCAGACATGTATGAGTCGCTTCCGGGCACAATCTATGTCCGCGTTGTCAACAACGACACCGGCTGCGTGAATTCCGCAGGAGTCATTACACTGACAGTGAAAGCAGGGGCAACAGCCAACGGTTACGATCCTGATGTGGACCCGAGCCCGATGGTGCAGTGCGCCGATGCTGCCTCGGTGAACAACAACACCAGCACGTTCAATCTTCCTACGATGGATGCCCATATACTGGGTACGCAGGCACCGGCAAATTATACAGTGACGTATTATGCGACTGCAGCCGACGCCGCATCCAATACCACGATTGCTGATCCGACGGCATTTGTATCCCCGACAGGATTTGTCTGGGCTACAGTGACCAATAACGCCACCGGATGCCGTTCGATCCCGGTTGCGATCCCACTTACCGTGGAGCCGCTTCCGATGACCATCATCACCAGCTCTACCGGTGGAAACACGATCTGCGTGGAGTGGGGAACAGATGCATTCCTGAGCGGACTGACATTGAACAGCAGCATCAACGACACCGATGATTATACCTACCAATGGTATCTTGACGGGGTTGCGCTGCCTGGGGAAGTATTGCCAAGCCATACGATCAGTACAAACCTTCCTGGATTGTATTCAGTGATGGTGACCAGTACGAGCCCTCAGCTTTGCGGTTTCATCCGCGAGTTTGAAGTCATCAGGTCAGGCCCTGCCGTAGTGGAGGCCGCCAACTCTCCGGGCTGGGTGATCAGCAACCCGTTTGAGGATACCCAGACTTTGACAATGACTGTTGCCGGATACGGAAACTACCATTATGCGCTTGATTACGGTCCGTTTGTGGACAACGGCGGTGTATTCACCAATGTAGGTCCGGGCAAACACTTTGTGACCGTCCGCGATATGAACAACACTTCGTGTGGGGACATCATCATCGACGACATCGAGGCAATCAACTATCCGCACTTCTTTACACCGAATGGTGACGGCATAAACGATACGTGGAATATTTTCTCTTTACGAGGCGATGCCACCGCAAAAATTTATATATTTGACCGCTATGGAAAACTGCTCAAACAGATCAGTCCGCAAGGCCTTGGATGGGATGGAACCTTCAGTGGCCAAATGCTTCCATCGGATGATTACTGGTTCAGGGTTACCTACACAGACACTGATCTAGTCGCAAAAGAATTTAGAGCCCATTTCTCATTAAAACGATAAGCCCCATGAATCTTAACAAGAGGTATTTATTATTATTACTTTTTATATCACAATTTACAATTGCCCAAGAAGGCATCGCAGTTTACTCAGATTACCTTTCAGATAATTATTACTTAATACACCCCTCAATGGCCGGTGCGGCAAACTGTGCCAAGGTTCGCTTGACGGGGAGAGCACAGTGGATGGGACAAGAAGATGCACCCCAGATGCAAACAGCCAGTATTAATGGAAGCATTGGAGAAAGATCTGGTGCAGGATTGATTGTTTTCAATGATAAAAACGGTTATCATTCTCAAAAAGGGGCAAAGCTTACATATGCTCACCACATCAGATTTTCACGAGATGAGATTGATTTGAACCAGCTGTCTTTTGGTATGAGCGTGGGTTTAATACAAAGTTCACTGGATGAAACGGACTTTATGGACTCCGGAGACTGGGATCCAATTATCGACGGAACAATCGTTCAGAAGGACTCTTACTTTAATGTTGACATTGGTGCATCGTATAACTTTCTTGATTTTTATGCTCATTTGACTGTAAAGAATGCTATCGAGACACGTCGTGACATCTACACAGAGTATGAATCTGACAATCTTCGGAAGTTGTTGCTAAGTGCGGGTTATGTGTTTGGTGATTCTGAAAATATAATGTGGGAGCCGTCATTGATGTTTCAGATGGTTGATCAAACAAAAGAAAAAGCAATTGATGTAAATCTAAAAGTTTACAAGGCACTCGATTTTGGAACTTTGTGGGGAGGTGTTTCATATAGAAGAAGCCTCGATGGCGCACAGTTTGTAGATTCAAACAACAGTGTTGCTGAGCAAAATTTGCAGTATATCACTCCGCTGATCGGCGTTAATTATAAGAACTTCATGTTCGCTTATACTTATTCACACGTTACGGGGGCGGTTAAGTTCGACAATGGCGGGTACCACCAAATAACATTGGGTGTGAATTTGTTCTGTAAGCGGGAACGTTACCACTGTAATTGTCCAGCAATTAACTAAATCTTTATAACTGGTCCCGATATTTTCGGGACCTTTTTTTGTACTATGATAGTAAAATCTGTTAATGGCCGATCGCCTAATATTCCGGAAGACTGCTTTGTTGCAGAGAATGCTACAATTGTGGGCGACGTTTCTTTCGGATCGGAATGCAGCGTGTGGTTTAATGCGGTTGTTCGGGGTGATGTACACTTCATAAAAATTGGTAACAAAGTCAACATCCAGGACGGTGCCATCATTCACTGTACTTATCAAAAGCATCCGACCACCATTGGCAACAATGTATCAATTGGTCATAACGCCATCGTCCACGGCTGTACTGTCCACGACAATGTCTTAATTGGCATGGGTTCCATTATTATGGATAACTGTGTCATTGGCAGTAATTCCATTATTGCCGCAGGAGCTGTCATAACACAAAATACCGTAGTAGAACCAGGTTCAATCTACGCTGGTGTCCCTGCAAAAAAGGTCAAAGAAATTGATGAGTCTGATTTCGCCGGCGAGATAGAGCGGATATCAAACAATTACGTGATGTACTCCGGTTGGTTTAAGCCCGAAAACTAAAAATTGCGTTGCTGCACAAGATACTTTCTGCCTAAAATGTCAGTTAGTACCGACGGGTCGATGTTTGTAAAAAAAACTGAATGACCATTTCCTGATTCATGCATTCCCACCTTTTCAAGTAACAGACGTTGCGTTTGCTTTGCAACAGCCTCCCCCGAATCAATAATTTCAATATGCGCTGGAAGCAACGTTCGAATTTGCGGAATCAAGTACGGATAATGACTGCATCCCAGAACGAGGTGGTCTATCCCCGCAGCGACCATAGGTTCGAGGTACTGATGAAGTAAAGCTGTCATTTCAGGTGACTCAAGCTTACCACTTTCAATCAGTTCAACCAATCCGTGTCCGATTTGCTCGATGAATTTCGTGTTACCATATGATTGGAGCGCAGTGCTAAAAAGCGCGCTGCTAAGGGTTCCTTTGGTTGCCAGGATTCCAACGTTTTGAGTTTTTGACGAATGTGCAGCAGGCTTGATTGCGGGCTCAATTCCCACGAAAGGCACATCATACCTATGACGAAGTTCCTGTATTGCATTTGTAGTCGCTGTATTGCATGCGACGACAATGAGTTTGCAATTGTGCGATAGTAGCAATTCCGTATTTTTAATACTGAGCGCAATGATTTCATCTTGCGATTTAAGGCCGTAGGGGGCATTTTTGCTGTCTGCTAAATAAATCGTGTCCTCAGATGGCAGAAGTTGTCTTATCTCTCTCCATATAGAAGTTCCGCCAATGCCTGAATCAAAAAGCCCAATGGCGTTGTTGTTTGTCATATGGTTTCAGCTGCATTTACAGCATTAAACAAATGTAAAAAAAAAACTGCTCAACATTGTTGAGCAGTTTATATCAGGAAGGAATATCTTAGAATCCTAAATCCTTCTTAACATCGGCAGTTATGTTTGGACCATCGGCCAACAATAAATCAGCACCGTTTATTACGTATTGGTAACCTTTAGCTTTACCTACTTTTTCAATAGATGCTTTAACGCGATCCATAAGGGGCTTAACCAAATCAGTTTCTTTCTTTTGCAATTCTTTTTGAGCGTTGTCTCTGTAATCAACAATTCTCTTTTGCATATCCTGTACTTCTTTAGAACGGTCTGCGTTCAATTGTTCAGTAACTGTAGTAGCTTCTTGTTCGTACTTTCTCACTTTATTTTGGAACTCATCAACCATTGTTTTATATTCGGTATCATAAGTAGCGCTCAGTTTTTCAAGTTGTTTTTGAGCGTCAAGCATTGCGGGCATCTTCCCCATAATATCACTAACATCTACGTGAGCGGTTTTAGCCTGTGCATTTGCAGCCTGACTTACACCTAGGAAAACTACGGCAGCTATTAGTAAAGATTTCAATTGTTTCATCATTTTAAAGAATTAATTAATTATTGTTTTAGTCTGTTTTATTTTCTTTTGCTTTCTTGGCAGCTTCTCGATCTTCAAGAATTTTCTTTCTTCGATCCTCAAGAGCCTGTTTGCGTTCAGCCAGCTTTTGAGCTTTGTCTGCGGCAGCTTTAGCTCTTACGTCTTCGGCATCATCTGTAGCAGTAGTTTCTTTATTTTCTGTTTCTGCGGGCTTTTCTTCAGCGCCTTCGGTATCTTCGGTGGTTGCAGGAACAGTAGTGCCATTTTTCTGTGCTGTGCGTTCATCAATCAGTTTCTGACGTTTGTCTGCGGCGGCTTGTTTACGTTCTTCGGCAGCTACTTTTCTATCTTCAATCAATTTCTCGCGAGCTGCTTTCTTTTCATCCAGCACTTTCTGTCTTTCAGCTAAGGCTGGATTGTCGTCAACCATATCTTCTTTGGCTTCCCGTGCTTCTTCTTCCTTTAGTTGTTTTTTGCTTAACTGGTCTCTTTTGGCTGACCTCGTAATTGCTCTTACAACACGATCACTAATATCAAATCTTTTCGCTGCAAACAGCATCGTCAAATCTGACGACTTATCAAAGATAAAATCATATTTCTGAGCTTCGGCTATATCCTGAGCTGCAGTAAAAACCTGATCCTGGATTGGCTTCACAAGAACTGCTTTTTGCGACATCAAATCCCCGGTCGGACCAAAACGTTTTTGTTGGTATTCTGACAATTCATTTTCCTGAAAAGCTATTTCCTCTTCGCGCTCCTCAAGAAGTTCTTTTGTCAGTAAAACCCTCTCGGTCTTTAAATCGTCTTTTAATTTATTGATTTCAGTTCGCTTTGCCTCAACTTCCTGTTTCCATTTCTGGGCTTTCAGCTCCAGTTGATTTTTAGCTTCGGCATAATCGGGAACATTTTGAAGGATATACTCCATGTCAATAAAACCGATTTTGACCCCGCGGGATTGTGCGTTGGCCGTAAAACTTGCAGCCGTGAACATTAGCAGAAATAAAAAATGTTTTTTCATAACCTAAAATTGCTTTAGAAAATACCGTGCCAATCTAAAATTGCTGGCCGATGATAAAATGCGTTTCCCAACCATTCTTCTGCGTTAAACCAGGAAGCGGATCGAAACCATGCGCAAAGTCGATTCCCAATAAACCGAAAGCAGGCATAAATATCCTTAATCCAAATCCGGCAGAACGCTGCAATACAAACGGATTATATTCTTTAAAATTGTTGTACGATGCTCCGGCTTCAGCGAACGACAGTATATAAATAGACGCCGCGGATGCCATTGATATCGGATATCTCAATTCCAGTGAAAACTTGTTATAGATTGTTCCTCCATCTACTGATGACAAGGATTGATTTGGATATCCTCGAAGCTGAATCACTTCCCGGCCGTCCAACGCAAAGTTTGCCAATCCATCACCACCAACAAAAAACCTTTCAAAAGGAACTAAGCCACGTTCTTGATTATAAGCACCTAAGAACCCAAACTCACCCGATGTACGAAGAACTAATTTACCATAAATTTTGGTATACCAATCTGCTTTGAACTTAATTTTGTAGTATTCCAGCCAGTCGAACTTCTTCTGGTCAACCTTAGCCCGATCTACAGCCGCCAACTCCCAATTGTCTTCGTCCACAAAATTGCCACCCGCTGCGTCAATCAATGCGCCATTTGGAACAAGAGTTCCGTCGGCCTCATAGTAATCTGGGCCTGTATTTCTTAACTTATAATCTTTCTGATTTTCAAGATCACCATAATCGATGCCATTCAATAACGAGTATGGCGGAGTAAACTTAGCGGTAATACTAAATTCAGAACCATAGGTCGGAAAAATAGGATTGGAGCCTTTGTTGTTTCTGCTTAGTCCGATCGTGTACGCAAGATTGCGGGAAGATCCGTTACCAAACGTAAACAAGCCTGTATTATAATTATTCAAATCATAGTATTGGAAACTCGCCGCTTGCGACAACACAAAGAAGTTATCCGGCACTGTCAGCCTTTTTGCAATCCCAACAGACAACGATGTGATATTGAAGCTTTTAGAACGATCAACGTTATTTGTCTGGAAATTGTTCAGGAACTGCTTGCTATGCGAAAACGAAGTGCTAAACTGAACAGGTTTCTTTCCGCCAAACCACGGTTCTGAAAATGAAGCACTGTAAGTCTGGAAATACGAACTTCCCTGCAACCTTAAGGAGACTTTCTGTCCATCACCCATTGGTAACGGATCGTAAGCTTCTTTATTGAACAAATTACGCATTGAGAAGTTGTTGAACGAAAGGCCGAGTGTTCCGATAAATCCGCCCCCGCCATAACCACCTTGCAATTCGATTTGGCTCGACCCTTTTTCAACCAAATTGTATTCAATGTCGACGGTTCCAGCAGCAGGATCAACATTTTTAAACTTTGGATCAATTGCTTCAGGATCAAAATAACCCAACTGACCCAAATCACGGACCGTACGAACCAAGTCTTCTTTGCTATATTTTTGGCCAGGTTTGGTCATTAATTCGCGGTATATTACCCGGTCATGAGTTTTATCGTTTCCAACAACAGTTATTTTGTTGAAGTATGCCAGCGGGCCTTCTACAACTCGGATTTCAAAGTCGATTGTGTCGTTAGCCGTCCGCACCTCGATCGGGTTGATGTTTGAAAACAGGTAACCGTTGTTTTGGTAAAGATTCGTAATATCGTCACCGTCTGGTTTGGTTTTGTCTGCAATCCGTTGTTCCAATAACACGCCGTTGTAGACATCGCCTTTTTTGACGCCGATAATCCTACGTAAAACTTCGTCTGAATAAACGGTATTTCCAAGGAAGGTGATGTCGCCGAAGTAGTATTTGCGACCCTCTTCAAGATCAATTTTAATTGACAATTTGTTTTTGTCCTTCAGGAAAATCACGGAGTCAGACACAATACGTGCATCGCGATAGCCTTTCTCTTTATATTTATCTAATACTTTACTTAAGTCAGCCTCGTACTCGGCGCGAATAAATTTCGATGACTTCAGAACCCGTAGAAAGTTGACCTGCTTCGTGTTTTTCATCGCACGGCGCAGTTTGCCATCCGTCATTATTTCGTTGCCTGTGAACTCAATATCTTTAATCTTGATCTTTTTACCCTTATCAATTGCAACCAACATATTAATATAATTGCCGGCGGTTGTATCTTCAACGGTCCGCACATTTACTTTCGCGTTGTAGTAGCCGTCTTTGCGATATTTGTTCTCGATATAATTGCGGGTAGTGGTGATTAAGTTTTCATTGACAACTTTACCTTTTGTCAATGCATTTTCCTTAATTAGTTCCTCGGTCTTATTCTTTTTAACGCCGGTGAATTTGACTTCGTTAAGTTTCGGAAGTTCGGTAATATTCAGCTCAAGCCAGATACTGTCACCTGCAATCCGGTCGACATAAAAATCAATGTCGCTAAAAAGTCCGAGTTTACCAAGTTTCTTCACCGCATTGGTAATCTGCTCACCCGGAACTACTATTTCCTGTCCTTTTTGAAGCCCTGTAAATGTTACAACGGTTTGTTCATTGAAGCTGATCTTGCCGGTTACTTTAACGTCGGCTAAAATATATTTTTGACCCTGGTCGAAAGGCAATCTGTCCTGGGCTTTTAAATGGAATACACTTCCGAAAATCAATATGGTAAGAGCTATTCTGATGTTTGTTTGTAACACTAAAAATTTATTTAATTTGTTCACTGGTTTTTCCGAATCTGCGTTCTCTCTTCTGGTAACTGATGATGGCTAACTGTAAATCTTCCTCTTTAAAATCAGGCCATAAAACATCGGTAAAATAGAGCTCCGCATAGGCAATTTGCCATAATAAGAAGTTGCTGATCCTGTGCTCGCCACTGGTTCTTATCACTAAATCTACGTCCGGTAAATTTTGCGTGTAAAGATGCTGATTAATAATTGATTCGTCAATACCATCAATTGAAATTATATTATTTTTAACTTTGCCCGCGATGTCCTTTACAGCACTGATAATTTCCTCTCTGGAGCCGTAACTTAAGGCTACAGTCAGCACCATTCTTTTGTTGTCTTTGGTCTTGTTTATAACGTATTGAAGTTCTTTTTGAGCAGTTTTCGGAAGGAGGTCCAAATTGCCAATAGTATTCAAGCGGATGTCGTTTTCATGCAGCCTGTCCGTTTCACTTTTCAGGTGACTGATCAGCAATTTCATTAAAGTATCCACTTCATATTTAGGACGGTTCCAATTCTCTGTCGAGAAGGCATATAAAGTAAGATTTTCGATTCCCATCTTAGCACACGCTTCAACAGTAATACGCACCGATTTTGCACCATTTTCATGTCCAAATACCCGCATCATACCTTGCTGTTTAGCCCAGCGGCCATTGCCATCCATGATGATCGCCACGTGTCGCGGCAGGTTATCTTTATTTATACTTTCGGTTAAATCCATTTTAATCAGCGCAATAGCACGGTTTTTCACCAAAGGTGTAGGTGAGTGTCAATCCTGTAAAAACATACCAGTCTTTACTATTTATATTTCCAAACTGCAACGGTTGCAGGTTCTCGTTTTTTGGGTTGCTACCATCCAGGTTATCAGTAAATGTATAGCGCGCACCAACTTCAAATCCCAATATCAAACTTGGCAAGATGTTGCTCTTGATACCAACAATCATTGGAATGGCGGGAGCACCTTCTTTATAGTCGATACGGGTTTCACCGTCAATAAAATACAACTCATCATAAGCGAAATAACTTATGCCGGTATAAATATACGGTGTGACGGTCCTGTGCAATTCGTGTAAGTTAAAATTCAAAAAATTAAACTCCATTCCCACCGAAATCTCGGTCACGGTGTTTTCAAACTGATAGCCGCGAGTCTGTCTGGATGTCGATTTCGCATCAAGGTCACTAGCTGAAATCTTTGCTTGTGTCAAAGAAGCCCTCCAGGCATGACGCGGACTGCGGTTCCATTTGTACAACAATCCGAAGGCAATGTCATTTGGCGCTACATGCGTCATTTCGCCAACTTCACCAATATAATTACTGCCGCCAAGGAAAACGCCAATCTCATGTATTTGTGCACTAACAGTGTTAAGGCCAAAAAAGCAAAAGAATAAGACAATAATCCTGTTCATTGATTTGAAAATAGCGTGCAAATATAATAATTAAGACTACGAAACAGGCATGAATGTAGTATTTCTATGAAATTATATCGTTACTGGTTAGTGTACAAAATGTCGCGGTTTAAAACCGACTTAAACGAAACGACAATAACCATTGATATAGTATGACGTGTGCAGAAAAAGTTAATTCCGTTTGTCTTCGCCCCAATGTAGTTTGTTGCGCAAGGTCTTCAAAAAAGTTTCGTCCGAAATTTCGACCATATTTATTTTAAATGGTGTTTTTTTGATCGTCAGATGCGCTTCATTGCGAACAGACGCGATTCGCGAATCCAACGATACAAGATATTGTTCTTCCCGCCCTGATACTTTTAATCGAATTTCGGTTTTGTCCGGAATCACAAGCGGACGCGCATTCAGGTTATGCGGCGCAATTGGAGTTATGACGAGGCTCTTGACATCCGGCGTCAATATTGGTCCACCGCAACTCATCGAGTAACCGGTTGACCCGGTTGGCGTTGCTATTATTAAACCATCAGCCCAATACGAATTCAAATATTCCCCATTAAGGAATGTTTCGATCGTAATCATCGACGTGGTGTCTTTTCTGCTGACGGAAATCT
>DASWND010000012.1:0-10228 GCA_036399435.1 Flavobacterium sp.
CTTTGGATCGATCAGCAAGGGCAGTCAAATAAATTCAGCTATAATTATTGGTCATCACCGGTTGGTGCGGGCAATAATTATACTGTTGACTCTGTATTGAAAGATGGTACAAATTCACAGAATCCACAAAACATAACATGGACATCAGCCATCAATGGTTCACCCACAAGTCCGATCACATTATCGACATATTGGATCAACAAATATCAAAATCTTCCAAACGGAAGTTCCAACTGGTCTTTTGTTGGTCCGAATGGAGCATTGTCGGCAGGGCAGGGGTTTACTTTAAAAGGCCCCGGTGGTTCAGCGCCTAAGCAGAAATATACCTTTGTTGGCAAACCTAACGATGGTTCATTTTCGAGCAATGTTTCAGCAGGAAATATAAATCTTACCGGCAATCCTTATCCGAGCGCACTTGATGCGTATGCATTCATTGAGGATAATTCCGCAAGCACAACGGGCACTTTGTATTTCTGGGAGCAGTACACAAGCAACTCCAGCCATATCACCGCAAATTACGAGGGCGGATATGCCACACTGACCAAAACCGGAGCGACACCACCTGTTAGTCCGGCCGGAATCAGCACTTCGGGCTCGAGCAGCCATTTGCCAAAAAGATATATAGCGGTAGGACAAGGTTTTCTTGTATTTGGAAGCCAGACCGGCGGCTCAATTGTATTCAACAATACGCAACGCGCCTTTGTAAAGGAAAACGAAGCAGAAGCGACAACTATGTTCCGTACTTCGGAAGTTGTCTTTGAAAATAAAAAATTACGTTTAAGTTTCGGTACGGATCTTTCAGAAGCCAAAAGACAGCTTCTACTGGGGTTTATGGGTGACGTCGCAACAGATTCGTTTGACAACGGATATGATGCCGTTCAAATAGACACTCAGGCTGATGATATGTACTTTCCACTAAATGGACAAAAACTGGTTATCCAGGCGAAAGGTGATTTTGACGCACTTGCATCAATTCCTCTTGCAGTTAAAGTTGCACAACCGGGAGTTGTCACAATTGGATTAGATTCGACCGAGAATTTTGAGGACGATGAGGCAGTCTATCTGTTCGACTCTGAAACTGGCAAATATCATAATCTAAAATCTGCAGATGCTTCAATCGATCTGGGTGAAGGAACATTTGATGATCGTTTTTCGATCCGTTTTTCAGTTCCTGCTACTGCTAGAATGATTGAACAGCCGGCTGTTGTTGCAGTGGCTGCAAAAAATGGTTCGGTTTCGATTCAAAATCTGTCGCAATTGCAGATTTCGTCTGTGCAACTGATCAATACACTTGGCCAGCTACAGGCTTCATGGCCGGTGAACATAAATGACAAGATGATCCAACTGGAGAATTTAAATGTCTCGGCTGGAAATTACATTATCAAAATCTACTCTTCAAATGGAACGTTCACCAAGAAGATCAATATTAATTAAAATTAAGTTTTCATGTTTGTGAGCCGTAGCGAAAGTTGCGGCTTTTTTTATGCAGAGTGTTGAACGATACGAAAATCTGCGGCAGGGATGGCAGCGAACATCCTCCTGTCAAGGAGATGGCAGCGAACAGCCCGGTCCTGCGGAGCCGCCAAAAAAAAATAACGCGTCTTTTTACTTGTAATACTAAAATTGTTATTTAGCTGTTTATATAAAAACCAACAAACAATTATGATGAAGTTTCTGACAACGGTGATTCTTCTGTTACTTTCTTATTCTTCTATTTCACAATCTATCTCCATTTCCGGAAAGGTTACTGACAAATCAACAGGCGCGCCATTAGAAGCGGCTACAGTTTATCTGACCGCAGTTTCCGATTCGACGATGGTTGATTACACGATTACAGATAAAAATGGAGGCTTCCGGATCAAAACCAGCAAAATAACCAAACCGGTTTTTCTTAAAGCATCTTACGTTGGGTTTAGGGAATTTAAGCTGCGTGCCGAAAGCATAACCGAAGACCGCGACTTTGGAACTCTTCCGCTGGCGGAGAACGAGAACGCGCTTGACGAGGTCGTTATCACATCCGAAGCACCGCCGGTAAGAATAAAGAACGATACTTTAGAATTTAACGCGTCATCGTTTAAGCTTCGACCTGATGCGAATGTCGAAGCACTTCTGAAACAACTTCCCGGTGTGGAGATCGATGCTGAAGGTAAGATAACTGTTAATGGAAAAGAAGTCAACCAAATCCTTGTGAATGGCAAGCCGTTCTTTGATAAAGATGGTAAGATCGCACTTCAGAACCTGCCATCGGATATCATCAATAAAGTTCAGGTTACGGATACCAAAACTAAAGTGGAAGAGGCGTCGGGACAGGCATCATCATCGAATAACGCAAGTATCAACCTCACGATCGACGAGGATAAGAACAAAGGTTTCTTCGGTAAATTTATGGGTGGTTACGGGACAGACGATCGCTATGAAAGTAGTTTTTTAGTCAATTATTTTAAAGGTGAACGTAAGTTAAGTGTGCTGGCATCGTCCAATAATATTAATTCGACGGGATTCTCAATTAATGAGATCTTTGACAGTATGGGTGGCGGGCGGAATTCATCGATATACACTTCGGATGACGGCAGTTTTGGGATCAATGGGATGACGTTTGGCGGCGGAAGGGGAATCACGCAATCAAATATGGCGGGTTTAAATTATGCCGACCAATGGTTTAAAGGCTTTAACGCCAATGGAAGCTATTTCTACAATGATGCGGATTCGCATAATGTAAACCGATCAAAGCAGATCAACCTGCTTCCCGAGGGCAACTTTACGACAGAATCCTCATCTGAAAGTAATTCGTTCCGTGGTGGACATAACTTCAATACAGACTTTGAGTGGCAGATCGATTCAACTATGACAATTGGATTTAGCCCGAAATTTACAAAAGCTTTATCACGATCGGACAGTACTTCGGATTCGTTTTCGTATGATGATCAAAACGAAGTGCTGAATCAAAACAACGGAATATACACCAACGACAGTGAGAACAACCAATTCTCCAGCAGCCTGTATTTATGGAAGGCTTTCAAAAGAAAGGGCAGGAGTATGACGGTATCTTTCAACAATGAGAATGACAGAGATGAGGTGAATAACCTTAATATTTCAAACACGAGATTTTTTAATAATTCTGAGGTACCAGGCGAGCCTGATGTCGTGACAGAGGAAAATCGAAATCAGCGGCGCTTTGACCGAAATACTACCGATAATTACTCTGCATCTTTTAAATGGCAGGAACCATTACAGGATTCACTAAGCATTGGTCTTGAGATTGACTATAGAATGAATGCAATGATCCAGAACAGGCTGACGTCGGATTTTGATCCTGTGACGCAGCAGTATTCAGATGTAAACGAACTGTTGACAAGTCATTTAAGTTCCGGAACTTCTACATGGAATCCACAAGTAAGCATCCAGGTGAACAAAAGCAAGTTCAATGGACAGATACAGCTTGGTACAAATATCACGCGTTTTGAAAATGAGATGCTTTATGTGGACGGAAATGTGAAGTTCAACAAAGTTTACCTGCTGCCATCGGCAAATGGTTATGTGAGTTACAGGATAAGCAAGTCAAAAAGCCTCTTCGGACATTACAACTATGATATAAACTATCCGGCTCCACGTGAGGTTTTACCATTTATTGACATTTCAAATCCGCTTAACACAATCATCGGAAACCCTGAGCTTGATCCAAGTACAAGTCAATATGGATATCTCAGTTACCGTAATTATGACTACGCTACCAAATCAGGTTACAGCATTTATGCAGGTGGATATTACTATGATGACCAGGTTGTTAGTTTTGTTACATACGACGACAGCAGAAGGGCTACAACCACATATGAGAATGTGTCCGGGAACTATTACGGATGGTTTGGCGGTAATTGGAATAAATCAAAAAAACGAGAAGCGCACAGTTATAAATTTGGAGTTGGACTTACCGCCTACCTTAACCGCAGCCAGGGTTTTATTGAAGGTGAAATGTATGAGTCAAACTCAATTGGCCTGACGCCAAAGATCAACTTCACCTATGATTATGGTGAATTGCTGTCAATACACCCTACATACAGCCTGGCGTTCGATAATACCAATTACACAAATTTCGTAGAAGATGAGATTTCGAATGTGGTCCATAAATTTAATTTGCAGACAACGACCTACTGGCCAAAGAACCTCGTGTTCGGAAATGACTTCGGATATACCTACAACTCAAATATCGCTGATGGTTTCAAGAAAGACTTCTATCTGTGGAACACCAGTTTAGGCTATAACTTTTTTAAGGAAAAACTACTGGCAAAGGTCAAAGTTTATGATGTGCTAAATCAGAACCAAAGTGCTACAAGAACAATCTCTGCAACAAATATCCGTGATGAGGAGAATATCGTGCTTCAGCAGTATGTGATGTTTTCACTGACATATAAACTTGAAAAATTCGGAGGAAAGAAGAAGAGCGATAATATGTGGTTTGTGGATTAATTTTATTAGCTATGGAATGTGCCAACGTAGCGGTTGCTTTTCTTGTAATCATTTTAGCCCCATACATTGTTCCATTAGTGCTTTTTAGAACATGGAAATGGTACAGGTTTTTCACTTTGCAGCCGATTTTATTTTATACGGTGACAAATGGTGTAGTTTACTTCGTTTACGATTACTTGAATGCCAACGTAGGTTGTGTAAATGGAGATGACAAGATCGACCTGATCTTTTTACTTTATGGTTATTTCGGAGTCATGGTAATTCCCAATACCATACTACTTGTGATCAGCGGAATTTATTGGTACAGAATCCGTCTAAAACGTCAAACGACTAAATCTTAAACATTTCAATCGTACTCATCCAGGGAATATCCGATTCGAGAAATTGTAACCGCGTTTTAATCACCTGGTCAGTTTTGTTACGCGGAGATTTGGTTATAAATCTTGCTTTCGTATTTGTGAAATCTAAAATCTCTTTATTGTCTGCGTCTAATTGCTTAGATGAGAAAAAAGTGACTACGTTTTTGTCAACTGTCCATTTCCCTTGTGCGGATTTTTTTTTCTCAGGTGGGATTCCATTTTTGATATACGAATAGTAGCTGAAGAAGAATGTCCCATCGGGATTAAGCGTCAGTTTGTAGTCGAACTTCGAATCGTCACCGCCCATTGAAAAATCATAAACTCCAGCGACATTATCTGATTGAGCTATTAATGTGAAACTTGAAACGAAAAATAATATAGTGAAGATCGTTTTCATAAGAGTTCATTATTAAATTATCCAAACATTAGGTAAGAACGAATATAGACCGAGCGAACTGCGTTCTATGTATAATTAACTTTACCAGCCACCGCCGGCGCCACCGCCACTAAAGCCGCCGCCACCGAATCCGCCGCCAAATCCGCCTCCGCCAAAACCGCCTCCCGACGATCCGCCGAATCCGCTTCCGCCACCGAATCCACCTCTGCCAAGACTGCTCAAGATCAGGATTTCTCCCAATCCCATTCCGCCACCACCACGACCACCGCGACCACCGCCACGTTTATTGCGTGCAATGATCATAATGATAAAAAAGATGATCAGTATTATCGGAAATATCGGCAGGTCTTTGCCCTTGCCTTCCGATTTTCTTGTGCCTTTATATTTGCCTTTTAGAACATCGAATATTGCGTCAGCTCCTTTGTCGAGGCCGCTGTAGTAGCTTCCTTCGCGAAACTCAGGCAATATAACATTACGCACCAATTCACCGGTAATTCCGGCTGTAAGCCTGTCTTCAACGCCGTAACCTGGCGAGATCCATATTTTTCTTTCCTTTTCAGCCAATAGTACAAAAACACCATTGTCCTGCTTTGCCTGTCCGACGCCCCATTCATGTCCCCATTTGGGTGCGAGGATTCCGATGTCTTCACCATTTATAGTCGGCACCGTCACGACGACGATTTGTGTCGAAGTCGAATCTGAATATCTGACCAGCTTCTCTTCAAGCGCCGCCTTTTCATTGGCACTTAAAATTTCTGCATAATCATAAACACTTGTCTGAAAGGAAGGTTTTTCAGGTATCTTAAACTGAGCATATGAACTCTGGAACAAAAGCAGGCAAGTCGCCAGCAGGAAAGTCAAATTTAAAAACCTGCTTTTAACCATTCGAAATTTCATTTGTCAATTCGTCTTTATCGCCCTCTATGGGTGGAAAGTGTTTTCTTAATTGTTCGCCCGCACGCTGAATTCCTTCAATCAGGCCTTGCTTAAAGTCACGATTTTTAAAATGTGAAGCCATTACATCTTTTGTACAATCCCAAAAATCAGGAGCGACAACATCATTGATTCCTTTATCACCACAGATGTAAAACAAATGGTCATCTGTTGCAACATAGATCAGCACACCATTGCGAAGTTCGGTCTCATCCATTGCCAGCAGGTTGAAAACTTCACCGGCACGTGCTAAAGGACTACTAGGACACGTCTTTTCAATGTGCACGCGAATCTCACCCGAAGTTTCTTTTTCGGCTTTACGGATCGCTTCAACGACTTGTTCCTCGTCTTCTGGCGACAGGAATTTCTCACCTTTTAAAGATGTCATAATTTATTAGAATTGTACTTCAACAGGACGGTCAGCACCTTCGACAGCGTCAAAGTAAGATTTCTTCTGGAAGCCGAACATTCCCGCAAACATTGAGTTCGGAAAAGTCGAAATATGTGTATTGTACGGCCTTACTGCTTCGTTAAACCTTGTTCTTGAAGTCAGGATCTGGTTTTCTGTGCTCGCAAGTTCATCCTGCAGTTTCAAAAAGTTTTGATTTGCTTTTAATTCAGGATAACGCTCAACGCTGACCAATAATCTTCCTAAGCTTGACGAAACGCCGCTTTGAGCAGTGTTAAAAGCAGCAAGTTGTTCAGGCGTAATATTAGCCGGATCAATTTGAACTGAGGTTGCTTTCGCACGGGCTTCAATTACCGCAGTTAAAGTCGATTTTTCGAATTCTGCCGCACCTTTAACCGTGTTAACAAGATTTCCGATCAAATCGTTCCTTCGTTGGTAAGCCGTCTGAACATCACCCCATGATTGTTCAACACCCTGATTTAAATTCACCGCAGTGTTATTAATTGATTTTACCCATAAAAAAAGGATAAGTACTACGCCGCCGATGATAATCCAAGGAAGATATTTTCTCATTTTAATTAATTGTTTAGTTGTTGGTTATAATTCGTTTTTAATGTTTGTTAGCTGTTTTTTGATTGCTTCAAGTTTGCTGATGATTTCATATCTGTCAAGAGTCTTCTTTTGTCCCTGCTTCAAATGCACTTTCGCACCTTCAAGTGTAAATCCGCGTTCTTTTACAAGGTGATAGATCAACTGAAGGTTCTTTACATCTTCAGGCGTAAACATCCTGTTGCCTTTCGCGTTCTTTTTTGGTTTTAAAATATCAAATTCCTTATCCCAAAAACGTATCAGCGATGCGTTGACCGAAAAAGCTTTTGCGATTTCGCCAATGCTGTAGTACCTTTTGTCGGGCGATAATTCTATCTGCATTAATCGAGAGATTGATTTTCCTGATTGGCTAATTTAGCAATTTCAATGTATTCTTCAGCAGATATATTTCCGTAATAAAAATTTAATGGATTCACCACTTTTCCACCTTTGTGTACCTCATAATGCAAGTGCGGCGCTTCGCTTCGGCCAGTGCTTCCAACATATCCGATGACATCGCCACGCTTCACCCGTTGTCCACGTTTTACTTTGTATTTGCTCAAATGTCCGTACAAAGTTTCATATCCAAAACCATGATTGATCACAATATGATTTCCATAACCCGAAGCTGTATTGTCGGCTTTAGTCACGACGCCATCGCCAGACGCGTATATCGGAGTTCCGGTTTTTGCCGAAAAATCCATTCCTTCATGAAACTTCCGAACTTTTGTAAAAGGGTCACTTCTATAACCAAAACCCGATGCAATCGCTTTCAGATTCTCATTCCGAACCGGCTGAATCGCGGGAATCGCAGACAATAATTTGCTCTTCTCGTTCGCGAGCTTAATAATTTCATCAAGCGACCGCGACTGAATCACAAGCTCTTTTGAAATCACATCAACTCGTCGTGAAGTATTAATGACAAGCTCAGAATTATTAAAACCTTCAAGTTCACTATATCTGTTCACGCCGCCAAAACCTGCTTTACGCTGTTCATCCGGAATCGCAGCCGAGTTAAAGTACGTCCTGTAAAGATTGTTGTCGCGCTCCGCAATGTTGGCCAGAACCTTGTCGATCTGGTCCATTTTTTTGTCAAGAAGCGCGTACTGAAGTTTTAGATGTTCATTCTCACGCGTCAATAACCTGTCTTTTGGAGTCTCAAAATAAGGCGTATTTAAAACAGCTATAAAACATAAAAACCCAAAAAGTGCCGATGCCAAAAGAAAAAGTCCAGCATACGCAAGCTTCGTGCTCTTCTTATACTTGATTTTCCTATACGCTAAGCTCTCCGGATCGTAGTAATATTTTACCTTTTTCATGTGCTCTCTGCTTATTAAAAAAATCCTATTTTTGCCAGGCAAAACGGGGATAATTGAAATGTTGGCAAAGCAAATCTAAGAATTTTACTGCAATTTGCTGCTTTATATTTCAGTGCCTGTTTCCTGCCATACGTTACAAGTTCTTGCTATAAAAGCTTTTTTTGCATCCGGCTTCGCGAGCTTCCGTTGGTCGCTCCGCATCCGCAGCAAAAAATAGCTTTTAAAACAAGAAGCTTTTCACTGCTGTCAGGGGCAAACATTGTTACAATCCACATGTCTATATTATAAAAATGACTTCAAAACAAATCCGCCAGCAATTCCTCGACTTCTTTCAAAGCAAGAACCACATGATTGTTCCATCGGCACCGATCGTTCTCAAAGACGATCCAACGCTGATGTTCAACAACTCAGGAATGGCGCAGTTCAAAGAATATTTCCTTGGTAACGCGACACCTAAGAGTTCTCGTATTGCCGATACGCAGAAATGCCTTCGTGTTTCCGGAAAACACAATGATCTTGAGGAAGTCGGAATCGATACTTATCACCACACAATGTTCGAAATGCTCGGCAACTGGAGCTTTGGCGATTATTTCAAAAAAGACGCAATCCATTGGGCATGGGAACTTCTCACTGAAGTCTATAAAATTGACAAGAACATCTTATACGTTACTGTCTTCGAAGGCAGCAAAGAAGAAAATGTACCCTTCGATCAGGAAGCTTACGACATCTGGAAGACCCTAATTCCTGAAGACCGCATTTTGCTCGGAAACAAAAAAGATAACTTTTGGGAAATGGGAGAGCAAGGTCCGTGTGGCCCATGTTCCGAAATTCACGTCGACATTCGTTCGGCTGCCGAAAAAGCTCTGACTCCAGGAAAAGAACTCGTCAATAACGATCATCCGCATGTAGTCGAAATCTGGAACAACGTGTTCATGGAGTTCAACCGCAAAGCCGACGGTTCACTAGAAAAACTTCCCGCACAACACGTCGACACCGGAATGGGTTTCGAACGTCTCTGCATGGTGCTTCAAAACGTACAGTCGAATTACGATACAGATGTTTTTACGCCGCTGATCGCAAAGATCCAAAGCATCACTGGAGCAAAATATACGCTCAAAGCAGAAAACGACGAAGACGAAAAGATCAACATCGCCGTCCGCGTTATTGCCGATCACGTTCGCGCAGTTGCATTCGCCATCGCCGACGGACAACTACCATCAAATACAGGCGCAGGTTATGTGATCCGCAGGATTTTGCGTCGTGCCATCAGATATGGATTCACTTTCTTAAACACTAATGAAGCGTTCATCTATCAGCTTGTAGAAACACTTGGTGAAAACATGGGAGATTCATTCCCTGAGATCCGTTCACAAAAAACTCTTGTAATGAACGTCATCCGCGAAGAGGAAACTTCATTTCTAAAAACACTTGATCAGGGCTTACAACTTCTCGAAAAAGTTATTGCTGAATCAAACGGAAACATTATCGATGGACAAAAAGCTTTCGAACTATACGACACATTCGGTTTTCCTATCGACCTCACAGCACTAATTCTTCGCGAACGCAACATGGAACTCGACGAAGCCGGTTTTGCGGCCGCGATGCTTCAGCAAAAAACACGTTCGCGTGCTGCGTCTGAAGTCCAGACAGAAGATTGGGTTATTCTTGCTGATTCAACTGATGAACCTTTTGTAGGTTATGATCTGTTGGTAAACGAAGTCAAAATCCTTCGATACAGAAAAGTAGATTCAAAGAAAGA
>DASWND010000013.1:0-14178 GCA_036399435.1 Flavobacterium sp.
CTAACATATAAAACGCGCACCTATAATGAAAAGAACATATATAGTATTAAGTTTTCTTCTGGCATCATCGGGCCTTCTGGCGCAGAACCAGGACACCGAGGCTGCCGACAAGCTCTACAACCGCTTTGAATACGTTGACGCTGCCAAGGCCTACGAGGAATTGGCCGCAGATGGCAAAGCAAGCCCTTATGTCTACAAGCAGCTCGCTGAGAGTTATTACAACATCTTCAACACCAAGGAAGCAGCCAGATGGTATGCCAAGGCCGTGGAGACCGATCAGGATGCCGAGACCTATTACCGCTACGCTCAGATGCTAAAGGCAGAAGGCCGTTATGAGGAATCAAACACGCAGATGCAGAAGTTCGCCACGATGGCTCCCTCAGACCAGCGTGCGATCCTTTTCAAACAAGACCCGAACTACCTTCCAAAGCTAAAGAGCCAGGCGAAGCTTTACGATCAGAAAGCGATCACGATCAACTCCGATCAGTCGGAGTTCGGGGCGCAGCTTTCGAACGACAACATCCTTTACTTCACCTCGGCGCGCAACATGTCAAAGAAGAAGTACGGCTGGAACGAGGAGCCATTCCTTGACATGTACCAGGCGGTCTACAATGCCGATGGAACACTTGCCGAGCCGACTCCGATCACCGAGATCAACACCAGGTTCCATGACGGCCCTGCGGCGGTGAGCGCCGACGGCAATACGATCTACTTCTCAAGTGAGAGCTTCAATGAAGGCGAGTTCGAGAAGGACAAAGCAAACAGGCTTAAACTGGGACAAGTTTTCCTTTATAAGGCAACCAAGGACAATGGCAAGTGGACCAACATCAAACCGCTTCCTTTCAACAACAAGAACTACTCTACAGGTAACCCGAGCCTTTCAAAAGACGGCAAGACATTATACTTCGCATCCAACATGCCCGGAAGCGTCGGTGCAACCGACATCTGGCGCGTGAGCATAGGTGATGACGGCACACTTGGCACCCCGGAGAACCTGGGCGCTAAGGTGAACACCGAAGGCACCGAGAACTTCCCTTACATCACCGAAGACAACAGGCTTTTCTTTGCCTCAGACGCAAGAAAAGGTTTTGGCGGGCTTGATGTATATATGATCGACTTCAACAAAGGCACAGAGGCTATAAACATTGGTGCTCCTGTGAATTCGGCCAAGGATGATTTTGCTTTCAGCTTCAACACCACCAAAAACACTGGGTTCTTCTCAAGCAACAGAGACGGGAACGACAACATCTATCAGGCAACACCAGTTTGCGGGGTTGAGATCACAACGACGGTTACCGACGCTGTGAGCGGAGCAGTGCTTTCGAATGCAAAAGTGTCTATATTGGATGATCGCAAGAACGTGATCGAGACAAGGACTACAGGAGCAAACGGACAGGTATCTTACGATGTAGACTGCAACAAGGCCTACAGCATCCAGGCTACCAAGGAAGGCTATGAGAGCGCGACATTTGCTGCGGCGGCCTCTAAAGGCGGACAAACAAACATATCAGCTCCATTGCAGCCGATCGAGAATATCATAACTGAGCAGGAAGTCACTTTGAGCTCGATCTTCTTTGAATTTAACAAGAGCAACATCACAAGAGAAGGTGCTTTTGAGCTTGACAAGCTTGTTCAGGCGCTGACAAAATACCCGGCAATGGTTGTGATGGTAAAAGCCCACACCGACAGCCGTGGTAGCGATTCATACAACTTAAGCCTTTCAGACAGAAGGGCCCGGGCTACGGTTCAGTACATCTTGTCTAAAGGCATCGGTAAGGATCGCATCTCAGGAAAAGGTTATGGCGAGACAGAACCTAAAGTGTCTTGCGGGGACAACTGCACCGAGGAGCAGCATGCCGCAAACAGAAGATCAGAGTTTTTGATCGTGAAGAATAGATTTTAATGATAATTCAAAAAGGAGCAACGTAAGTTGCTCCTTTTTTTTGTTTGCTTTTTTGGAGAAGTATAAGCCTTTGTTTAATTGCTGAAGCGCCGGTGAACAAGTGTAGTACTTAAATTAGAAGCTTCAATTTAATTCTTCGCTGTCGAAACAACAGTAACTATAAAGCCAATATTACCAGTTACAGAAAATGAGAAAATATTATTTCATATTTTTATTGATCAGTTGCAGCATTTATTCCCAAAATGATTATTTTCATTTAGAGAATTTAACTTCGGCGGATATCGTAAAAGTTGAATTTAAATTCGGCTCTCAACAGTTTAATGATTCTAATAAGGTTGGTTGCAGAATCCGACAGTAGTCATTTGTCACACTACAATTTTAGACGGGACGTTACAGAACTTTTTCCAGCGGCAATAGTTCAATATTTCTTTTCTCCAAATGATAGTATTGTAAGATCAGTTATATTCGATTGGAAGCTTGAAATAGAGCAAAAACTAAAACAATTAGAGAAGGTTCAAAAATATAATATCGCTTTTGATCGACTTGTTAATTCGATGGTCACCGTTCTTGGCCCACCGGCTCCAGATCAAGGACAGTTAACTGAAATTGAATCACCGGTCGCGGGTGATAAGTCGCAAAATTTCCAGCGGGAAGTTATTTGGAAAACAGAAAACAGAACAATAGTAGCAAGAATAGTGGGCGGAAGATCATGGTGAACAAATGATGACATTTATAAGATAAAGTTACTGGCTATACATTGGCTAATTACAATTGCTGCTTTCTGATTGCTGCAACTTTGTTCTTCCATAATATTTTGCAGACAATACTCAGCTTGCCGAAGCGCAACTACTAACTAGCCAAAAACCGTTTATGAATAATGACTAAAACCCTAGCCTGGATGGAAGCGGTATCCTTTTGTGCTGTTGTAAAAGTATTCGGATGACCATCAAATATGACAGCAAAAAAGATTGCTTCGCCAGTTCGCTTCGCTCGGGTTAGCGGAGAGCCGGAAACAGCTTCTAAATAAAGGCCTGACTAAACTTGGGCTTTTTTTATTTATTGTCGTCTGCGAACCATTCGGCAAAGGAGGTGTCGGTTTCCTGAAGGCGCAGCGAATGCAGCAGTATGCCTGTCGGAAGGCGCTTCGTAATCTTATTGGCGAAGTCAATGACCATGTTCTCGCTCGTTGGCTGGTAATCTACCAATATGACGTCATGGCCTCGGGCCTTCAGATCATTGGCAAGGTCAATATGTGGAGTTGTCGCATTAAATACCGTCGCATGATCGAACTGATCCACGATTTCTTCTTTTACAATTTTCTTCAGATCAGAGAAATCGATCACCATTCCGAATTTAACGTGACTTCGGTCAGTTATAGGAGTTCCAATTACTGTTACCGAAAGCTTATAACTATGCCCGTGGACGTTCTTGCAGGCGCCATCATACCCATATAACGCATGGCCGGTTTCGAAACTGAATTGCTTGGTGATCCTAATCTTGCTCATAATGAGAATTTCGGCAAAGGTATGGACTTTTTTAGTTTTTAGTTTGTTAGCATTTTCCACAAAAAAAGCCGCAAAATGCGGCTATTAATATTGTTTCTTTGATGCTATGGATTCTGTTCAAAAACCTGGCTTTCGTTAACTTCCGATGACCGGACATTGATTACCTGATTGTCCGAGCCGATAACAAATGCTACAAAACTTAAATTTTCCGGATTTGAAATATTTGTAGGCAAAGGCACTGTAAAGTTCTTTACGATCAAGCTTCCCGAAGTTGTATTTTCAACGATTTCATCTCCGAGAATATTCGTTAATGATGCCCGCAGTACGTGATCATGATCGTAGTTCTGGATTGGATTTTGACCTTCCTCGAATGTTGACAGATAGTTTATCTGGTAGTAAGAAAGATTGTTTTCAAGGACATAAACCACAAGGCGGAGATCAGTATAGTCGGTTGCAAATTTAACTTTGACATCAAGGTCTATAGATCCGTTGGCCACGACGGGATTTAATGCAATTCCCAACCCACAGTTATTACCCGTTAGATCAAGGACCTGCTGCGTGTTAGAAGGTTCAGGAAAGGTCCAAGTATTTGTCCTGTTCAGCATTGCTGTCGGAAGCGGGAAATCGGGCGAGTCAGGATAAATTTGTGACCTAAGTGGCTCAATTCCGTTATAGTGATAAGGATCATTTCCATTATGAACTGCAACTACGACTGCGCGATTGGTTTGCTGATATACATTTTCGACACCCATTACGACACGTGTGCAGTTTCCACACCAGGTTCCTGTAAAATCTTCGATCAGCACACGCCTTGTAAATTGTCCTGAAATCAGCTCATCGTCAGGGTTTCCTGCTAAAACTTCTTCTCCTTCAACCACTACTGTATCGCTACAGGACACGAATGTCGCTGTGGAAAACAGAAGTAAAATCGCCATTAACTTTTTCATATATAATCTTTTGCGGTTATAGCACCTACAAA
The DNA here is from genome assembly GCA_036399435.1 of Flavobacterium sp. GTDB lineage: Bacteria > Bacteroidota > Bacteroidia > Flavobacteriales > Flavobacteriaceae > Flavobacterium. The sequence goes on from DASWND010000013.1 coordinate 4,388, forward strand.
TAAAATAAATATAATTTTACTTTGATAATTTTTATTTGGTTATTTGCATCAAACGCTCCCAAAAATGAAATACATTATTGTTCTCCTGCTTCTTATCAGTGCAAGTGCCAATTCGCAAAAGCAGCTTCCGGATTTAAAATTAAACGATCTGGAAGGCGCTACATTTTCATTGAAATCTGATTTTGCCGAAAAAGATAAACTTTACGTTTACTCTTTCTGGGCGACATGGTGTGTGCCTTGTCTTCAGGAGCTTGAAGAACTGAATGACCTTCAGCCTGAATGGAAGAAAACCATTAACATGGAGGTTATTGCTGTTTCAACCGATGATTCACGTACGCAAAAACGCGTTAAACCATTGATTAATGGGAAAGGCTGGGATTTTAAAATCTTGCTTGATACCAATCAGGACCTGAAAAGGCAGCTTTCAATTGCAAATATTCCATATACTATTGTAGTCAAAAACGGAGAGATCGTCCATATTCAAAACGGCTACGTTCCTGGAAGTGAAGATGTTTTGTTTGAAAAACTGAAGTCACTTTAGAATGCGTAAAATTCTACTCTCAGCAATTGCGTTTATTTCCATATCGGCTACAGCACAGGAACAACCAAAAGGCCAGTTTTTTGGCGGCTTTGAATCAAATGCGCAGTGGTATCTCCATGATAAAGGCATCAATATCCATCAGCCGGAAGATCCGGTAAGGTCAAATAACTATCTGTTTGTAAATTACAAATACAGCAACTGGACAGTTGGCCTCCAAGCCGAAGCTTATGAAGAAAAGGCGCTGCTAAACTATAATCCGGAGTTTGAAGGTACAGACATAGCCACTTACTACCTTCGATACAGCAACGGAAAAATTGACGTAACTGCCGGTTACTTCTACGAACAATTCGGCAGCGGGTTGTTGCTGCGAAGCTGGGAAGACCGCGCATTAGGAATCAACAATGCCCTTCGTGGCGGACGTGTGATTTTTACGCCCACCAATTTCATTACCATCACAGGCCTTTACGGAAGACAAAGAAGCGGCTTTTCGGTAGCGGACAGTGACATCTACGGAACAGATCTTGACTTTGGAATATCCGATGTCGCCAAATGGGAAACTACTGCTTTATCAGTAGGATTGTCTTATGTTGGCCGTTATGAGGAAACAGATATAGAAGCTCCAAACTTTAACAATCTGACGAATGGATATGCAGGAAGGCTAAACTTTTCACATGGTAACTTTTATACTTCTGCCGAATACAATTACAAAGAACCGGATGCCGTTGTACAAGTTCAGAATCAAATCGATAATAACCTGATCAAATCTGGACAGGCGTTGTTAGTAAATTTAGGTTTTACGGGTAAAGGATTCGGAATTGACGGAACTTTTCGCAGGCTTGAGAATATGAGTTTTTACTCCGAGCGAAAGGCTAAAGGCAACAGCTACAACGACAAAATCATGAACTTTGTGCCAAGCCTCACAAAGCAGCACCATTATAACTTGTCGAACATCTATGTATATCAGGCTCAGCCTAATGTGATCCTGATCGATCAGGCATTAGTGAAAGCGGGTGAAATCGGCGGACAGATCGATATATTTTACGACTTTGCAAAAGGATCTTCGATAGGAGGAAAGTACGGAACAAAGGTGGCTTTGAACATGTCGGCGTGGAATGCGCTTGGAGGCACATTTTCTCTCAATAATCCAACTGCTTATGAAACCGACTTCTTTGGTTGGGGACGAAAATATTTCTCTGATTACAACCTTGAGATCATCAAGAAATGGAATAACAAGTTGCATACAACGTTTGCCTACATCAATCAGTATTACAACAAAAAACTCGTTGAAGAAACTGCCGGGCTTGTAAAGACAAACATTATTTGTGCCGAAGCAACTTATCGATTCAGTACAACGCGTTCAATTCGTGTCTTGGGCGAACATATGTGGGCTGATTCAGATAAAAAAAATTGGGCTGCAGGAACGGTGGAATATAATCTAAATCCGCAGTGGTCGGTTTATGGTACAGATCTTTACAATTATGGAAATCCTGATGAAGAGATGCAAAACCACTATTATAATTTTGGTGGCGCGTTTAGAAAAGGATCAACACGGGTTGCATTAAGTTATGGAAGACAGCGGGGCGGACTCGTTTGCGTTGGTGGCGTTTGTCGGTATGTTGATGAGAGTTCGGGCTTGTCATTGTCTTTGAACACAACTTTTTAATTTCTATATTTGCGCTATAGCCGGGGATGTAGCTCAGTTGGCTAGAGCGCTTGGCTGGCAGCCAAGAGGTCGTGGGTTCGAGCCCCATCTTCTCCACAAAAAAACCTCCAGGATAATTCTGGAGGTTTTTTTATTCCTACTAACCTAAAATTTAAAACCCCAATACAATTTGTCAGGGTTTTTAGCTTAAATATAGATTATACTTTTGGTAACGGAGCACCAACTGTTACATCACATTTATGTCCGGGTTGACCGTGAGGCGGGTTCATTCCGGGTGCTGTTGGCGCAGGTGCTGGAGCTGGATTAAGTAAAGCCGGAGCCGCCGAGGTTGGCATCGATTTTTGAGGAGCCATTGTAACGTTATTTGCCGCAGGTTTAGCTGGAGCAGAACTTAGCGGCGCGCCTGGTGCAATATCGCATCTGTGTCCGGGTTGGCCGTGAGCAGGATTCATTCCTGCCGCTACTTTTGCCGGCGCTTGCTGCGTCGTAGGCTGATTCGGCATCGTTTGTGGCGCTGAAGGCTGCGAAATTTGTTGAGTGGGTGCTGGTGCAGCAGCTGAAGCTTCGGTGTTGTTGGCCGCCGTTGAAGCAGTTTCTGGTGTCGGAATGCTATCCTGTGGTTGAAGTTCCTGCTTGCATGATAACATTGTAATTGCTGCAAAAAGGCTTATGCTAAAAATCTTTTTCATTGTTAATTATTTGAGATTTACAAATATAGGTTTTTACTCATATAGCAAAAGTTAAATTAGAAAAAAGCCCTAAGCTGAATACTTCCTGTGTGAATGGCCTTACTAGTTTCGCTTTTTCTGCCTTGGTAATTAAGATTGATGTCAAGGTATTCAGTGAGGTTCTTTTGTAGCAACAACCTCCAGGTTAAATTTTCTCCTGGCTGAAGCCCTTCAAGCATCTGAAAAGCTACTGGTGACATTTGATCACCTGTGAATTTATTTTTGTACAACGAAAACTCACCATTCATCGTAATTTTCTTTTCTCCAGAATAAGTAAATGATGTTCCAACGCGCATCTGGTTAAGCGTTTCTTGGTCTCCAATGGCGTTTAACTTGTATTGATATTCGTAAAATATATCCCAAGCGGCATTTTTGCTAAACAAGTACGACAGCTTTGGAGAAGCCTGATAGCTATCGATTTCAAAATTTTTGGCAGCGAAGTTTTCAGATTCTGCTGTTGTTTCAGATAGATTTGCTGCCAGATTCACTAGCCAGTGTTTTTTAAGAAGATGCGTATACTGCAATTGATGCGCATAATTCGTGCTTTCTTGCGAACCAACGGATAAGAGGTTTCGCGCCCGATTGTTCAGATAGTTATACGTCACCGAATGACGCTGCTTTCCCCGGTTGTAGAACAAGCTGTTCCGAAAGCCTGAGTTTAGTCCCAACAAATCATCATCTGATGTGCTGAAAGGGTTCAGTTTAAAGTTCGATGAAGTCCGCGCTATTTTTCTGTCAATAGAATATGACGTTTGATTATAAAAGTAGGACAGGAACTTTTTAAATCCTGTTTCATTCTGCCATTGCGCCGGATTCAGTGTAACCGATTGGGAGAACTTATTTTGATGAGTTTTAATAAAAATTTGGTTTGGAAGAAAAACTCTAACATATTTAGCAAGATCCGGAAATGGTGCGACCTCAAATTCTTCAAGTTCCTGAACGTCGTTGGAATTGTAATCATTCCAGGTGTAGACGCCTTGTCCGGGATCGACTTCTAAATATGTGAATTCCTGCTGTGGAAGCTGGCCTGACGTTGTTTCATAAGCACTTGTAACCTGAATCAGCTGATTAAAAAACCGGTCGTTGTATAAAACCCTCGAATTAAGTGAATTCTCGTCCTCGCGAAGCGCCTCTGTATATTTTAAGTTCCGATAGTTTACAAAGACCGAAAGGCTGCTCTTTTCGGTTTGTATCAGCTTTGATTTAATATAATATGTGTCTGAAGTGTTTACGCGCTGTAAATAGCCGTTCTGGATGCTGTCGTTGCTTCGGTTCACATATCCAAGTTCGACGAAAACCCTGGTCGAATCTCCGCGGCCGATAAACGCTCCCACTTCCGAGAAACGCTGAGTTAAAACAGAAAGTTCATTGGTTGCTTTCAGTCTCTGCTGGTTATCTTCATATCTAAATGTGCTGCCAATCCAATTTCGTTTGTAGCTGAATTTTGCAAATGAATAGCTGCGCAAGAATTCGGAACTCATTAATTCACCGTCACTTTTTAGAAAGCTTGAACTGTTGTCAACAGTCAGACTTTTAGATTTAAAATGTGCCTCAGTGACATTTCGGCTTCCGCTAAAATTTTCCGTAAAATCAAGTTTCTCAAATTGATATCTCGCATTACCTCTAAAAGTCGAATCGGTTCCAGTCAGTTCAGCATTGACCCCAGAAATCAAAAGGCTTTGGTTTCCACGTGGATTGATGATGTTCCAGTCACGTTCAAATTCAATAGCAAACAAACGTTCAACTGTACGGAAATCTTCCTGCAAAAATTGATAGTTGGCAAAAGCATCCACTTTCCATTTTCGCGAGAATAACCGCTGCTTCAGATTTAACTTGCCCGCCAACCCAACATTATTGTCATCATCCTGCGTAGAGAACAGATTTACATCGTTATTACTGACGCCGGCTTCGAAATCAATTGATGTTTTTTCAGATGGAATAAATTTTCCGATAATTGTAGCGATCTGAAGCTTTGTTGGTGGTGTCAGACGTGTAATCGGCTCGTAATTTCCCTGTGGAACACCGTTTAAAGGCGCAACGTATTGATAGATTCTTCCGATGGCTGCGCCGTTCACCAGTTTGTAGTTGCCTTGCAAATTGCCAACTAATGTAAAGCGGACATTGTATAGTTCAGCAGCTGGATCATTCGAATATTCGAACACTTCAACCCCATCGATAAATACTTTTTCGTAAAGGATTTTGTTTTCGGAATATGTATCTTCAAACGCCGATGGTGCTGTCATTTGTGTCTGATCATCTCCGGCGTCGCTCAATATTTGGACTTGTTCCTCCGACAGATTCTGCTGCAGCGGCTGGTTTTTCACGTCATTTTCAGAGTAAACATATCCGCCGAGGCTCCATTTTTCCTGTTCATGCACTGCGCCTGCGTATGTTACGAACCTTGTATAATTTCTTTCCGAATATTGGTATTCGATGTTGATTCGCATTTCGGAGGTAATCGGGAACAGCGAAGTAAAAATGATCTCTCCAGCGTTATAGTCGATGATATAGTCATTGCTTTCGCCACGTGTAAGTAAAACACCATTGACAAAAACACGTTCCGATCCTGAGATGACGAGTACGTAAAGTTCACCATTGGGACCACGCAGTTTATACGGGCCTTGATTGCCTTCCTGGCCAACAAAAGAGCTCCGAGCATACTGACCGCGAACCAGAGCCGCAGAAGCGAATATATTTGTTTTTTTGCCCTCAGCGCCAAAAGTGTAGTTTCCCGAAAGGCCCTGAACTTTTTTGCTGAAATTTAGAAAGCGTGACTGGCGGTTCTCTAGAAACAAGTCGCCGGCTCGTACCGACCATTTTGCACCGGCTAGTTCAATAAATATTTGATCAAATTCATCCAGCTTTTGTGAATATCCGCCTTCCTGTAAAGGAATATTGGAATCTTGAATAGATGCTTTTAAAGTTACATTCTGAGAAATTTTGCCGGTGATCTGAAGATCCAAATTTGAATTGACCACTGCGTTTTGGTTGTTTCCAATTGTGATTCCGCGTGTGATACTGCCCGAAGTATTCAAACCTTCAAACGGAACGAACTTTTTAACCGGATCACGATTGGCGCCGTAAATTGTCTGGCCTGCTTCTCTGCTTACAACGCGGCTGTCATCGTAGATGCTATATCTCCGCGTCAGATATTCGGGATACATCAAGTAACGAAGGGTCAGTGTATCCGCCGGACGAAAATCTTTTGTGAAGGTGATGATGCTCTTTTGGAAATCGACATTATACGCTGTTGTATCAACGTCACGTCCGTCGCGGTACATCAATTTAAAAAACGCTTTATTGATGCTGACACTGTCGATTCGCAGCGTATCAGTTGTCACAACAATCTTCCTGTTCTTGTACGGAGTCGTAATTTCCTGAGCCTGAAGCTGCGAGCAGAAACCAAAAACGATCCACAACAGGATTATTCTAAACATAAAAGGATAACGGATTGACAGCAAAAGTAGTGTGTTTTAAGCAGATTTAACGATTGTCGTCTCTTGTCCGCTGAATATAAATAGTTACTTTTGAAACTTAACATTGTGATTTTGAGGAATAGTTTCTACTGCTTTATCGTACTTATCATTCTTGTGAATACTTCATGCTCATCTAACGACGGCGATTATGCTGAAGTGCCGCAGTCGCCAGTGGTCTTAGATCTTGAGCAGGTTCCGTATCCGAAGTTGTCGGATTATCATTTTTTTGAAGGTGAATTAAAGCAACAGGCTCCTTCGATTGGTGTAATTCCCTTTGCTCCGAAAAGCACATTATTTACGGATTACGCGAAGAAAAAAAGGTTTATCTGGCTGCCCGAAGGTGAAATAGCTACTTACAATGGCGATCATGACGTTATCGAACTTCCAACGGGTGCTGCGCTTGTAAAAACTTTTTACTACGATAATGTTCAGCCCGCCAATGATACTCGTATAATCGAAACACGAATAATGATCAGAAAGCCTGAAGGATGGATTTTCGCGGAATACGTTTGGAACGAAGAGCAAACTGACGCTTTCCTGACTACTCAAGGTGGAACAACCGATATTTCATGGCTTGAAAATGGAGTGGCAAAAAGTACCACCTATCAGATTCCGAATATCCTCGATTGCTTTACATGCCACCATAGGGGAACTGAAGTGTTACCAATTGGGATCAAGCCGCAGAATCTCAACTTTAATTATTCATATGCTGACGGTTCAAAAAATCAGCTTCAAAAATGGATTGATGTAGGTTACCTTGAGGATGATCTGCCGGCGGAAATTGCTTCTGTAGTTGATTACAGCGACACTTCGAAGTCACTTGACCTTCGTGTGAGGTCGTATCTTGACATCAACTGTGCGCACTGCCATCGCGATGGTGGAGAGGCTGAATTTTACGTTATGAGATTTGCTTTCTCAGGCACAATTGATCCTGCAAACTTGGGAATATGCATGGAACCGAACCACGTTGTTCCCGGTTTTAGTGGAAGCATTGTAAAGCCAGGCGATATTTCAAAGTCTATGTTACACTACCGCATGAATACGGTTGATCCTATTTACAGAATGCCGTTACTTGGGCGTACGATGAAGCATCAGGAAGGCGTTGATCTTGTTGAACAATGGATCAACCAGCTTGCCGAATGTCCGTAATTATTAAACTGAAGTAGACACTAAATCAAATTTGAAAAGCCACGAATGCACGAATATGATTTCATTCGTGCATTCGTGGCTTATACTTTTTTCAGTAAATCTGTGTCAAAAAAAGCGCACAGAAGTATAAGTTCAAGATCTACCTTTTTACAAACTTTTCAGAAGCTGTTTTGCCTTCTTCGTTTTTAAAGTTAAGGATGTAAACACCTGCAGCCATATGAGCAGTATCAATTGCTGAAACTCCAATTGCCAGTTTTTGGTTAGCAACCAGCTTTCCATTCATATCATAAATTGCCATGTCAGCGTTTTGCATACTTTGAATTTCAAGGTTATTGCTTGCAGACTTAACTAAGATCCCCATTTTACTTGCTTCAGAAGATCCAAAACCTGGAAGACCAAGTTGTGGTGCGTATCTGTACATGAAAGAAGAAGAGCTACCAACTTCGTCACCTTCACTGTTCACCATGTAAAATCTGAACAAATACTCAATTGGGTTCTGACCGTCTCCCGGATTTGAATTAAGGAAGTGGTCAAATTGAGAATTTGTCTCACCAGGCATGATCGTTACGGGAATATTTGGGTACGAATGACCTTCAGAAACAGAGCTAAGGCAAACATTGCCAAAGCAAAGTTCCATTCCTGCACCGGATCCGTTTGTGATGTCTACACACTCGATTTGCATACTGATTGGAGCATTTGAGTTATTGTGTACATAAAACTCTAAGATCGCATCTGCATAATTTAATGACGAAAATGTCAGTACCTGATTGTCAGCAATCGGTGTACCGTCATGTTTTGTTACCGAAAACTGGGCTTGTGCCGCAGTAATTAGAAAAAGGGCTGAAAGAAGTAATAATTTTTTCATAGGTAATAGTTTAAATAAAGGAGGCATTTTACAGCCTCCTTTTATGCTGTTATTTTAGGATGATTTTTTGCGTATGTTGTGTTTCACCATTCACAACTTTTGCTATATATATTCCGCTTTCAAACGAAGATAAATCAATTTCTGTTTGATTAGTAACATCTGTAGCAGTAAAAATTACTTTTCCCGTAAGATCAGAAATAGTTACATCAACATTTTCATCAGTACTGATTTTCACTATTCCACTTGTTGGGTTAGGATAAAGCTTCAAAGTTGACGCTGCTGCAAATTCACCATTCGAAAGTGCGTTCGTAGCATAAGCTGACTGCATGATTTTCTTAGATGAATCTTGCTGAATGAATACTACAACTTCAAGGTCAGTCAATTCCTCAACATTTGTCGGCGTAAGATCGCTGACAAGCTGTACCGATTGTGGAACATCGTGAGTAAAATTCATCACCATTCCAACCGCACTCGGCATCATTTTCATCGCAACATTTTTGAATTCTGTCTCACCGTTGCTTGCAATATTTCCTGTCGTTAATTTCTCAACCACCACAGTTCTTAATGTAAAGGCTCCCGAAAGATATGGCGTAATATCTATATCAACGGTAATCTGGTTTCCAACTATTGTATGTTCAGCAACAACAGCAAAGAATGCAGGTGAAGCATTGGCCTGCGCAAGTTCATTTTCAAGACCTGGGATGCTGTAAGTTGTTCCTTCTTTCGCATCAACAAGCAATGTTGGAGCAGCGTTTATGTTATAGTAGCCGACCCTTGTTCCAATCTCTGAAGTATAATAAGGATCACCTGCGCCGGGCCAGTTAACCTGATAGTTGATCAAAGTGAAATCTTCGTGATTATCTTGGTAAAACGGACTGAAAAAACCTCCATTAAATCCTGCACATGGAGCACATGTAGAACTTGTAAATTTCTCATAAAGTGCAACTCTCGAAGTCGAATTGCTCGCTACTGATAATGATTTGCTAATTTGGTTGTTCGTTGCATCGGCATCAGCAATTCCATTTGGATTGGCAACCCAAACTGCGATGTCATGCGCACCTGGTGCAGCAGTCCACTGCTGGTCGTGCGTAAAAGTATAATTCTGCCCCTGAGCAATATTTAAACCTGTTAATGTTTGTGTTTGAATAGTTCCGCCGTCAGCCTGCCAATTAATATCAAGCGAGGTAATTGGATTTGCTCCAAAATTTTTAATAACTCCGGTTACCGGAATGCTTCCCGCACCTGAAATAATATCATCCATGGCAATGCTGCTCAACAACAAATCATTGTTTAGAACAGTAGTGACTTTTACTTCATCAATAAAAGTATTGCTTCCGTATCCTGATGTGCCTAAAAGTGAAATATATCT
>DASWND010000014.1:0-2057 GCA_036399435.1 Flavobacterium sp.
ATGAGGCAGATACGACAGAACTAATAAAAAGATGTAAAAACTATAACCTGTCTACACAAGAAATGACTGATTTTCTTAAAAGAGTGAATTTTGCTGATGATGAATCATCCCCAATTGGACCGCTTTTTGTTGAGTACGTAGTAGGTGGTAACTAGAAGCTATCTCAAAAATAGTTTCTTAACAAAATAACGATACAAGCTAAATGAACAAAGCCTAAATAGTTGGCGTCATAATAATCGAAGCGAACCAAAACCCGACGGAAGTTTTGCAGCCAGGCAAACAGGCGCTCGATCTTCCAACGCCTTTTGTAGCGCCGGAGTTTTCTGCCGTCCTGCGTTTTCGCGCGCTTGCGATTCGCCTTATGCGGCGCGATCAGTTCGGTTTCAAACTCGGCAAGGCGTTCATCGAGCGGGTCGGAATCATAAGCCTTGTCGCCGATCAATCTGACAGGTCGCTCGTCGGTAAAGCGCGCAAGCAGAGTTTGCTCGACAAGTCGGACTTCATGCGGCGCAGCAGAAGCCGTGTAGATGGCGAGAGGAAGACCAGCGCCATCTGCCACTGCCAGGAGTTTCGTGCCTTTGCCCCGCTTGGTCTTTCCAACTCGAAAGCCCCTTTTTTCGCCACTATGAAAGTGCCGTCGATAAAGCATTCCGATAAATCCAGTCCGCCGCGAGTGCGCAAATCTTCGGCTAAGGTTTCCAGAACCTTTTTCAATCTGCCGTCTTTGACCCATTGCTGGAATCGGCGATGGCAGGTTTGGTATGGCGGAAATCTGCCGGGCAAATCAGACCAGCGTGCACCTGAACGCAAAATCCAAAGCACGCCATTTAAGATTTTGCGGTCTTCGCGGCGCGGTCGTCCGCGTGTCTGCACAGTTTCGGTTTTATCAAAGAGCGGTTCAATCAAAGACCATTGTTCATCGGTTAATTCTTCGCGTCGTGACATACGCGAAATTTTATCAAACTATTTTTGAGATAGCTTCTAGTAAAAAGTGGGCAAAACGGGTAGGTTTTGCCCACTTTTTCTTATTAAAAAAAAGACGACTGCATTAGACAAAACGGTTATTTTTTCAAATTATTCCGTTCGGATTGAAGCTCTTGATTATAACGGGCAGACTCTTCCTTAAGTAATACACAGGCTAATTCCATAGCCTCATCTGAAACTTCTTCAAGGTTTCGTTCCTTTACTTTATAAATCGCCCTCTGACAAGCTTCCAAAGTCATTCTTGGATGACCTTCAAAATAAGTAAATAAAACATCTATTGCACTTCTCGAAAACCTTAAATTTTCACAATCTATCCTGTCTATAAACTCGACAACATGTTCCACTTTAGAGAACCCTTTTAATTCAAGTCTTGTTTCAAAAGACATTGGTAACTCATTAATAGATTCAAATGATAAAAATCCAGCAACGAAAAGGAACTGTATGGATTTAGCAGAGAACAACTCCAAATAACGTTCCAAAATTTCATGTTGATTAAAAAATGGAAGGTGATTGGCTTCATCACACAATACTATAATTCTAGATTTGTTAAATTCAGGTAATACATATTTATTTATAGCATCAACAAATTCCAGAAATTCAAAAGGAAGAATATCAGAATTTGATTGTTCAATAATGTCACCTCGTTTCATTTCCCCTTTAGCCCCAGCAGAAAAGCCTAGAGTATTGCTCCACTCTTTCCGCGCTTTTTGTTGAGAAATCATCAGATTGGCATATATTCTTTTGAGTGTGCTTTCTGCCTTACTAAGTAGACCAATTTCTTGGATTGTTTCACTTAGTGCTTCTCGCAATTCCAAATAATCTTTGCCAAATAACTGTTTCCAAATTTCAGCGCATATTTGTATCAATATCGCCCTTGGAAAAGCGGAAGCATTTTCATGCTCTCCAAAATTGTAAGCAAGCAGTCCTGTCATATTAATAGATATTGGAAAAGCAAACATATCAAGTTGCTTGATTTTAATTTCTATTAGTCTTGTTAAAAAGGTTTTACCAGCTCCCCTTTTCCCATAAAGCAGAACATTTTGTTTTTTATCAATTATGCTTTCAACACAAAC
>DASWND010000015.1:0-7471 GCA_036399435.1 Flavobacterium sp.
ATCATTCCGCGTGTCAACGGGTACATCACAAACGTTTTTGTAAAAGATAACCAATTCGTCAAGCAAGGCGATACATTGTTTACGATCGACAACAAAGATTACCTGGTAAGAGTTGCAGATGCACGCGCGGCATTGGCAGCAGCCGAAGGAACTTACGCAGCATCCAAAGCCGACATCGGAAGCGCGATGGCTAACGTTTCTGTTTCCGAATCTAATATTCAGGCAGCTGGCGGCAGCATCGAATCGGCGCGCATCCGCCTGAACCGCGCGTCGGCAGATTTTGAGCGCTACAGTAATCTCTACAAGAACCATTCAATCACAAAACAGCAATTTGAACAGGCAGAAGCCGCTAAACTCGAAGCAGAATCTCAGCTTAGAATCCTTCAGCAGCAGCAGCGCGCAAGCACTTATCAAAAGTCAATTGCAGCCTCACGCTCAAATGTTACAGGAAAACAATCCGAAGTAGCTGCAGCCAATATCGAACGCGCCCGCGCAGCACTCGACGCAGCGCTGTTAAACCTTAGTTATACTGTTGTAACTGCATCGATTAATGGCCAAGTTTCAAAAATCGGAATTCAGCCCGGACAATTTGTGCAACCCGGACAATCGTTGTTTTACATCATCAACGATCAGGAAGTTTGGGTGATTGCCAATTTCAAGGAAACACAGCTCAACAAAATGGCAATCGGTCAAAAAGCTACGATCAAGGTAGACGCATTTCCCGACACCGATTTTGAAGGTGAAATAACCTCCTTCTCGCCTGCCACAGGTTCACGTTTTTCACTGTTACCACCCGATAACGCCACAGGAAACTTCATCAAAACGATTCAAAGGCTGCCGGTTAAAGTCAGCTTGAAGAACAACGAAAAAGTACAACTGCTCCGTCCCGGAATGAACGCGGAGGTAGATGTACATGTAAATTAATTCATTTTTTAGAAGCTTTTTCCTGCTGTCCGCTGCAATCTTTTTTGCTTTTGCTACTCTCCGTTGAAAGGCTGGTGTATGTAGCAAAAAAGGATTTCCGCTTCCATCAGGGCTAGGACTTTACAACATCCAATAAAATATATATGAAAGGACCGGCAATTGCGGCAGGCGATGATGATCTGGTAGAATACGGATTTCGCCGGATCATTATAACAATTACAGCAGTTCTTTGTGCGCTGCTCGAAATCGTCGATACGACCATTGTAAATGTCGCTTTAAATGATATGCGCGGAAGCCTCGGCGCAACCTTGACCGATGTTGCGTGGGTGATCACTGCTTACGCAATAGCGAACGTAATTGTAATCCCGATGACAAGTTGGCTCTCTCAGCAGTTTGGCCGAAAAAACTATTTTGCCACGTCGATCATCATTTTTACAATTGCTTCATTCGCATGTGGGAATGCCACCAATATTTGGGAATTGGTCGCTTTTAGATTTATTCAGGGATTAGGCGGAGGCGCGCTGTTAGTAACTGCACAAACCATCATAACCGAAAGTTATCCAATAGCAAAACGCGGAATGGCTCAGGCAATTTATGGAATGGGCGTAATCGTGGGCCCGACTTTAGGCCCGCCGCTTGGAGGTTACCTCGTCGACAATTTCTCCTGGCCATACATTTTCTATATCAACATACCACTTGGAATAATAGCAACCTTTCTGGCAATAACATTTGTCAGAAGCCCGAAATACGGTGAAAAGCTCAAGGCAAATCAGGTCGACTGGTGGGGAATCTTCTTCCTCGCATCATGGATTGGTTCACTGCAATTTGTACTCGAGCACGGCCAGCAGGACGACTGGTTTAACGATCCGCTGATTGTTTTTCTGAGCATCGTCACAGTGTTTGGATTGCTGGCTTTTGTCTGGCGCGAACTGATTTACAAATACCCAATCGTAAACCTAAGCGTTTTGAAGGATGGAAACTTAAGGATAGGAACAGTAATGTGCTTTATTTTGGGTTTCGGGCTTTACGGTTCAACGCTGATCATCCCAATTTACACCCAATCAGTCCTCGGCTGGACAGCAACCGACGCGGGAATGTTACTTATTCCGGGTTCGATTGCGACAGCTTGCATGATGCCTCTGGTTGGGAACATGATTCAACGCGGCGTTCCGCAGGCTTACATGGTTAGCGCAGGATTTCTGATATTTTTCGTTTTTACATACTGGATGCACAACCTGATGACACCTGACACTGGAGTTGAGCATATGTTTTGGCCGCTCATCCTGCGTGGTATTGGCCTTGGACTCTTGTTCGTACCGATTACGACATTATCGCTGTCGACCTTAAAAGGAAAACATATTGGTGAGGGCGCTGCTTTTACCGGAATGATGCGTCAATTGGGCGGCTCGTTTGGGATTGCGATTATTACAACTATGATAACGCGATTCAGCCAGGAGCACCGTGTGAAACTTATTTCGCACTTAGACAATACCAAACTCGAAGTGCAACAACGCATTCAGCAACTGCAGCAAGGATTTATGTCGAAAGGATTTTCAACTAATGAATCGTTGAGCAAAGCACATCAGGTCATTGATTATTCGGTAACGACGCAAAGCACTGTGATGTCCTATATTGATATATTTCTATACTTGGGAATTTTGTTTCTGTGCTGCATCCCAATTATGCTGCTCGTAAAACGAGGTAAGAATAAGATCAATCCGGCTGATGCTATGCATTAACATAAATAAAGGCGGTCTCACAACCGCCTTTATATTTATTTTCTATAATTTAAACCGCGCTGCCGGGGCCGCTTGGGTCGACACCTGAAGGCAATCCATCGGTATCTGAAAGTGGGTCAACGCTGCCCCAATCTCTTTTAGAAGTTTCTTCTTCTTCAGAGTCGTCAGAATCAACATCATCGTCATCATCATCACCTAATGTATATAATGCGTCATCAGCGGTGTTAGGATCAATTCCGTATCCGTCAGCTTCCGCGCTGTTCATGTTAAAAGAATCATATGTATTAAGGTCTTTGTCATTTTCTGACATCTGCCAGTTGTCTGAATGAAGATTCTGCTGTTCGTCATTCTGGTTGTTCCAATTTTCCATGATATTGAATTATTAAGTTATACGGTCGGTTTGATCATAAAGTTATCATTATGCAACTACTACATTTTATGCATTTATTTTTAAAAGTTATGAAATTGTACGGTTCTGCATTTAATCTATAATAAATTTACTTTTTTAAAACCCTTACATCCATCGCGTTGACATTTACTAAAGTGAGCGTTGTATTGGTAAAAGCATCTTTATAGTTGCCTTTTTTCAATAGATCGTTTTCAAATCGAAACAACTTATTGCCACGGTTGACGATAACGATAATCTCTTCGTTTTTATATGTTCGGCTAAAAGCATAAACCTTGTTTTTATCATCAACGGCAATCGTTTTAAAATCTCCAAGTTTGATCGCATTACTCTTGTTGCGGAGCGCAAAAAACTTCTGGTACCAACTAAACAGATTACTGTCGAATTTTACCTCATCTTTTTCATGAGTGCTTTGGTCAGGATTATGAGTTTCAGGTTCGTATTTCTTTTCATCCCAAATCATGGGCTTGCGGCTGTCAGGGTCATTTGCACCCCAAATCCCGGCTTCATCGCCGTAGAAGATCATTGGTGATCCTAAGTATAAAATTTGAAATGCAGCGATCAGCTTTTGCTTTTGTATCTGCGCTTCGGAGGGTTTTCTCGCGTTATACTCAGGATTGTTGCTCTTTTGGCTCCAGTTGAAATGCGCACCCCAGTCGCCGTATCTCTTTCCATCGGGATTTGCAACAAGGCTGGCGAGACGTGTGGCATCATGACTATTCATCAGGTTTTGCATGTTCAGCGCAACATCGTTACCGAAAGCTTCACGCAATTCTTTTAGCTGCGTGTCGAATTGAGTCACGCTGATTGCTTTCGTATCCTGAACAAAAAAATCGTGCATGATAAATGCAAAATTGTAATTCATAGTAGCATCAAATTCGTCGCCGCTTAAGTAGGCCTTTGTTTGTTCAATCGGGAAAACTAATTCTGCGGTCATATAAGCATCTGGATTAATGCTGCGGACGTGCTTTCGCCATTCTTTCCAAAATGGATGACCTACATCATACGCAACATCGAGGCGCCAGCCATCGATGCCGTTTGCAATACCGCTATTCATTGGATTCATCCAGCGGCGCGTTGCGTTGAATATATAATCTTTCGGACCTGCTGCAATTCCGGTTGCATCTTCTTTAAATTCCGGAAGTGTCTTCACGCCAAACCATCCTTTGTATTTGAATTCTGTACCTTTTTTTTCATCGCGCCAGCTACTCACGTCAAACCAATTGGCGTATTTTGACTTCTGCTGTTTAGCTTCCACATCTTTAAATGCAAAGCTGTTCATTCCGATGTGGTTGAAAACGCCATCGAAAATAATCCGCATATTGCGGCTGTGTACTTCCTTGATAAGTTTTAACGCAAGTAGATCGGCACTTGTCCACACCCAAGTTTCCGCGTTAAGCGGATCTTCTTTTTCAAGCATTTTCTTATCACCTTCAGGATCGGGGCCGAAAGTTGGATCGACATGGTGATAACAAAGAGCATCGTATTTGTGAGATGACGGCGACCAGAAAATGGGCGTCAGGTAAATTGCATTGACGCCAAGCGCCTGAAGATAATCGAGTTTGTCGATTATTCCCTGTAGATCGCCACCATAACGCCGGCGCTGGATGTTGTACCAGATATCTTTTCCATTCTTCTTCTCGTATGGCTGAAGCTCATACCAGTCGCTTGTCCATGGATGAATTTCAAAAGGTGAAGAATCGTCAAAAGGATAGGCTCCGTTTTGATCAGTCACTTTTGGATCGTTGGATGGATCTCCATTATTAAACCGCTCAGGAAATATCTGATACCAAACCACTCCTTTGCTCCACTCCGGCGTAAAGTCTTTCTGGGCAATTGCAGAGGATGCAGTGAGAAATAAAAGGTAAATAAGAATACTTTTGGCTGACATTTCTTCAGGTTTTTTAGTTGGGATAGTTAAATATGAAGTCACAATTCTAGGCGAATCACGAGTTTCTAAAGTACAAACAAATATCATTACGAACGACTAAATTTCCGACCCATTTTACTGCTTCCTCATCCTTCTTCTATCCCACCAAACAAAGGAAATAAATAATACCAGGCTAACAGCTGAAACCCAGATCAAACCGGTCTTAAATCCATCACCAACTTGCCCCAGTACTGCGATTACTGCTACAAGAGGTGCAATTCCAATTAGTGTTGAGATGATAAACTTTCGATATCCCATTTGAACGACACCGGCTATTAAACTAATCGCGTCATTCGATAAAAGCGGGTTTAATCTTGTTACAATAATCGCCCAAACTCCATATCGCTCAAGAAAATCCGAAACTTTTAATTGGGACTTGGGTCCGATTAGCCTGGCGATAAAATCAGTGCCGAAGTACCTTCCGATTGCGTAGCCAACTGAAGAAGCAGCGAAAATAGCCGCAAATACGATGATGCTTCCCCAAATTGGTCCATAAGCAAGAATCGCTACAATTATTAAAAGCCACGATGGGATCACTAGCAGGAACATCTGCACGATCATGACTATTATAATGAGCAGCGGTCCGAACCAGCCGAAATTATCGACCCATTTGTGGATCCGTACCTGATCGCCGCTTGTCAATACTGACCATGCCTCGTCAAGCCACGCTTTCATACTCGGAATCAAAACGTAACCCAGAATTAGAGACGCCATGACCACAATAGAAATATAAAGCGGCTTTTTGCTTTTTCTGATGTAGGGCATTTCATGCTGGTTCATTTATATCAAATTTGGAAATTTTTTATCTCATCGGACAACATTCTATCGAAGCTAAAAAAATCCTTGCGCCATTGCATGGAATTCGGCATCTTTCGAATTTTCGACAAGCAGCACAGGCGTTATTCTAAAATTGTCAACGATGCTTTTGACATGCCGCATTCGTCGTTTATGGTTTACGCTGCGAAGATAAATGCAGAGGATGCGATTTGGAAACTGAGCTGCAATGTCGGTGTAAATTGTAGCATCATGTTCGCCGCTGTCACCAATAAGAATGAATTTGAGTTCAGGATATGTTTCAAGAAGATTTAGAATTTCCTTTTGCTTATGGGGTTTCTCGGCTCCTGTTGCGCGTTGAAAGATGCTGTTGAAACTTCGAAGCAAAACAGCACCTTTCGGAAAATCGTTGTGGTCGAGAAAAAGACTGAGGTAATGATACATGTTCCACGGACTATTGCTCAGGTAAAAAATCGGATTCTTTTCTTTTTTGTCTATCCCAAGATGCAATTTGCGGTAGAACTCCGGAGCGCCCGCAAGAGGAATTCGTCTGTAAGCGCTCACGAAAAGTGAATTACGCAAAACCTTCCACTTTAAAAATGAAGTAACGCCGGTATCCAGAATCGTATCATCAATGTCGCTGATCACACCAAAGTCGGCGTCCTTCTCGGGAATTAAAAACTCACCGGTAAAGGATGCTGTTGTTGCTCCGTGACCCACTATCACCAACGAATATTTCATCCAGCCTTCATTGTCTGTCAGCATTGAGATATCTGCAGGAAGAACCGCATCGATAAGAAAATATCCTTTTTTATCTGTGACAGCGTGCAGCTCAATGCCTCCTATTTCAACTACAACTTTGCAGTTCGGAATCTCGTGCGTATTAAATTGGTGGATCGCGTGACGAATAGTTTGAACAAAAGTTTGCTTTTGCGTTGTTTCAGGCAGATCATTATCGAGAACCCGCCCTTTTACATACATATGAAACTGTGTGCCATAGCTTCTATACGGAATGATCAAAATTTTTTCTATACTGTAGGTCCCAAATAATTTGCGAAGCCTTTTACCCATTCTTGCACTTTTACCTTAAAAATAGCAAATAATCAGATAGAAATTCGATAACCTGCATCGGTAATTTCATAAGAGAAACATCGGCCGCAGTTTTTACATTAGCAACAGCTAAAACGGAATGCGATGGAAAAGAAAGATGAAAATAAGAAAACTGATAATACTTTTGGGCTGTACCAGATCGGAAAAGACAAAAGAAAAGATGCAAAGCCTGATGATCACACAGCCGAACTCGGTGCCGGACGACAGCTTGGCGATCCTATGAGCGCGACTTTATCAGACCGCGCCGGCGATGAAAGTTTTGATGATGATACGCGTTTTCGAGGTGACGGAAAGCTGAGCGAGGAAGCTGATGATATGTAGTATTACTATTGAGGTTCACTCCTATTCCTGAGTTTTTTCTAATGTCGAGTTACTAGTGCAAATACTGTCTAGGATGTTCGGCTTGTTAATGGAATTGCTATATTTCTCTTGAAGTTATATGCACGCACTTGCAGATCCAAATACAACCACTAAAAAGCATTTGTTGTTTTTCCGTACTAAGAAATTATGCCACGGCGCGATATTCACATTTCTAATGTTATAAGTTTCACATAAAATTCTGTAAGCTGCTCCCTTTCTTAATTTACG
>DASWND010000016.1:0-5871 GCA_036399435.1 Flavobacterium sp.
CTCACCAGCTGCGGTTTTTTATTTTTAAAAAATAAACGAAAATATAAAGGAGCACCTGACTTAACAAACAGATGGTAACAGTTCAGTCAGCAAGACCACAAAAACCGCAACTCACCAGCTGCGGTTTTTTATTTTCAAAAAATAAACGAAAATATAAGGAGCACCTGACACGTGATAAGTGGTCGTCGGTTTTAGCCATCGAACCACTGAAACGCAACTTGCCAGCATTGGTGTTTTTATGTAAAAAATATCGTAATTCCTTTTCGGAATTTCTGACAACACTTGCAGTGGCTATAATTTAACATTCTTTCTTCACTTTTATATACATTCTGCTGTAATTTAGTTACCGCTGCAGTTTTTGCAGATTAACTGATGCAAATCACCTCCTCACACCCACTCGTACAAAAATGGAACTCGCTTCAAACACCGCGATGGGTGCGAATTGCTGCACGTATTACCGCCGTATTGCTGGTTTTGCTCACGATTGCATATATATGTATGGCGTGGTATGTCAATAACAATAAAGCCACAATCTTAAAGTCGGTTACTGCACAACTAAATGAGAACCTCACCGGACAACTGACAATTGGCAGCATGGAACCAGCGTTTTTGACTGGTTTTCCGTTGATGTCGTTGAGACTGAAAAACGTGACTATCAAAGACAGCTTATATGAGCGTCACAAGCAATTATTCCTGAATGCAAAAGATTTTAATATTGCTATTAATGCACTTGCTATGTTCCGCGGTGCCATCGAAATAAAGCGGGTCACCATAACAAACGCCTCAGTTAATATTTTTACCGACATCAATGGGTACAGTAATTCAGCCGTTTTTAAAAAGAAAGCTGCAAGTGCTGAAAGCGGAGAATCAGCTTATCCCGAATTCAAGAAATTCGACCTTGAAAACGTCAATTTTACCGTCGACAACCGCAACAAGAAAAAGCTGTTCAAATTCACCATCAACAACCTAGAGGGCGATGTTGATTACAAATCTGATGGCTGGATTGCCGACGTCAGGTTACAGACCTTTGTCCACAGCATGGCCTTCAGCACTAAAAAAGGCAGTTTTGCACTTAACAAAGAAGTCGAAGGAAGAATGAACATAACTTATAAGGATGACAGCCAAATCTTGAAAATTTTACCCGCAGCACTACAAATTGGTGAAGAAGATTTTTCTGTTTCGGCACAATTTGGAACAGAGAAAGTACCGTCTGCATACGAGATTCGTATAAAAAATGACAAGATCCGCTGGCGTAAAGCGTCGGCACTTTTATCAAAAAATATCAGTTCGCGTTTGGACATGTTTGACCTTGAAAAGCCAATTAGCGTAACGTGCGACATTATTGGCGACACCAATATTATCGGCGATCCATTGATCAGCGTTCGCGCTGTCATCAAAAACAATGTTTTGCATACAAGCGGCGGAATCGTTACCGATTGCAATTTCATTGGCACCTTCACCAACAATTACTTCGCCGATAAAGGTTTCAATGATGCAAACTCGGGCATCACGTTCAAAAATTTCTCCGGTAAATTTGCCGATATTCCGTTTGTGACTAAACAAGCTTATATTTTAAATCTTGAAAAGCCGATTGCTGCAGGAGATGTTACGTCGGAGTTTGAAGTCGGCAAGTTAAACAACATCATTGACGCAGATTTGATGGAATTTTCACAAGGTAAGGCCAAAATCAACTTAAAGTATCGCGGCGATATCGTTAATTATGAGCTGAGCAAACCATTTATTGAAGGTTCGATTGATATTGCAGGAGCCAATGTTAATTATAAACCAAGGAATCTGGCATTTAAAGATATATCGGTCAACTTAAATATTAAGGAGGACAACCTTAAAATAAGCAACATCCATTTGAAAACCGGAAAAAGCGTTGTCGATATGAGCGGCAACATCGATAATTTTCTAAATCTATATTATACCTCGCCCGAAAAGATCATCTTGAACTGGAATATCAGCAGCCCCCAACTGCATTTGGGTGAATTTATGGGATTCCTCAGCAGCAGAAAGAAGGGAATGGCTGTCAAAAAGGCGCCTACCAAAGGCAATTTTACTGAAGAACTAGATGTGTTGTTTGACAAAAGCAACGTCAATATGAAAGTCCGCGTGGCAAAAATTTATTACGGCAAATTCTTCGCAACCAATGCAACCGCCGGACTTCTGCTGACCGATTCGGGACTATCAATTAAAAATGCTGGTCTAAACCACGCTGGCGGAACAGTGGCCCTTAACGGTACAATGTTGCAAAAAGGAGCGTTTAATAATTATGACATCAATGCCGTCGTGAGTAAAGTTGACATCAGCACATTTTTCAATGCGTTTGACAACTTCGGACTGCAGTCATTGACTTCGCAGAACCTTAAAGGTGTATTAAGCACTAAAGCCAACCTTTCCGGCAGAATAACCGACGCAGGTGCTATGGTGGAACGATCGCTTCGAGGTTCAGTCGACTTTAATTTGCAAAATGGTGCTTTGCTTAACTTCGAACCGGTAAAAAATGTGGGGAAATTTGCATTCCCTAACCGCGATATGAATAAAATTTCCATAGCTGAACTGAACGGACGGTTTGACATTGCAGGTGATAAAGTTACCATCTCACCAATGCAGGTAAATTCAAGCGTTTTAAATATGGATATTCAAGGCGTTTATTCCTTTGGCCCCGGAACTGAAATATATGTCGCTGTACCACTTCGGAATCCTAAGAAAGATTCCGAAATCACTGATGAAGATGAACTTGCCAAGCGCCGAAATCGCGGTATAGTAGTAAATTTGGTCGCAAAAGATGACAGCGAAGGAAAAGTAAAAATTGGTATAGGAAAGAAAAAGGTCGAGAAAAATTAGTTTTTACCTTTTTTCTCAGTGAGGAATTTCCAATAGCGTTTCGGGACATGCTGAATATGTAACTTCATATTTTTTCGCGCAGGAATATTGGTGCTGCGAAAATAGTCGTTCCAAAGCAGTGCATACAATTCTTCTTTTTCATTTACTACAGCTGCAGGAAGGAAAGAATTTACCTGCTTGTCTGCGACAAAATCAAAAGTAACTTCTTCTACTTTTTGAAGGTCATAATACAAGCCATATTTTCTTTTTAGGTCGTAAATGATCCACTTTTGATTTGCATATCTGTTTTTAAAAAAAGTTGAAATCAGCGGAAGCACGTTATAGTCGGGTTCGACCGGCGCGTAATAAATACCGTCAGCAGTTTCCTGAAATCTGACAAAGGCTTTCATCCGATGACGTTCACGGTTGACGCTCTTGTCCATCTTTGCTATTGCGATCACTGACGGATGCCCGTAATTAGCTTCGACTTTGTCGTGATTGTCAAAAACGTAATGTGCGTAATCAAAAAGATGCTGAAAACTTTCTGCCGACTCAGACAGGAATGTTTTGTAGAAGCGGTTTTGCCAATCGGTGCTGAGTTTCTTCTGCAGGCCAAGCCAGACACGCGCAGCTTTAGATTCATCTGAAACAATGTCGACAGAATCTTCAAGCAAATCCGGCTGATGATGGTGTGTTGCGACCAACTTCACGACTCCTGCTTTTTGTTCGTAAGATTCAAAAATTGCAGTTAACAATCCTTCGAAAGTACCGTCAAAAACATACTTTATCATTAAAAAAGAGACAGCTGGTTTTGTGCGACTTTTAAATATTTGCTGTTGCTTTCAGCAAGGATGATTGTCTTGATCAGCAGCGAATCTGGATCATTTAATTGAAAGGCGCTGTCGGTACATCGGATAAAATGTTTTGCGCGATTGTAGGCAATACCAATTTTCTTCAGTTGGTCAATACGCAGTTTGCCATATTTTCGCGCCATAACAATTTTCTTGGCAGAACCAACGCCGATTCCTGGAACACGAAGAATCATATTATAATCGGCAGTGTTGACATCGACCGGAAAATGCTCCATGTTACGCAGCGCCCAACTCAATTTTGGATCTATGTCGACATCAAGATGTGGATTTGCCGGATTAAGTAGTTCACGCACATCAAAGCCGTAGAACCGCATCAGCCAGTCAGTCTGATACAAGCGATTTTCACGTAGCAATGGCGGCTGGCTCCCGATGATTGGCATCCGCTCATCATAACTTATCGGAATGTAGCCCGAATAGTATACGCGTTTTAAATCGAAAGTTTTATAGTATTCATGAGCGCTGTACATGATTTCCATGTCGGTTTCCGGCGTCGCGCCGATGACCATTTGCGTACTTTGACCTGCAGGGACAAATTTTGGAACGCTTCTGATGATTTTACGTTCATCCTTAAATTGAACGATACTGTCTTTAATGAAACCGAGCGGCTTCTTAACATCGTCGTGTGATTTCTCGGGCGCAAGGAGCTTCAGGCCAGCTTCTGTCGGCATTTCCAAGTTGATGCTCATTCTGTCTGCATACATTCCTGCTTCAGTCAAAAGCTCCTCACTCGCACCCGGAATAGTTTTTAAATGGATGTAGCCATTGAAATTGTGTTCAACACGTAAGTTCTTCGCAATGCGAACAAGGCGCTCCATTGTATAATCGGCGTTTTTAAAAATACCCGAACTCAGAAACAATCCTTCTATATAATTTCGGCGGTAGAAGCTCATCGTTAGGTCAACTACTTCGTCAACAGTAAACGCAGCACGCTTTATGTCATTACTTTTTCTGGATACGCAAAATGCGCAATCATAGATGCAATGATTTGTTAGAAGTATCTTTAAAAGCGACACACAGCGGCCATCTTCGGTATAGGAATGGCAAATACCAGCACCCGAGCTATCGCCCAAACCTTTGTTTAAGTTTTTACGATTACTGCCACTTGAAGAACAGGAGACATCGTACTTAGCGGCGTCGGCAAGGATTGAGAGTTTCTCTCGTATTCGGTCAGACATAGTAGTTGGGAATGGGTATAAATTTACGCCGACGACTCAAAATCTACGCTTCAACAATAGTTAAAAAATCATCCTTAAAAGCCAATCTTTTCAACCTAATGCGCAGCATATCAGCGATGGAAAATTACACGCAGGACTTTTGGGAAAAACCCTGTAAATAGTTGAAAATGCGGTAAGTATCGAAGGAGCACCATCGAGGTGAGCATTGAGGTCAATTCACGAATCAGCAGCAAAGACCGTTAATTAATTAAAAAATATATAAATATGGCACTAAAAGAGGTCTTTATGCGTTAATCCTTTAAAATTTCATTTTATTTTTTAAAACGGTTTGATAAAAAGATTTTTTATTTACTTTTACACCCTATGAGAATTGCCCCTAATAGATTTTTGACGATGTTGTTGATACTGATGTTCTCTACAGTTCAATGCTTCGCCGCACCTACTGATCCACCACCGCCAACCCCGCCACCGCCACCTGGTGTGCCGATTGACAGTGGCGTGATATTGCTCATTGTTTTTGCAATCGTATTAGCCTTTTATAAAATACAGAAGATTAAAAAATCCCACATCTAGTGGGATTTTTTTGTATGCTTAATTGTGCAGCGAGTATAGCCGGGCGATATACTTCCCGACGACATCAAATTCGAGATTAACCTTTGTTCCGATATTAATTGATTGAAAGTTGGTATTTTGGTAGGTATACGGGATTATTGCCACACTAAATTCATTTGCTTTCGAATCAACCACCGTCAGGCTTACTCCATTTACCGTGATGGAACCTTTTTCAATAGTTATATTTTCTTTGTTGTCATCATAGCGAAAGGAATATCGCCAGCTCCCGTTTTCTTCAACCACTGATGTACAGACAGCAATTTGATCAACGTGGCCTTGTACAATATGGCCATCAAGACGATCTCCAAACTTCATTGCACGTTCCAAGTTTACCTGATCGCCCATTTTCCATTCACGAAGATTGGTCTTTTGAAGTGTTTCGT
>DASWND010000017.1:0-10835 GCA_036399435.1 Flavobacterium sp.
TCAACAGCTAGCTCGTTGGGCTTTACAATATTAGGTACGTCATCGAAATTTTGTCGTAATTCAATTTCACCGAGACCAAAATAACGAAGGCTACCTGCAAAGGCGCTGCGCTCGTTAATACGGTTATAATACGTAACCTGACCTAGCGAAATATCATTAACCAGCTCTGTCAAATAAGGTGTATAACTAATTGAGAAACCTTGTTTGTCTAACGAAAAAGCATATTTCGCTGGATTATACTGTTGTGAATATGCGTCGGGTGAAGTAGCGACGCCCTGATCTCCAAGGCCTGCAGAACGTGCATCAGCTGCGACTAACAAAAACGGTACTCCGGTGGTTATTACTCTATCCTGCGCTTTTGCGAATTGAAAACCCAGCAGACATAGGAATATTATTGAATATTTTTTCATGAAATTAAAAGCCAGTTTGTTAAACAAATATAACATTTTATTAGAGGATTACAAGTTTCTCATATTTTTCGGTCTGTGAATTAGTGATGGAAGATCTGACTGTCAGCTTATAAATATAAACTCCTTTTCCAATTTTATCACCAAAGTCATCACGACCATCCCAGGTAATTTCACGCGACAGATTACCCACTGTTGTTACAACCTGATTTCGTGTCCAAACGACTTTTCCGGTTACAGTCAGCACCTGAACCTGAACATCAAGCGGCTCAGAAGGCCGATTGTGGGTGAACCAAAATTGTGTATAACTTACAAACGGATTTGGATAGTTCAAAACATTGGTTAATGTCACCGATTCATCCCCAACTACTAAAAATTGTATTTCAGCCGTCACCGGATTATTATAAACATCCCACGCTTTAAAGGTAATTGTATGAAGTCCTTTTTCGAGATCTCGTAACGGGAACCTAAGTTTGCCTTTGGTAAAATCATCAAGTTCCGTTTCGTAATAGTCATTCAGGATATATGGGTCGTTTTCATTACCGTCCAGTATTGCAACTATATCATGACCAATGCCGCTAGCAGTGTTGATTCCGTGTTCATCTTCAAGAAAAGCAAGAAAGAAGGGTGATTCATTTGTAATTCCACCCGAAACGAACGTCTCGTCGTTCATATACAATTTAACCTTTGGTCCTATGTCATCCGCGACAGCATTTTCATTGATTCCACCAATTTTTATGTCAGTATTAACCCCTGATTTATCAAGTAAAATCTGGTTGCGCTTGGCGTAAAAACTGACACGGCCATTTCCAACAGGTATCCTTATATCCTGTGGCACAATAAAGCTGAATTGAAATTGCCCATTTGTTACTGATGCGTTACCGCGGAAAATTGTTTCTCCGTTGGTAATAAAATTCATCGGCGGCGCATTTCCGTCGTTGTTTAAGGTTGCGCGGTTGATCGGTTTGTCAAAAATGCTCACGGCCAGTTCACCATTATAATTATTCAGCGGAATATTGTTTTCATCTCTTATCTCGCCCGATAACTGAACTAATGCAAGCGCCTGCAACTCATCAATCGCACCCGAAATGGGCTGTCCGTTGACCGCCGTCAAAACCACATTCGGCTTCGGAATAGCCAGCATTAAAGCAGGATCACCCAAGAACGTAACCACATTAGTTGATGGATTGGGCGATTGATTTTTTGCATTCCTTAATGCTTCTGCTATTGACGTATAATTATTAGTGCTGACGTTGTTTTGGTATGAAAGAAGGTGCTGCGAAAGGCGGTCGTTAAAATCTTGTGCAGGACCTTGAAATATTGACCTTATTGTTGTGATCATTGCAATTGCACCACCTCGTGGATTCCAATAAGTATATTCTCCCGCAGTTGGCCTGTAGGGATTGTCAAATCTCGAAAACTCGCATGTGATCGTAATAAACAATGGATATTTATAGCGGTTGCTCAAATTTTCACCATCAGATTTCTCCCAAATTCGTTCGCCGGAAAGGCCGTCTTCGCCTCCATGGCCTAAATAATTAAAAATAAGGGCTCCTTTTTCGAAAGCATTAAAAAGGTCTTCGCGGGCATTTGGATATCTATTTCCGCCGGCAGAAGTTTCCTGCAGGAATGAATCAAGGAAAATTTTGTTGACATTTATGAAAGGCTTCTGTGTCGAAATCACATTTGCCAACTGATTTTGACGTGCCTGAAGAGCAGCATCGCTTGTCTTGTCGGAGTCATCGGCGATAAAGACGTAATTATTTCTCCAGCTTCCATACGATTTATAGTCATGGTAGTCAATAACTTTCTGGACCATATCATCAGCCTGATTTGCATTGTCAACGATCATCCTTCCAACTGCGACGTCAATTCCTCCAATTTCATAACTGCTAATATTTTGACCGAAAGCATCTATCCGCCCTTCATCAGGATCAAGCATTCCAAAGAAATCATCCGTTGCAAACGATCCTTCTCCGGCGCTGTAGCTGTTAATAGCGTGGTAAATCGGGATGATATTCGTGTTGTTAGGAATCCTATCCTTAAAATCAAATGACGCGTCTCCGAATAAATTTAAATATTTAACCTTTCCCGCGGGCGTTAGCGAATTTATATAAACATATTTCACAAGATTACGGATTGCCGCAATGTCCTGTTTGCCTGATCCAAATTCGGTATAGATGCTTTCAAGGTTTACCACCTTTACGTTTAGCTGCGAATAATTCCTGTGGAAATCGGCTAATTTTTCAGCTTTGGCTTGCAGTGAAGACGGTGTAACGATGATGTAATCTACATCCTGTGGTGCTCCCTGAGCGTTGGTGAAAATGGTGCCTTTTATGTTTTGGTTCGCGACCCTTGAATTTGATTCTTTTAAAGGTGTGTAGTAATCTGAAGGGTCAATTGCAATATATTCACGGACTTCCCCTAAGTGAGCGCGAAAAGTGAATGTAACTAAAGAGGGATTTTCTGCTTTTGTTACATTATATATATCGGTGATGTCCCACACCTGGCTTATTCCAGAAGCTGTACTTATCGTATATTCCCCAATTCCCGTTAATGTTGCCGCATTATTATACCTAAATCTAAATTGATCGCCGTAGCCTTTTAAATTTCTAGTGGCCCGCAAAATAATATAATCGAGAAAACCCCTTGATCCTGGAACCCCATTATTGTTGTAGTTCAATGAAATGTTTACGTTTTCCGTCGCAGGAATAGATGCCGTTGACGGTAAGCTACCATCGTCTAGTTCAATACCCCCACTTAATGTGGAAAAGTTAATAGTCCCAACTTGCTGCCCGTTTGCTTTTACGGTGAAGGAAGTGGGTGTAAAGGCTGCTGCTGCTGCATACACATTGATTGATATCGGAGAGCTCGTAACTATATTTGGAAAATTAAAATCAAAATCCTGTACGTTTTCAATATTAAATTGCTCACCAAACCATCTTCTGCCCAAACGTACAACATTGGTCAGGTCTTTTTCGTGAAATTGATAATCGTCAAAAGTCGTGATCTGAGTTACAGGCAGAGTTGAACCATTTAGCGGATCCATTGGAGAAATCCGTTTTCCATCGCCACCTTGTGATGTGATATAATAATACGACCTGTCTGCGTATATATTGTTGTGCGTTTGACTATCAGCGTTCCAGTTGTCGACGCCTTCCGCGTAAAAAAGAATGTAATCATTGGAATCGAACGAGCCATCATCCTCACCGATTACCTGTATAGCATTTTCTTCAAGATCCATCGGATAAGGCGTGCTGTTTAGTAGAGGAAGCATCCGGCCGCCATTTCCATAAATTTTAATTTTACCGGGATCAACCGACGTATTCATGCCAAGTGATTGAATAAAGCTTTTAGAAATTTTATAAACTCCTGATCGCTCTACATAAAATCGGTACCAGTCACCGGACGACAGTACAGAATTTGTAATAATGGCAGGAGCGCTTACGTTGCTAATTCTTCGGTTTGTGCCCGTTATATTATACGAAAAGGATTTCACTCTTTTAAAAGAGCTGCCATCCTTTATAATAGGTGAAATAGTTATGGATACAGATATGTCATCTCGGCTTTTGACATTTTTAACTACCGCATTTATAGCGGAAGGAATGCCAGCCGCTTTTAAACTGCCGAGTTGTGAAGGCTGAATGCTCTCAAAAACTACATTTGAGATTTGAACCGAGGAAGCATCAACAGCGGTTGTGACCTTAGTAAGTACCTTATAGTAAACGGTGCCGTTGAAATGATCGTAAATAAAGTTTTCTGAATCTACTTTAGGAATAACTACATCATAGATACCATTCGATATTTTTGATTGATCTTGCCATTCAAGAATGATCTCGCCGCTTTGCTGGCTGTACCCAGATACTCCACAAACTAGCAAAAGAAAAGTTAAAAGTTTATTCATCAAAGATTTTAACGTTAGACAAGTGATATTATTACAGTGGTAAAATTAATTTATTTAGATAAACAGGAAATAATATTAAATTTATTTTTGCGTTGAATTGGGGTATCAACGTGTTTGATGCATCGACGAAACGTTTAATTTTTTAAAAGATGTTGCAGTTTAACGGTTATTTGTTATATTGCGCCACAAAATTATTACCTACTAAGTATGAAACTAAACAAATTTAAAACTATCAGATTAATGCTGCTCGCCGTATTGGCATTAGGCGTTACTAGCTGTGGTAAGAAAGGAAGTTCGAAGAGTGCTTCCCGTGCTACAGGTTGGAAAATCAACGATAGTAAAGGCGGTTTCCAGTATGCGTCTAACTTCAAGAAACAAGCCACCGCTCCAGGTCTTGTTATGGTTGAAGGTGGTACATTTACAATGGGACGAGTACAGGATGATGTTATGCATGACTGGAATAACACTCCAAATCAGCAGCACGTTATGTCTTTCTACATGGACGAAACCGAGGTTACTAACCTGATGTACATGGAATACCTTGATTGGTTGAAACGTGTTTTCCCTCCAGATCAGGAAAATTACCAACACATCTACCAAGGTGCATCTCCCGATACTCTGGTATGGAGAAACCGATTAGGTTACAATGAAACAATGACCAATAACTATTTGAGACATCCGGCATACGCTGAATATCCTGTAGTTGGTGTTAACTGGATACAAGCTGTCGAATTCAGCAAATGGAGAACTGACAGGGTGAACGAAAAAACCCTTGAAGATCAGAAGTATCTTGCGAAGGATGCAAAACTGGGTTCAACTGCCGAAAAAACATTTAGTACTGAGACGTACTTGAACTCACCAACCAAAACTTTTGGAGGTGATGAAGAAATCGTTCTTCAGAAATCTAAAGGTAGAGGCGCTGCCAAAAAAGCTAAAGCTGGTGAAGGTGAAGGTGACGTTGCGGTTGAAGGTGCAGCTGATGGACCTAAAAATGTATATGCTACTAGATCTTCAGGATTAATACTTCCTGAATACAGGCTTCCAACAGAAGCTGAGTGGGAATATGCTGCAGCTGCAGATGTTGGGCAAAGAGAGTACAACATGTACAAAGGTCAAAAGAAATATCCGTGGTCTGGTAGCTATACGCGTTCTGGAAAAAGACAAGTACGCGGAGATCAATTGGCTAACTTTAAACAAGGAAAAGGAGATTACGGTGGAATTGCAGGATGGTCTGACGACGGTGCTGATATTACCAACAAAGTAAAATCTTATCCTGCGAACGACTTCGGATTGTATGACATGGCAGGTAACGTTGCAGAATGGGTTGCCGATGTTTACAGACCTATCGTTGACGATGAAGCAAGTGACTTTAACTACTATCGTGGAAACGTATACACAAAAAATAAAATCGGTGACGATGGAAAAGTTGAAATCGTAACAGCTGAAACACAGATTTTCGACACTTTGCCAAACGGTAAATTGATGGCGAGAAACTTCCCGGGCGAAATTGCTCAGGTTCCGGTTGATGAAAATGAGACATATCTCCGTCAGAACTTTGATAAATCTGACAATAGAGCTTACCGTGATGGTGATAAACAATCAACCCGTTATTTCGACTTCGGAAGTTCTGAAGAAGGTGAAAAAATGGAAGATGAGAAAAGGATGTACGATTCACCTCGTCACAACGTAACTACCGACAGCCTTGGTAACATGGTCAGAAAATATGACAAGTCAAGCAAACGTACGACTTTGATCAATGACGATGTGAGGGTTTACAAAGGTGGTTCTTGGAGAGATCGTGCTTACTGGCTTGATCCTGCACAAAGGAGGTACTTCCCACAAGATATGGCAACCGACTATATTGGTTTCCGTTGCGCAATGTCTAGGGTCGGTCCTAAAGCTGACAAAAAGAAACGTGCTAGAAATTAATAATATTTTTAGAATAGATAAAAGCCCTGATTCAGGGCTTTTATTTTTTAAAATCAGACCATGACGATACAAAGCTTGCACAAGCTGTTCTTACAAAGCAATTTAGTATCAATTGATACACGAAAAATTTTAAAAGGCTGCATCTTCTTCGCGATAAAAGGCGAACGTTTTGACGCCAACACTTTTGCTGCCGAAGCACTTGAAAATGGTGCTGCTAATGTTGTCATTGACAATAGTGAATATTTCATTGACGAACGCACGATCCTTGTTGAAGATACTCTAAAAACACTTCAGGAACTTGCAAAGTATCATCGCCAATATTTGAAACTGCCTATTATTGGGCTTACGGGCAGCAATGGGAAAACAACCACTAAGGAATTAATTCACTCTGTCCTTAAAAAAAAGTATAACGTCAAAGCTACAGTTGGCAATTTAAACAACCACATTGGAGTTCCACTGACATTACTTTCTTTTACTGACGAAACGCAGATTGGAATTGTTGAAATGGGAGCGAATCATCAGAGAGAAATCGCTTTTCTAAGCAGCTTGGCAAAACCTGATTATGGATATATAACCAACTTTGGCAAAGCACATCTCGAGGGATTTGGTGGGGTAGAAGGCGTAATCAAGGGAAAAAAAGAGCTATACGATTATCTGAAGGATCAGAAGAAGATGGTTTTTGTAAACGTTGATGATCCAATACAGTTGTCAAATGCCGCCGGTATCGAAGCGTTTTCTTTTGGCAGGAATTGTACCGACTGCAACCTCTCGATTGATGACATCACCGCCAATCCATTTGTCCAAATAAGCTTTAGCGGAAACACGATTTCAACGCAACTTATCGGCGATTACAATGCGAACAACATCGCAGCCGCCATAGCCATAGGTAAGTGCTTTAAGATTGATGACTTGGATATTAAAGAGGCGCTCGAGGCCTACGTTCCCGACAACAACCGTTCACAGATGTTGAAGAAGGGTTCCAACGAAATCATCCTCGACGCATACAACGCCAACCCCAGCAGTATGTCGGCGGCGCTTAATAATTTTCTGCAGCTTGAAAGGAGAAATAAGGTCGCAATACTCGGAGACATGTTTGAACTCGGTACAGAGAGCGAACAGGAACACCGCAACATCGTGGAATCTCTGGCTTTTGTTAAAAATACAAGGATTATGTTTGTCGGCAAAGATTTCTGCAGATCAAAAGTGCAGAATCCGGAACTTTGGTTTTTTGAGACTTACGACGACCTGCGGGAACACATCTCGAAAAATCTCATATCTGATTCCACCATTTTAATAAAAGGATCACGCGGAATGGCTCTTGAAAGAGTTCTTGACGTTCTTTAATTTTTTAGAAGCTTTTCCCGCTTTCCGCTATATCTTTTTGCTTCCGCAAGCTCCAGACAAAAAGGATATCGCTGCAATCGGGGCTAGAACTTTTTAACTTCCAAATGTACTATCCACAAATCCGGCTGAAATAGGTTCTTTAACTTCAATTTAATAATCCCGCCAACTCAGAATTTACCGTTCGTGGTCTGTAACAAGCCACACTAAAGGAAGTGCAGCTACAGGATCTATTAAGAAATAGGCATTCAAAATTAAGTGGTCTGGTGCGAATCTGGTACTGAAATCTCTACGTAGTAATGAGGCTTTCATTAAAGGTTCAACTTCTTGTTGATGCTTCTTTTAACTTTTACTACCGCGGGCTTTCAACAGTGCTGGAATAAAAATAGTCAAGAATTTCATCTTGGCTTCGGGGATTAACTTCCTTAATTTTGTGAGGTTGTGCCTTCAAAACAAGCCAAACTTCCAATTGTCAGTTTGCTGTCTTTAATTTTATCATTTACGAAAGTGAACTTTCGACGCTGCTACAAATAAAAAAAGCAGAAACTTTCGTTTCTGCTTTTTGTGGGCGATGTGGGATTACCTTCGGTTTTCCCAGAAGGTTTTAATGCTACAAAAAGCAAAACTTCCTGCGTCAGTTTTTTGTTTTTTTTATTCCCCAAAACTTACGAAAGTAAACTTTCGACGCTTTTCGTGGGCGATGAGGGATTGCCTTCGGTTTTCCCAGAAGGTTTTAATGCTACAAAAAGCAAAACTTCCTGCGTCAGTTTTTTGGTTTTTTTTATTCCCAAACACTTACGAAAGTAAACTTTCGACGCTTTTGGAAATAAAAAAAGCAGAAACTTTCGTTTCTGCTTTTTGTGGGCGATGAGGGATTCGAACCCCCGACCCTCTGGGTGTAAACCAGATGCTCTGAACCAACTGAGCTAATCGCCCTAATTTTTCACCTGTTTGACAGCTCGATGAACGCTGTTAGCGAGTGCAAATATAAGCTAGTTTTCTGGATGTGCAAATAATAAGCAAACAAATTACAAGATTTCTGCTACTACAAACGTACTGCCGCCAACATAAATAAAATCTTCTGCTTCTGCATTTGATAAAGCTTCAGCATAAGCGGCTGAAACAGAAGTGTATGTTTCACCAAGCAGGTCAAACTGCTCCGCCTCACGTTGCAATTCGGCAACATCAAGTCCGCGGGGAAGATTTGGTCTGCAAAAGTAATATTTTGCGGCTTTTGGAAAGAGAGGCAAGATCTCATCAAGCTTCTTGTCATTTACAACTCCGAGAACAATGTGTAACCGTTTAAAATCGTACTCCATTATTTGAGATAGAGTAGTAGCAAGTCCTTCCTTATTATGAGCAACGTCACAAATAACAGTAGGCTGACTTTTCAATTGCTGCCAGCGCCCTTGCAACCCTGTGTTCTTGGAAACATTTAAAAGTCCGCAGCGAATGTCATCGATCTCGACTTTAAAATCAGTGATATCCGACAGAATATCTAAAGATTGTATCACAGTCTTTTTATTATGTGCTTGATAGTTACCTTTTAGATCACTTTCAAAATCTACTTCGATAAGATCGGAAGCAAAGTATATCTCACTGCTGCACGATTTAGCCGCTTCATGAAAAACCGGACGTGTTTCCTCATCATATTCACCTATAACAACTGGAACACCTTGCTTTATTATTCCCGCCTTTTCAGCTGCGATTTCTTTTAATGTGTCGCCTAAGAATTGAGTATGATCGTAGCCAATATTCGTAATCACTGAAAGAATTGGCGTAATAATATTTGTTGAATCGAGCCGTCCGCCAAGTCCGGTTTCTATAATGGCGATGTCCACATTTTCATCAACGAAATATTGAAACGCGAGTCCAACCGTCATCTCAAAAAAACTTAAATTATGTTGCTTAAAAAATGTCTGATGTTCTTCAACAAAGGCAACGACGTAGCTTTCGGAAATCATCGTTCCATCAATACGAATGCGTTCTCTAAAGTCTTTTAAATGTGGAGAAGTGAAAAGTCCGACCTTATAACCGGCCTCCATCAAAACAGATGCCATCATGTGCGAAGTCGACCCCTTACCATTTGTTCCGGCAACATGGACTGCCCGAAGTTTTTTTTCAGGATTGCCTAAGTGATCAGCTAAAAGATAAGTATTGTCCAGATCCCTTCTAAATGCGGATGCGCCCTGCTGCTGGTACATCGGGAGCTTGTTGAACATCCATTCGAGCGTTTCTTTATACGTCATAATCCATCACAAGAAATGATGGTAAAAGTAGGGTTTTCCATGTCAATACTTTCTAACAAAATCTGTCGTTATTAACATCACAGCTGATGTTTATTTAGCTATTTTTGCCATCAATCCTTCTGACCAAATAAAATTGTAAGTATGCTTATGAACCTGTTGATTCTTTTACAAGCTGACACTCTTGCCACCGCAACCTCAGACACTGTAATCGAAGGAATTTCTAAAAGTGAAGAAATATCGTTATTTGATTTTTTACTAAAAGGCGGAGTTTTCCTGATCCCGATCGTAATTCTCCTTTTTTATACCATCTATCTAATTGCCGAAAGGTATTTGTATCTAAAGAAAGTTGGAAAGAAAGATCCGGTGTTGCTGAGCGAAGTGCGGAGCCATCTAAATTCAGGTAATCTGGAATCTGCGCTATTGACGACCTACAGAACCGATTCGGCGTCAGGCGTGGTTATTCGAGAAGGTATCAATACTATCGGCCGGCCGATTTCAGAAATCGAATCGAATATGGAGAGAGCAGCCAACATTGCCATCGGTGAAATGGAAAATAAAATGGGCCATCTCGGACTAATTGCAGGAATTGCGCCTACATTAGGGTTTGTTGGAACAATTTCAGGAGTAATCAAGATCTTTTATAGCATCTCAGTATCTGAAGACATTAGTATCGGTAATATTTCTGGTGGTCTGTATGAAAAAATGATTTCAAGTGGAGCTGGTCTTGTTGTCGGAATTATAGCTTTTGCAGGTTATCACTTGCTAAACGGCGTAATTGATAACTTCAGCCTTCAGGTTCAAAAACAAGTTCTGGAATTCGTGAGTATAATTCAACGACCTGGTCATGGCGATAAAACGAAATAAGAGATTTCACGCAGAAGTTGCGACTTCTTCACTTAGTGACATCATGTTCTTCCTGTTGTTGTTCTTCCTGATCATATCAACATTGGCAAATCCGAATGTGATCAAGATGACTCTGCCGAAGTCGGAGGTAAACGAGAAAAC
>DASWND010000018.1:0-31231 GCA_036399435.1 Flavobacterium sp.
ACGGTTGCTAATAAAATTTTTCCGGCCCCCCTTGCCCCCGAAGGGGGAGTTGATAATCGGGCGCTAATAGTTTTTAGTACTTGGTCAAGATTTGTCAGGATTTCCTTGTTCGTAAACCTAACAACCGAATATCCTTGCAGATTCAGCCATAGCGTTCGCTCTTCATCCTTTTCTTGGTTTTCAGGAAGTTGATGAATAAGGACATCCACTTCAATGATTAGGTTTTCCCTCAAGCAAATGAAGTCAGCAATGTAATTTCCAATAATATGTTGTCTTCGAAATTTGTAGCCGGTAAGCTTTTTTCCTGATAAGGCTTCCCATAAAACAGCTTCGGCTTCAGTGGGAATGGCTCGCATCTCCTTTGCGAAACTTTTCAGAAGTCCATATGTGAATGGATCGGCAGTTTGCCAATATTGAGTACTCCTAATTCCCCCTTCGGGGGCCAGGGGGCGTTTTGCAGCTTCAATAAACGGCAACAAATAAGCCACCGCCTTTTTCATCACCCGCGCAGATTTTACCACCTGCGGCAAAAACATTTTTCCGCTGCCGAACAGGTCTCCAACAACGTTCATTCCCGCCATTAAATTTATTTCAATTACATCAATAGGCTTTGCAGCTTGTTGACGTGCTTCTTCAATATCGGTTTCAATATGTTCATCAACTCCTTTTACAAGTGAGTGCGTCAACCTTTCCTGAACTGGAAGTGACCTCCACTCCTGAATTGCTTTTTCATTGCTTTTAATGTTGCCTTTGTAGCTTTCTGCAAGTTCCAGAAGTCTTTCAGTTGCATCATCGCGGCGGTTGAGTAAAACATCTTCTACATGTTCGAGAAGTACTTTATCAATTTCATCGTAGACCTCCAACATCTCGGGATTGACGATTCCCATTGTCATTCCGTTTTGGATTGCGTGGTATAAAAACGCTGAATGCATCGCCTCACGCACTTTATCATTCCCGCGGAAAGAAAATGACACATTGCTCACGCCACCGCTGACATGCGCATGTGGAAGATTTTCACGAATCCACTTTGTAGCACGGAAAAAATCAAGAGCATTCAGTTTATGTTCTTCCATTCCGGTTGCAACCGGGAAAATATTTGGGTCGAAGATGATGTCCTGCGGCGGAAATTTCACAACGTCAACTAAAATGTCATAAGATCGTTTGCAGATTTCTATTCGTCGTTCGAATGTATCGGCTTGTCCTTTTTCATCGAACGCCATGATGATCACCGCCGCGCCATATTTCCGGACCAGCTTAGCATGATGAATAAACGCTTCTTCTCCTTCTTTCAGGCTGATCGAGTTTACGACGCTTTTACCTTGTGTGACTTTCAGTCCGGCTTCAATTATTTCCCATTTTGAGCTGTCGATCATGACCGGAACGCGGGCAATATCAGGTTCGGCTGCGATTAGGTTGAGGAATGTAGTCATAGCGTGAACGCCGTCGAGCATTCCTTCGTCCATGTTAACGTCGATGATTTGCGCGCCACCTTCAACTTGTGAGCGTGCGACGTCGATGGCTTCTTCGTATTTTTCTTCTTTGATGAGGCGAAGGAATTTTCGGGAACCGGTTACGTTGGTGCGTTCGCCGATGTTGACGAAGTTCGTCTCGGGAGTGATTGTTAGCGGCTCGAGGCCTGATAATTTAAGGTATTGTATGTCGTTTTGCATGTCTATTTAGCCACTGATTCACTGATTATTGTATCAGTTCCGCAGGTTTATTGCCACGAATGCACGAATTTTAGAAAAGTTTTTATTCGTGTATTCGTGGCTGTCATTTATAACTTGATTAATGATTGACGGGGTTCAAACTTGGCTGCAACTTCTGCTATAAGCTTAATGTGTTCCGGTGTTGTGCCGCAGCAGCCGCCGATGATGTTGACTAATTCATCTTGTAAATATTCGCGGATTAACTGCTGCATTTCTTGTGGAGTCTGATCATATTGCCCGAAAGCGTTGGGAAGTCCGGCGTTGGGATGAGCAGAAATATTTAGGGACGTGCTCATTGCAAGGCGCTTTAAATATGGCTTCAGCTGATCGGCTCCGAGCGCACAATTAAATCCGACGGAAAGCAGCGGAATATGAGAGATTGAAATCAGGAAAGCTTCTACTGTTTGCCCTGAAAGCGTGCGGCCGGAAGCATCGGTTATCGTTCCTGAAACCATGATTGGAATATCGATATTTAGTTCTTCTTTTACTTCTTCGATAGCGAATAATGCAGCTTTGGCATTGAGCGTATCAAAGATAGTTTCGACTAGTAAAATATCGACGCCGCCGTCTATTAAAGCTTCTGTTTGCTGGCGATAAGCGATCCGGAGTTCATCGAAAGTAATGGCGCGAAAACCGGGATTGTTGACGTCGGGTGACATGCTCGCGGTTCGGTTTGTCGGACCGATTGATCCTGCTACAAAACGGTGCTTTGAAGGATCTTTTGCTGTAAATTCATCGGCGGCCTGACGTGCAAGCTTTGCCGATTCGAAGTTGAGTTCGTAAACCAGATCTTCAAGATGATAATCCGCCATTCCGATTGTTGTGGATGAAAATGTATTGGTTTCGGCAATGTCGGCGCCGGCCTCAAAATATTTTCGGTGAACTTCAAGAATCGCCTGCGGTTGCGTGATTGAAAGCAAATCATTATTGCCTTTCAGCGAATGCGGGAAATCAGCGAATCTGTGGCCACGAAAATCTTCTTCGGAAAAGTTGTAGCGCTGGAGCATCGTGCCCATTGCGCCATCGAGGATTAGGATTCTTTTTTGGATTTCGTGTTGAATCATTAGGTGTTGGGTTTTGGGTGTTGGGTTTTGGGCCGAACATAAACTTAAACATGAATAGTAGCCCCGCGCAGCGGCATCCTTTTTTTGCGGCTTTCCCCTCCTTTGGAGGGGTTAGGGGTGGCCGCAAAAAAAGATATAGCGAATAGCGGGACGAATGCTGAACCGGAGGAACAGGCATCTGCTACTAAAAAATAAGTTACCGCGAAAATTGGAGGAGAAAATTCAGGGTTATCTTTCTGCTTGCGCAGTAGAATGTAGCACCTTCTTTATAGATAAAGGGTTGCTAAGGCTTCACCGGGTCTAATCCCTCGGCCTTTCGTGATAACTGTCAGTATGTTTAAGAACACTGCAAAGTAATGCAATAGATTTTTAATACGCAAATAGGTTTGTATTCCATTTGCTTTTATACCTTT
The DNA here is from genome assembly GCA_036399435.1 of Flavobacterium sp. Taxonomy (GTDB): domain Bacteria; phylum Bacteroidota; class Bacteroidia; order Flavobacteriales; family Flavobacteriaceae; genus Flavobacterium. Next base: position 3,187 of record DASWND010000018.1, read on the forward strand.
GCAACCATATTGAGGAAAAATTTGACTGATTGCAACCTCGTTAAAAAATGCTAAAGCAGAAACATCTCCTTTAGCTTTTGGCATCCGCAATTTTTCCGCATCATTAATTTAACGACATAACTAACTATGGCTTATTTATTTACGTCAGAATCTGTGAGCGAAGGACATCCTGATAAGATTGCTGACCAGATTTCGGATGCTTTGATCGACAACTTTTTGGCTTTTGACCCGGATTCTAAAGTGGCTTGCGAAACGCTTGTTACAACCGGGCAAGTGATTCTTGCGGGTGAAGTAAAATCGAATGTATACCTTGATGTTCAGCAAATTGCGCGTGAGGTGATCCGCAAGATCGGTTACACGAAAAGCGAATATATGTTTGAGGCGAATTCGTGTGGTGTTTTATCGGCGATCCACGAACAATCTTCTGACATCAATCAAGGCGTTGAACGTGCAAACCCGGAAGATCAGGGCGCCGGCGATCAGGGAATGATGTTCGGTTATGCAACAAATGAGACTGATGCTTACATGCCTTTAGCTTTAGATCTATCGCATAAACTGCTTCAGGAACTTGCTGAATTGCGACGCGAAAATAAAGAAATCACTTACTTGAGACCTGATGCAAAATCGCAGGTTACACTTGAATATGACGACTTTAATCGTCCAATTCGTATTGATGCAATCGTAATTTCTACGCAGCATGATGATTTTGATGAAGAAGCGACGATGCTTGCGAAAATTAAAAATGACCTGGTTTCGATATTGATTCCGCGTATCATTTCTAAGTATCCAAAATATGCTCATTTATTTAACGATCAGATAAAATACCATATCAATCCAACCGGAAAGTTCGTTATTGGCGGTCCACACGGAGATACAGGATTGACGGGAAGGAAAATTATCGTTGATACTTACGGCGGAAAAGGTGCACACGGTGGTGGTGCGTTTTCAGGAAAAGACCCGAGTAAAGTGGACAGAAGTGCTGCGTACGCTACGCGTCATATTGCTAAAAACCTTGTTGCTGCGGGAGTTGCTGATGAAATTTTGGTTCAGGTTTCTTATGCTATAGGAGTTGCAAAACCAATGGGGATTTTTGTTGAAACTTACGGAACATCAAAAGTAAAATTAACCAATGGCGAAATAGCGCAAAAGGTTGAAGAATTGTTTGACATGCGCCCATACTTTATTGAGCAGAGATTAAAACTCCGTAACCCGATCTACAGCGAAACCGCAGCATACGGACATATGGGACGGGAGCCGCAAACGGTTACTAAAAAATTCCGTTCGCCAAACGGTGAAGAAAAATCAGTGGAAGTCGAATTGTTTACCTGGGAAAAACTTGATTTTGTTGATCAGGTGAAAGAAGCTTTCGGCTTATAAAATATTTTTAGTGTTCAGATGAAGAGCCGCAGGAAACTGCGGCTTTTTTTATTGCAGTAAATCGTATTTTAGCAAAATGAAGAAAATCTTCCTATTTCTGTTGTTCCTGCCGGAGCTTATGATGGCACAGCCGAACTTGTCTGCGAACCATATTGAAGATGTGAAGATCACAGTAGATGATTTTGTAGGATATGATCAGTATGGAAGTTTTTATTATGTCGCCAACAATGTCTTCGTCAAGCAAACTGACGATGTCAAGTTGGAGTACAGCAATGTTGAGAAAGGCAGAATTGCCAGGGCTGACGTGACAAATCCGCTTTTGATCGTTCTTTTGTATGCGGATTTTAATACGGTTGTACTTTTGGACAATCAGTTGAATGAAATCTCGGAAATCAATTTTTCGGATACCGACCAGCAAGTCGTCGTGCAGGCGGTCGGACTTGCGGAACAAAACCGGTTGTGGATCTACGACAGCGTGACGCAAAGCATTTTCTTGTACGATTACGCCCGGAGCAATTTGAGGCCGCTTGCGACTCCGCTCAGCAGCGGAATCGGCTATTACGAAACTACATTGACAGATTTTAAGTGGATCGACGAGTCAGGCTTTATTTATTCGATAGACATCTACGGCGACGTCAGGAAACTCGGAAATACAACGGGATATGATAAAGTAGCTTTTGCATCCGACACTGAAATTCTCTTCACAAAAAACGGAACATTATTTCATTCTGATCTAATAAAAAAGGAGGCCTTACCTATTTCAGATGTTGGTAACTCTGTCTCAAAATTCTACTACAAAGACCAAATTTTATCTATTTTTACGAAAGAAGGAATTAAGAAATACAAACTCAACTTACCATAATGCACATAGCAGTAGCAGGGAATATCGGCGCGGGAAAAACCACATTGACCAGATTGCTGGCGAAACATTTTAAATGGGAACCTCATTTTGAGGATGTGGTCGATAATCCTTACCTCGACGATTTTTATCACCAAATGGAGCGTTGGTCATTTAACCTTCAGATCTACTTCTTGAACAGCCGTTTTCGTCAAATACTGCAAATTCGCGAAAGCGGGAAAAACATCATTCAGGATCGGACGATTTACGAAGATGCGCATATATTTGCGCCGAACCTTCATGCAATGGGATTGATGACGAACAGGGATTTCCAGAATTACAGTTCACTTTTTGAATTAATGGAATCGCTTGTCGCAGCGCCTGACTTATTGATTTATTTAAGGAGTTCGATTCCAAATCTTGTCAGCCAGATCCACAAACGTGGCCGTGAATATGAAAATTCAATTTCAATCGAATATTTAAGCCGCCTAAACGAACGATATGAAGCGTGGGTTCACACTTATGCTAAAGGAAAACTATTGATCATCGATGTCGACAATATTGATTTTGTCAATAATCCTGAAGATATGAGTTACATTTTTAATAAGATCAATGCCGAAGTAAATGGCCTTTTTTAGATGTTAGTATTGAGTATTTAGATGTTAGACAGAAGCTTTATAGGTTGAAATAACCCTGAACCTGAAGCTACCTCAGCTCCTCCTACCTAAATACTAACTACTAATTCCTAACTACTTATTTAGGCGTGCCGGCGGATCAACTTCTTCCTATAATCGACACTTTCCGCGCCGTCAGGCTGTCCGCTATAGTCCTCGCTGACGCTGCGGGCTGCCGCTTCCATCCTTCACGCAACCACTAACAAGATATCCGGAACGGAACATCATTAAACTTCCGCTCCTGTCTGACATCTCGATTTTCTATACTATATTATCTAAAATAAAAAAGCCTCTCGTTTCCGAAAGGCTTTCTCAACTTCTATAAGTTCCTTAATTTACGATGATCTTCTTTACTTCTCTCTTACTTCCACTCTGAACTGTGACAAGATAGATCCCTGCTTCTACATTAGAAAGCTGGATGTTTTCATTAAACAAACCGCTATTCTGGTATGATCTTGAATAAATCTGCCTGCCGCGGATATCATTAACGTTGATCTTGATATCGTCGGAAGATTCAGATGACATCTGAACGTTAAATGATCCGTTGTTAGGATTTGGATAAATAACGAAACCTTCAATACTGTTTTGGCTCACGGCTAATGCCTGTGTGCTGCAAATATCCAGGCTCCACCCATTAAATACACCGCCGTCAAATTGATAACCGTCGTTAACGCGGAGTGTCCAGGTTCCGGCAGAATTTTCTCCATAAAGAGCTGAAAGCGGATTCAACGGTTGCACAGTTCCCGAAATTCCTGGATTATCGCCACAAACCGCAACCGCTCCTGTATCACTAAAGGTTGCCGTAATATCATTTATAGGATCGTATGAACATGGTTCGGCTACCAATAAAATTTCGGTTCCTGCCGGACTAATAAGTGTTACGGTCAAATCGTTGATCCAGCTGTGCGTAACATCAACAGAAACGGTGACGCCTGAAATAACGGCATTTGCAGCGATTTCAAGTTCCGATTCAACTGTAACATTTGCTTGTGTAGAAATTGTCAAACCAATATCTTCCAATGAAGATCCGTCACATACCACAAGACCCGTCTGAAATTTACCTGATGCGCTGTAAATACCTTCGCAAGATTGATTCCGCGGAAGTACTCGCCAAAAATAATCTGTGCCTTCAGAAAGTTCGGCAGGCGTATAACTGTTGGTGTCGACTGATGCTGAACTAACGATATTTACGAATGATTCGTCGGTGGCAAGTTCAACATTGTATAGCGTCGCATTTGAACTGGCCGTCCAGCTAAGGGTTGGCGAAATACTTTGTGCTGTTGCATTGTTGGCTGGAGTAAGCAGAGCTACATCCGCGAAAGTGCTGCTGAACAATTCAAGGTAAAAAGGTACGAACTTCGTCATACCACCGGATGTTGCAGTTACTGTAATAAGATATAATCCAGGATTTGAGGCTTCAGTATTTGTAATAGATAATGTTCCAGTGCCGCTTTGGCTCATTGTATTTGATGAAAATGTGGCTGTTGACCCTGCAGGAAAACCAGCAACAGAAAATGTGGTGTTTGCTGAAAATCCGCCTATTGCTTCATATAAAAATGTGTAATCAATCGCTGTTCCCTGACATGCAGTTTTATTCTGCTGTCCGGCAATTCCATTAAATGCTACTGCAAAACCTGCTGATGGCGATGAAATCGAAAAGTTAGTGTTTGATATATCATAAAAAATATGGTCGTGGCCTCTTACCATAATTCGGTTTAAAGTTCCGGCCGCGCTTGGCAAGGTCACTGTCTCTGAACCATCATTTGGCACATTACTGGCAAGTAAAATTGGAAAGCTTACGCCACCATTTGTTGATAAGTAAATATCTACAGATTCTGCATCAACACCGTTTTCAGTTGTTCCTGCTACATTCCAGGTTACATCCTGATTTGATCCTGCCTGCAAAGCAACATTCGTATTTGGCGATGTTACTAAAAATGGACCGGCTTCAGCAGTTACAGTCACTAACATAGCGTCAGCAGCTGTTTGCCCCACTCCATCTACATTTTCACGCGCTGTCAATACAAAATTCAATTCCCTTCCTACTGAGCTTACTGCTTCAGATTTAATTGATCCGAATGACGTTGTCAATTGATTAACTACCACACGTGCAAGTGGCGGAAAGAACCTTGTAGGCTCTGAAACAGGATTATAGGATCTCCAGTTTGGCCCGCTATCTTTTGTCGCAAATGCCTGGCTGCTGTTTCCTACTTCTGAAGTTGCGCTGTCATTCTGTTCCCAGCAATATGTTAGATTATCCCCGTCTGCGTCTGCGCCCGAACCTGTTAATATAAAAGGCGTGCTTTTAGGAATTGTATAATTGATTCCAGCTTCAGCCGAAGGCGCAGCGTTTTCAAGCGGCGTACGCACCGGGCATGTTTTTGAAACCATATTGTCCTGCACTTGTTTGATGCTCGCAAATACAAAGTAATCATCTGAATGCAACTGAATGTTTTGATCCGTAATTCCGGCGTAACCCATTATTGTTGATCCCGAACCCGGCTCGACATTAGTCCCTGAACCTTCGGAATAATTTGAAAACGTATGTGTTGCACCAAATTGATGTCCCATTTCATGTGCAACATAATCAATATCGAAAGTGTCGCCCATTGGAACGCCATCATTTGGCGATGTGATTCCGCTTCCTTTTTGATTGTTGACGCACACGCAGCCAATACAGCCTGCATTTCCGCCGCCGCCATTGCTTCCGAACATATGTCCAATATCATAGTTTGCTTCCCCAATGACGCTGGTAACCGTATTCTGCACCTGATTATTCCACTGATTCATGTTGTTGGAATAAGGATCGGTTGCAGGATTTGTATAAATAATATCTAAGGAGTTTTCTACAAGGTTCATGTGTATCGCAAAATCTTTTTCGAATACACCATTCACGCGCGTCATCGTAGCGTTAAAAGCTGCAAGTGCGCCTGCTTTTGTTCCTCCAAAGTATGCTGTGTATTCTGCATTGCAGGAAAGCGCAAGCCTGAAAGTTAACAACTCGCCTGAATTTGATTGAGCGCTGCGATTTTGTGGAGCAAGTTGATTGCTTATGGTAGATTCCGCTGTACTGCAATTAAATGGAAGTGAACCTTTTTCCCGCTCCGAGTTAAAAACCGCGTAAATTGTTCCATCTTCAGAATAAGGTTCAATGAATTCATTTTTCTTATCGGTTCTGAAGATCATTGCCTGAATTCCCCTTGAATCGATACTTAATCGTAAAATTGCTTTTTTGTCGTCTATTCCTTTTCCTACATAAGAGCGAATTGAGGGAAATTGCGCCTGAAGTCCTGGCTCAAAATTAGAAGCTTCCAGCATTTCGAAGCGTTCTGTCGTACCTTCTGCGTTAGGAAGTACGATAATTTTACCGGCCTTCTGCGTGAACCTTTGTGGTGCATCTGCTAATGCGGTACGAATTGCTTCCGTATTGCCTTTGAAAAGGGTAAAGGATTGCGGAAAAGAATTTCGTTGGGCTGTTGGAGCAACTTTGATGTCTTTGCTGTTTGCAATCGCAGTCCACGTATTGTCTTGTTGCGCGACGGTAAAATTAATGGCGAAAATGGCCAATAATAAAATGGGTAGGTTTTTAAACATAAAAAAAGAAATGAGGAAATTTTAGTAGCTCGCAATTTACATCATAACCTAATATAATCAACTGTAAACTAAAAATAAAAAAACCTCTCGTTTCGGAGAGGCTTTATTATTATCTAAAGTGCTTATGTTTACTTGTCGCTTTGTTTAATTTCTTCAAGCTGTGCACGGACTTCACTTTCAGTTCCTTCGATCACTTTGGTATCGACACGGCCGTCAGACTTAATTGAAACCGTAGCTTTTACTTTACCCTCAGCATCAGTTACCATTTCAGTTGCGATCTCTCTTGTTGTTACAGTTTGGGCTGCAGCAGTTGTTTGTTGAACTTCTACAACTTCAGTAGCTGTAGCCGCAGTTGTTTCAGTTGTAACATGACCTCCCAAGATCGGAGCGATTACAAGTCCGATCAAACATGTAAGTTTAATAAGGATGTTCATTGACGGACCTGAAGTATCTTTAAATGGATCTCCAACAGTATCTCCGGTTACAGCAGCTTTGTGCGCATCAGAACCTTTGTATGTCATTTCGCCGTTGATCATTACTCCGGCTTCAAAAGATTTTTTAGCATTATCCCAAGCACCACCTGCGTTGTTTTGGAAAACAGCCCAAAGAACACCTGAAACAGTAACACCGGCCATATAACCACCAAGCATTTCGGCGATCAATTGGTTGTTGTCTCCGTAAACAAGTTTTCCTAAAAGTACAATTGCAATTGGGAAGCCAATAGTCAAAATTCCGGGAAGCATCATTTCACGAAGTGCAGCTTTTGTAGAAATGTCAACACATTTTGCATAATCAGGTTTTCCTGTTCCTTCCATGATTCCTGGAATTTCACGGAACTGGCGACGTACTTCATACACCATGTCCATTGCAGCTTTACCTACTGAATTCATTGCAAGTGCAGAAAATACAACCGGAATCATTCCACCTACAAAAAGCATCGCTAAAACCGGAGCCTTAAAAATGTTGATTCCATCGATTCCTGTAAAAGTCACATAAGCTGCAAAAAGTGCAAGTGATGTAAGCGCTGCAGAAGCAATCGCGAATCCTTTTCCTGTAGCTGCAGTTGTGTTACCAACTGAATCCAAAATGTCTGTTCTTTGACGTACTTCTTTTGGAAGTTCGCTCATTTCTGCAATTCCACCTGCGTTATCAGAAATTGGCCCGAAAGCATCGATAGCTAATTGCATTGCTGTTGTTGCCATCATTGCAGAAGCTGCAAGAGCAACTCCGTAGAAACCTGCGAATGCGTAAGAAGCCCAGATCGCACCTGCGAATAGCAATACGGTTGGGAAAGTTGAGATCATACCTGTAGCAAGACCTGCAATTACGTTTGTTCCCGCACCGGTACTAGATTTCTGAACAATTGCAAGAACTGGTTTCGTACCTAATCCTGTGTAATATTCAGTTACTGATGAAATAACACCACCAACAACCAATCCGACGATAGTAGCGTAGAAAACACGCATCGACGAAATATCTTTTAATCCTTCACCGAAGAATTCCATTCTCATCGTGTCAGGCAACATGTATTTTACAAGAACGTAGCAAGAAATTGCGGTAAGAATTATTGAAACCCAGTTTCCAACGTTTAAAGCGCCTTGAACTTGTTTCTCTTTTGCATCGTTTGATTTAATTTTTACAAGCATTGTTCCGATGATCGAAAATAAAATTCCGAAACCGGCAATTGCCATTGGAAGTAAGATTGGTCCGATTCCACCGAAAGCATCAGCAAGATTTCCGCCCATGTCTTTAATTACATAGTTCCCAAGAACCATTGCGGCAAGAACAGTTGCAACATAAGAACCGAAAAGATCGGCGCCCATTCCGGCAACGTCACCTACGTTATCTCCAACGTTATCTGCAATTGTAGCAGGATTACGTGGATCATCTTCTGGAATTCCAGCTTCAACTTTACCTACAAGGTCAGCTCCAACATCGGCAGCTTTAGTATAAATACCACCACCAACACGTGCAAAAAGAGCGATTGATTCAGCTCCAAGTGAAAAACCAGCAAGAGTTTCAAGAACGATTGTCATGTCTTCAGTTGAAGTCCATGTCCCATTCATAAAGAAATGGAAGAATATGATAAAGAAAGCTGTCAGTCCAAGAACTGCAAGTCCGGCAACTCCAAGACCCATTACAGTTCCGCCGCCAAAAGATACTTTTAGTGCTTGTGGAAGGCTTGTACGGGCAGCTTGTGTAGTTCTTACGTTAGTTTTTGTTGCGATCTTCATTCCCATGTTTCCTGCTAAAGCAGAAAAGAAAGCACCGAAAATAAATGCAACAACTATTAATATGTGTGTAGTTGGAACAACAAATGAAATACCTGCAAGTGCGATACTCGCCACAACAACGAAAATAGCTAACAATCGATATTCAGCTTTAAGGAATGCAAGTGCCCCTTCATAAATGTAATCTGAAATCTCTTTCATCTTTCCATCGCCTGCATCCTGCTTTAAAACCCACGACCTTTTGGCCGCCATAAACATCAGCCCTATCAACGCCATTACTATTGGCACATAAATCATCATTGATTCCATAAGATTCTTTTTAGTTCAAAAATTGTCGGGTGCAAAATTAACAAAATACTCACAACTTACAACATTACCGCCTATAATTGTAAGAGACTACTACATATGAATGACGCGGTTTCTCTTTTTGAGGTAGTAATGCCACAGAAAAAACGAAGCTGCAGTCCGATACGGCGCCCAGGTGTTGGTTAAGACGGCAATTTCGTCCGGCGTCTGAATATTCCATAATTCCTTGATTGTGATGATGATGCCGATGTCGCCAAGCGGAATAACATCAGGCGATTGAAGGCAGAACATCAGATAAACATCGATTGTCCAATTGCCGATGCCTTTGATCTTTATGAGTTCGGCGCGAACCTCATAGGCAGATTTTTCAGAAAGAGTTGAGAGATTGAGGCTTCCGGAAACAATTGCCTCTGATAATGCTCTGATATAAGACGACTTTTGACGGCTGAGTCCGCAGCTGCGAAGTTGTTCGTCGGAGCAAAGTAGTATGTTTTCAGGTGTGAATTCAGGAAGCAATGCATTTAGCTTATCGAAACACGCTTTTGCGGAGTCAAGTGAAACCTGCTGTTCGAAAATGATCTTGCAGAGCGACTCGAAACCTTCAGGCCGACGCGGAATATTTGGTGTTCCGTAAAGCGCGATGATATCGGCAAAGCGGTGATCGAGGTTGATAAGATGTTCAAACGCTTGTTGCATAACGTGAAGTTTAGCCCTGATGGAAGCGGCATCCTTTTTTGCCGCCTCCCCCAGCCCCTCCAAAGGAGGGTTGCCAAAGCAAAAAAGATTGCTTCGCCAGTTCGCTGCGCTCGTGTGAGCGGACAGCAGGAAATAGCTCCTAAAAATAAAACCCAAAAGAACCTTTTATAGTAAATCTATTTCGATCAGGAACGTCTAAGTAGCTTCCGCGCCAGCTGAAATCGATGCGCAATACCTTGAAAATGTTCGCGATTCCGGCGTGGTATTCCCAGTAAACATTTTCGGGCGCACGATAAACAAGCCCTGATGCATTAATGGCTTTATTTTCGTCAGAGATGGTTCCGTAGACGCCGCGGACGCCGACGACTTCACGCCAATTCAGCTTTCGCATCAGTGGAATCCGTGAAAATATCTTGCCCTGGAAGTTGTGGTTCCATTGGAACGTTGCATATTCATCGGCAACAAATTCGTAGTAATCGAGGTTGCTGAACGTGTTCTCGATCGTAAAATATGTCTGGTTACCCGGAATTACGCTTATGAGTCCGAGTGGCACTGCGCCAAAGGTCTTTCCTAGCTCCATGATCAAATTTGTTCGGCCTAAAGGTCCGATGACAATCGGCTGTTTGTAATAAAGCTGAAGCCGCTGGTATGTAAAATCGCTTTCAAACATGCCTTTTGTTCCTGAGCTATAATTGACCAGAACGCGTGTAAACGGACTATCGGCGATGTCGCGTTCGACTGCAAAACCTATTGTTCTTCGACGCGGAGTCCAATCGACCTGCAAGCTTGTTTCGGCTTGTTTGACTTCACTTTCGATTACACCTTGCGGATTTTCGGCAGTCGGCAACACCTTATAATAATCAAGGCTGAAAGTTGGCGATGCTGATTCAAGAGTGCGATATGAGATTCCGGTTTGGATGGTAAGGTTTTTTACCGGCTCAATTTCTATGGCGAACGTACTGAGGTTGATGTTGGTCAGCTGCGCGTTATTCCCACTTGCAAAAACTGATGACGAGGCGAAACTTCTTCCCAAAACATCGCTTGTTGTGGTAAGGCTTGCGCCGATCTGCTCGATATCACGACGGTTTCCACCTGATATTATAAGTCGACGTTTGCGGTCGATCATCCATTTTCCCGCAAGGCCGTATTTAAACTTTTCATCTTTAAATCCGTACGCTGTATAACCTTCAATCCGCCACAAGTCGTTTGTACCAAAATAAGTTCGTCCGCCAACACGTATTCGCGCGCCTTCAACATCATTGTATCCGAAAGTTGAGAATATCGGTCCGTAATCGAAATTTCCGAACTGCACATATCCGCTTGCTAAAATCTGGACGTAATTCGTCATCCGCTGAAACTTCCTGACCGTTTTTAAAGTGTCAAGCATCGTATAAACGCCGCGCTCGTCCTTGCTGAGTTTTTCAAATCGGTTCTCTTCCCAAAAGACATCAGACTTTTCAAAAACTGACGTATCGACATAGTTGACTTCCTCCTTATAAAAATCTTTTTCTTTCTCGCGGTTAAAAGCGTGGTTTCGGAACAAGGTCGTGCGTTTGCCGTAAATTCCACGTGACTCTTCTTTCTTGTTCATTGCAAAATCAGTCATCATGTGGTCGCGAACCAATAGAAAAACTGAGTCATTTACCACTTCGAATTCCTGCTCAATATAAATATCTTTAACCCAGTTGATGTTCGCGCTTTTGGTCACCGCCATGTTGATGTTCTTGATCGCGAACGTCGAATCATTCACCCAGAAATCTCCTTTAAATGTGAGTTCGTTTGGACGGCGCGGATAAAATAAAATGTTATAACACCATTTGTTGTCGATGTACGAGCTGTCTCGCAACACATAATTATAGACGTCAATTCCAGTGCGTGAAAGCGGACTCGTAAAGCTCTTGTCAAAGAATGTCAGGTAATTGTTGTAGATATCGTAATCTGTATAAAGATCTTTGATGAACGACAGTATCTGCTGATTTGAACTGAAACCGGAATTTTTGTTAGCAGTTAAAACCTCTTTTGTCTTCTTGATTTGGTTATCGCCGTAGACATTATACATCGATTCGTTTATAAAAATTGGAAGATATGTCTTGCCTGTTACACGTGAAGTATCAACCTGGTTAAAAATGAACTCCATGCCGCGGAAGATCTTCTTCTTCATAAACGCGCTATCGATCGTGTTCATGTCGAACTCAACTTTCTCGTATTTCTCCATCTGATACTGGTTGAACATGTAGAGTCCGTTGCTGCGTTTGCGCGCCCAGATCTTGCGAAGTATATCAATTGCGGGGTTATTTTTCTTTGAAGTTTTGCCTGAAAATACAACAACTTCTTTAAGCTGTTCACCTTCTTTAAGTTGAATTTTCAGATCGTAAATTACTTGTTTTGAAAGTGTAACTTCACGCTCGGTAAAACCTGAATAGGAAACAATAAGTGCAGTTTGAGTGATCGCAGATTCGATGTAGAACCGCCCGTCTTCATTGGTAACAATGCCTTCGTTGGAGTTCTTGAACTGCACATTGGCAAACGGAATCGGCTGGTTTGATACGTCAACGACAATGCCGCTGACCTTTGTTTGCGCAAACAAGAAAGAAACGGTAAAAAGAAAAGTGGTGGTGAGGAAAAACTTCTTGCTCATTTGTAAAAAAACTTCACCGGAACATTCCAATGAAGTTTCAAATATAGTTATTTAGACTTATCAATTATTTGGTACTCAAAATGCTGAACTTATCTTTTATAAGCTACTTTTTTTACTGCTTTGATCACATCCTGTGCATTCGGAAGCCATTCTTTTAAAAGTACAGGCGAGTATGGCGCGGGCGTATCAGCTGTCGTGATTCTTTGAATTGGCGCATCAAGAAAATCGAAAGCGCGTTCCTGGACGATATATGTAATTTCGGAAGCGACACTTGCAAACGGCCATGCTTCTTCAAGAACGACAAGTCTGTTTGTTTTCTTGACAGATTTAATGATGGCATCGTAATCCATTGGGCGAACTGTTCGAAGGTCAATGATCTCACATGAAATTCCTTCTTTCGCAAGTTCATCAGCGGCAATGTAAGCTTCTTTTATAATTTTACCGAAAGAGACGATTGTAACATCAGTTCCTTCGCGTTTGATATCTGCAACGCCAAGTGGAATCGTGTATTCTTCTTCAGGCACTTCGCCTTTGTCGCCATACATCTGCTCAGATTCCATGAAGATCACAGGATCATTGTCGCGAATTGCCGATTTTAAAAGTCCTTTCGCATCGTAAACATTTGATGGAACGACAACTTTAAGACCCGGAGTATTGGCAAACCAATTCTCGAAAGCCTGTGAGTGCGTGGCTCCAAGTTGTCCCGCTGAAGCTGTCGGGCCGCGGAAAACCATCGGCATCGGGAATTGTCCCGCCGACATCTGGCGCATTTTTGCCGCGTTATTGATGATCTGATCGATACCGACCAAAGAAAAGTTGAAAGTCATATATTCTACAATCGGACGGCAGCCGTTCATGGCCGATCCTACTGCAATTCCGGCGAAACCAAGTTCGGCAATCGGAGTATCGATCACACGCTTTGGTCCAAATTCATCCAGCATGCCTTTCGAAGCTTTGTACGCACCGTTATATTCCGCTACTTCCTCGCCCATTAGGTAAACCGATTCGTCGCGGCGCATTTCTTCGCTCATCGCTTCGGCAATCGCTTCCCTGAATTGTATAGTTCTCATATTTGTGACTAAATTTTGAAACGCAAAATTAAAAATTAAAAACCACTTAAACGCATAATTGGAAGCCGATTTTATTTGATAGAATTGTAAGCTTTTTTGGTAGCTGTTCCGGCTGTCCGCTATATCTGCCATTGCGTATCTTCTACTATCAATTGTAGTTTTTACAGCAATGTCAGGATGCCGCTCCCATCCGGGCTAGGGTTCAAAGGTTCAGATTTAGTATTTTCACTAAATAATATTATGTTTACAATCGAACACGTAAATCAAAGGCAAATGATAAAGTTTCTTTTCGTAATCCTCTTTGTAAATATTGCATCCTCAGCGCAGGTTAATGACACCATTTATCTGGATATTGACGGGAAGGAAATAACAAGAACTGATTTTTACAAACAAAACAAACTTAGCAAAACAAAAACGTGGGGTTTTGGATCACGTGGAGAGAAACCAACAGTGCAGTGGTTTGAACGCCAAAACTTCTATGAAATTTCACCTTCCGAGGTAAAAGCTCTACAAATTGAAATTGGTAATTTAACTGAGCGGCAGATCGATTCAGCGTCCATTCTTGTCATACATTTTACCAAAGATTATTCGATGTGCTATAGCTTTAATAACAGCAGTAGCAGCGAATGGAAACAACGCCAGGCTCGAAATTATAAATCTTTAGTGCAGCAGAATAAGGATGTTGAGTATTTTTTTATCACGCAGGAACCTAATTGGAAACACATCCCCAAAAACATACCGGTTGTCATTGATAGCAACCGCTATATTACTAACAAATTTTTTCCGACAGCTGACTTTTGGTGCCCGAGTTTACTAATCGTGCATCCTTCAGGCACATATTTTTTGACCCGCGGCGAACATAGGAAGGATCTTATAACAGAAGTTTTAGCAATTTTTAGAAAGACCTACGCAGAAAATTCCAAATAGTTCGCAATCGTTATAGCGAAATAAAATTATTATGCACGCATACTACTTTTTCATTTGAAATCACTAATTTCGTATCCGCAAATTATTAAACTCAAATAATGAAAATATTAGTCTGCATCAGCCATGTGCCTGATACTACTTCCAAGATCAACTTTTCTAATGGCGACTCGACATTTGATACTAATGGTGTTCAGTTTGTCATTAATCCAAATGACGAGTTTGGCCTGACGCGCGCGATCATGTTTCAGGAACAGCAAGGCGCAACGGTAACCGTTGTAAATGTTGGTCAGCCCGAAACCGAGGCTACTTTAAGAAAAGCACTTGCCATTGGCGCTAACGAAGCAATTCGTGTAAATACATTTCCGGTCGACGGATTTTATGTTGCGAGTCAGCTTGCGGAAGTCGTTAAAAACGGCAACTACGACCTCATTATTGCTGGAAAAGAGTCTTTGGATTACAACGGCGGAATGGTTCCTGGAATGCTTGCCGCACTTTTAGGATACAACTTCGTGAATTCTTGCATCAGCCTGACAATTGACGGAAACACTGCGAAAGCGGTTCGCGAGATCGATGGCGGAAAAGAAACTGTAAGTACTACGCTTCCTTTAATTATAGGTGGACAAAAAGGACTTGTTGAAGAGAAAGACCTTCGTATCCCGAATATGCGTGGAATCATGACTGCGCGAACAAAAGCGCTTGCTGTGGTTGAACCTGTTTCGGCTGCCGAAAAAAGCAAAACTGTGAAATTTGAGAAACCGGCTCCGAAGTCGGCTGTAAAGATGATCAGTCCGGATAATCTTGATGAACTTGTAAGCCTTCTTCATAACGAAGCGAAAGTTATATAACGAAACGCCCGCGTGAGGGATTGAGGCAGGCACCGCGTGCAGCCGAAAGCCCGACCCGCAGGGTCACGCCCAAATAAATAAAAAAAATATTATGTCTATATTAATATATGCAGAATCGGCCGAAGGAAAGTTTAAGAAAGTGGCTTTCGAACTGGCTGCGTACGGTAAAAAGGTAGCGGAAAGCCTGGGAACGACAGTAACTGCCGTGACCGTGAACGCCTCTGATGTATCTGAACTTTCGAAATACGGCGTCGATAAAGTATTAAAGGTCAACAATGATCAACTGAAGAACTTTTCGGCAAAAGCTTACGCTGATGTCATTAAACAAGCAGCTCAGAAAGAGAATGTGAAAGTGGTTTTGCTATCTTCGACGACTGACAGCCTTTATCTTGCACCTCTTGTTGCGGTTGCGCTTGATGCGGGTTATGCGTCGAATGTTGTCGGACTTCCTGTGAGCACTTCGCCATTTCAGGTGAAGCGTCATGCATTTTCGAATAAGGCTTTTGCAGTTTCGGAAATTACAACTGATGTAAAAGTGCTTGGACTTGCGAAAAACTCATATGGAATTTTTGAATCTCAGTCTTCGATGACTGAGGAAGATTTCTCGCCTTCGATTGGTGAAAATGATTTTGGTGTTAAAACTGAATCTGTTGATAAAACCGTTGGAAAAGTAACGATTGCTGATGCAGACGTAGTGGTTTCAGGCGGACGCGGTTTGAAAGGCCCGGAAAACTGGCATTTGCTTGAAGATCTGGCTTCGGCTTTTGGCGCGGCAACGGCTTGTTCGAAACCTGTTTCCGACCTTGGCTGGAGGCCTCACACAGAACACGTTGGCCAGACAGGAAAACCTGTTGCGGCGAATTTATATGTTGCGGTTGGGATTTCAGGTGCAATTCAGCATATCGCGGGAATCAATTCATCTAAAGTAAAACTTGTCATAAATGCCGACGCAGATGCGCCGTTCTTTAAGGTCGCTGACTACGGAGTTGTTGGTGATGCATTTACCATACTTCCTGAGCTTGCGGAAAAAATCAGAGCATTCAAAGCTCAAAATTCATAAGAATTTTCAATAATTTAGAAGAGGCTTTTTAATTTTTGATAGCGATATCATCTTTTAAATAGCCTTTTTTATTAGAATTAAAATTCGGTAATTTGCATAGACATTGTTTCAATATGAGCTTAGTAAAACTAACGATAAAAGGGATTTCATACAGCCAAACCCAAAATGGGGCGTACGCACTGATCCTGAATGAAGTTGATGGTGACAGGAAATTACCCATTGTGATCGGCGCCTTTGAAGCACAGTCAATTGCGATTGCATTGGAAAAGGAAATCAAGCCTCCTCGGCCCCTAACCCACGATCTATTTAAAAATTTTGCCGACCGTTTTGACATTGTTGTGAAGCAGGTAATTATTCACAAATTAGTCGATGGCGTGTTTTATTCCAGCATCATTTGTGAGCGCGACAAAATTGAAGAGATCATTGACGCCAGAACTTCAGATGCGATTGCGCTTGCACTTCGTTTCGGAGCACCAATTTTTACATACAAGAACATCTTAGATAAAGCCGGAATTTTTCTGAAATCAAATCCGACTGAAGGCGAACGGCACGAGAACGAAGATATCCTTTCTACTCCTGAAACTTTTGGTATGGAAGAAAGCAATACATCCGGAAACACGTATGCTAAATTGAGCTTGTCTGAACTTCACGAGCTGCTTCAGGGCGCTGTGAGAGATGAGGATTATGAGAAGGCAGCGAAGATTAGGGATGAGATTTCGAAACGAGAGTAGATGGGTGTTGGGTTTTAGGTATTGGGTTTTGGGTAGCTGCATGTAACACAATAATTAAGTTGAGAAACTTTAGGGAACTTGAAGTTTGGAATGAAGCTCGCGCTTTGGTTAAGGATGTTTATCTTTTAACCAAAGGTTTACCTGACGAAGAGAAATATGGCCTCACGTCTCAAATTAGAAGATGCGTAATCTCGATTCCTGCTAACATCGCGGAAGGTTCTGCAAAAGACTCACAAAAAGATTTCAGCCGCTATCTACAAATTAGCCTCGGATCCTCCTTTGAATTAGAAAGCCATGTCTTACTGGCAGTTGATCTAGGTATACTACCGCAATCAGACGCTACTGAAATTCTACAGAATCTTGAACGACTTCAAAAGAAGTTAAATTCATTTATTAAATACGTATCCTCACAATTTTAAATGCTTCTTCCATCACCCAATACCCAACACCTAATACCCAACACCTAAAATGAAACAATACCTCGACCTCGTCTCACACGTCCTCACCAACGGAGCTCAAAAAGGTGACCGCACCGGAACCGGAACGAAAAGTGTTTTTGGATATCAGATGCGTTTTGATCTGGCCGAAGGTTTTCCGATGGTGACGACAAAGAAACTTCATTTGAAGTCCATCATTTATGAACTGTTGTGGTTTTTGAAAGGTGATACCAATATTGGATACCTCAACGAAAATGGCGTAAAAATCTGGGATGGATGGGCTGATGAGAACGGCGACCTTGGACCTGTTTACGGACATCAATGGCGCAACTGGAACAGCGAGGAGATCGATCAAATTGCAGAGCTTATCGAAACTTTGAAAACAAATCCAAACAGCCGCCGTATGTTGGTTTCTGCCTGGAATCCTTCTGTTTTGCCTGATACTTCTAAATCATTTGCAGATAACGTGGCTAACGGAAAAGCAGCTCTGCCTCCTTGCCATGCGTTCTTTCAGTTTTATGTGAGTCCACCGACGTTTGAAGGCGGAAAAGGAAAATTGTCTTGTCAATTATATCAACGAAGTGCAGATATTTTTCTTGGCGTACCATTTAACATCGCATCTTATGCTTTATTTACGATGATGGTTGCGCAGGTAGTCGGACTTGAAGCCGGAGATTTCATCCACGCTTTTGGCGATGCCCATATTTATAATAATCATATTGAACAATTGGAGCTCCAGTTGTCGCGCGATCCAAAACCGCTTCCCAGGATGATTTTAAATCCTCAGGTAAAAAACATCTTCGAGTTCACTTTTGATGATTTTACATTGGAAGGCTACGAACCGCATCCACATATAAAAGGCGCTGTTGCAATATAGTTGTCGCGATCACCTCATCTTTAGTCATTTTAGCCTCTGATGTTATTTCATAATAATTGATAGCTTTGGTCAAACCAAAAAGTCGAATTTTATGAAAATCGCAGTTATTGTTGTCAGGATATTGATGGGCTTGATGTTCTTGAACGCATCGTTAGGATACTTTTTTGACTTGTATCCGGCACCGAAAGATATGCCGGAGCAACTTGTGACCTACATGACCGGAATCAGTGTCGTTTATTTGATGCCTATTGTAAAGACGATCGAGTTGATCTGCGCAATCTCCTTCTTAGCCGGCAGATATGTGTCATTATCTTTAGTGGTGCTGCTACCAATAACTTTCAATATCCTGTTGCTGCACATTGTGACCGATCCTAAAACAGCCGGGATCGCAATTGCCATATTCATTCTGCATTTGTTCCTTCTGTTTGCTTATAGAATGCATTATCATGAAATCTTCCGGGCTCGAAGAATTGAATAATTTTTTTTAAAAAGAAGTTCAATCATCAACTAAAATGGATTGTGGCTAGTTCCTGAATTTATTTTACCTTTAAATCATGAAGCAAACCGTTACACTAATCGCCGCGGCCGCGGAAAATAATGCATTGGGCAAAGACGGTGATCTTCCCTGGCATTTACCTGATGATTTTAGAAGATTTAAGGCAGTCACCACAGGACATCACATTATCATGGGCAGAAAAACGCTGGAGTCTCTGCCTAAATTATTGCCCAACAGGACTCATGTTGTAATTACCCGTCAACATAATTACAATTGTGATGATTGTATTGTCGTTGGAAGTTTGCAGGAAGCATTAAATGCTGCGCCGCAAGACCAGGAAGTCTTTATTATTGGTGGCGGTGAAATATTTGTTATGGCACTTGAAAAGGCTGACAAAATTGATCTTACGCGGGTACACGCAAACATTGAAGCTGATGCTTTCTTTCCGGAAATTAATAATTCTGAATGGCAACTTGAAAAGGAGGAATTCCATCCAAAAGACGAAAAGCATCAATTCGATTTTACCTTTCAGACATTCACAAGAAAAAGCGCTTTGTAGTGCTTAAATTCAAATAACTATCTTTGCTGAATGCCAGAAAAAGTAACGCCATATAAAGACTCCCAATCCGGAAAAAAAGAACAGGTCGCTACCATGTTCGATAACATTTCCGGTGGTTACGACGGGTTGAACAGAGTGATCTCGTTCGGAATTGATGTCAAATGGAGAAAGAAAGTCCTGGAGATGGTTGCTGCCAAAAATCCTAAGGATGTCCTTGATATTGCCACGGGCACTGCCGACCTTGCTATAATGATGGCCCAGACCAATGCCTCAAATATTATTGGGATCGATATTTCTGCCGGTATGCTCGATGTTGGAAGAAAAAAGGTAGCGGAGCAGAATCTTTCAAATAAAATTCAGCTAACTCTCGCCGATTCTGAGGATATGCCCTATCCTGACAACAGCTTTGATGCAATAACGGTTGGATTTGGCGTTCGGAATTTTGAACATCTCGAAAAAGGTCTAATGGAAATTCTACGTGTGCTTCGGCCTGGCGGAATATTCGTAATCCTGGAAACTTCGATCCCTGAAAAGTTTCCATTTAAACAGGGTTATCAATTTTACTCAAAAAATATCCTGCCGTTGATAGGACGCATATTTTCGCGTGACCGCGCGGCTTACGGCTATTTATCTGAATCTGCAGCAGCTTTCCCATATGGTGAAGCACTAAACAATATTTTACGAAAAACAGGGTTTATAGATGTAGCTTGCCAGCCGCAGACCTTTGGTGTAGCAACAATTTATTCAGCGTCTAAAAAGTAGCATGAGAAGTATTGTCCTGTTGATTGTCCTGATAATTTCATCATCCGCCAAGGCTCAGTTCGGCAAGGATCCATTGGTTAATTTAGAGAATTTTGATAAACCACGTGTTCATTGGGGTTACTTTTTGGGTTTTAACAGCTATACATTTAAAATCGATTACAAGACTCCGGCTGAGGCAATTCAGGTTGAAAAAACAACTGGTTTTAATGTCGGATTAGTTGGAAATTTAAGGTTGACGGAGTATGTCGACCTGCGGTTTGAACCCGGACTCTACTACACACAGCGAAATTTATTATATCCCGGGTTTACAAATGAATTTGATGCTTTGCGTGAAGTGCGATCAACATACATCCACTTTCCGCTATTGCTGAAATTTTCTTCATTGCGAACTGGAAATATTCGGCCTTATTTGGTTGGAGGTGTTTCAAGCACACTCAATCTTTCAAGCAATTCGAAAAGCCAGGATGATAACCTCGAGCAGCGATTTCGCGTAAAGCAATGGACGACAAACTATGAACTCGGTTTTGGCATCGACTTGTATTTTGAATACTTTAAATTCTCCCCATCGATCCGTGGTGTTTTTGGAATGGGTGATGAACTTATTCGTGATAACGATCCAAATAGCCCGTGGACAGGCAACATTCAATCATTATCGACACGTGCGGTGCTGATCAATTTTACATTCCACTAACAGAGGCACTTCGACGGAATTCGCTCAAAATAATGGCTGTTGCCGTCGCCACATTTAAACTTTCGGTTTTCTGAATTTCCCCAAACCTCGGTATCGTGATTTTGTTCTTTATCAATGCAGATATATTGTCAGATATTCCATTCGCTTCATTGCCAAACACGACAATGCCTTCCTGGGGCAAATCCAGCTGATAGATATTATTTCCATCCATAAAAGTTCCAAACAATTTCAAACTTGTTGCAGATAAAACCTGTTCAAGGTTGACATAATGTACGTGCACTCTTGCTAACGAACCCATACTCGCCTGGACAACTTTAGGATTATAAATATCGGCTGTTTCTTCTGAACAGATTATCTCTTGGATTCCAAACCAATCACAAAGCCTGATGATCGTTCCAAGGTTTCCCGGATCACGAATGTCATCAAGTGCAACTACGAGGCCCGCGAAACGTGGTTGGGAATCGGAAGGTATTTCAAAAACTGCAAGGCAATTGCTGGGCGTAGTTAGCGCACTGATCTTTTCCAGCTCGCTGGCCGAAATCAAAACCCGATGAATCGATTGCACTTCAGAAAAAATATCTTCAGTCACATACAACTGTACAAGCTTGAATCGCGATTGTAAAAGCTCTGTTATGACCTTGAATCCTTCAGCGATAAACAGGCTTTCAGCATGCCGTTGTTTTTTTTGATGCAGGCTTCTGATAAGTTTAATTTGACTTTTACTAACCATAGAAATAACTTACTTTTGGTCTATCTATTAATTATGAAAAACCTGTCCGCAAAAATATCACTATTTATTCTAATAGGAGTACTATTGACGGCATGTAACACGGTAAAGCGCGTTCCGCCCGGAAGGCATCTCCTCACAAAGAACGAGATTACAGTCAACGGCGACAGGACCAAAGAAGATGCGGTGACTGGTCAGCTTTACCAAAAACCTAACAGTTCAATTCTCGGTTATAAGCTTCGGCTAAACCTCTTTAATCTTGCTAAAGTCAATCCCGACTCGGCTTATCGCGCCAGATTTATTAAAAAACCGGGAAAATATGAACGGATGGCAAAACTGCTTTCAAAGAAACAAGTCGACCGGCTTGGCAAATCATTTTGGTTTGCAGGCATTCATAATTTTCTAAAAAAATCTGGTGAACCTCCAGTTGTGGTGGATCTTCAAAGTGCAAAAAAATCTGCTGCAAGGCTGCGGGCATATTATTTCAATACCGGTTATTTTAATGCTGAAGCAAGCTATGAAGTTGATACAACATCCTTCAAAAAAGCACAGATAACTTATACAGTTACAACCGGTAAAGCGTTTTTTCTCGATACGATCAAAAGCACAATTTCTTCTGTTGTTCTTGATTCTTTACATAAAGCAATTAGTCGCGAAACGGTATTAAAATCAGGCGCTCAGTACAAAACAGCCGACTTTAATGAAGAAAAGAACCGGATCACGACAAGCTTCCGAAATCGTGGCGCTTATCAGTTTCAGCAGAATTATGTAAAATTTGATATCGACACAATTGGCACAGGCCAAAAAGCAAATGTCAACCTGATCATTGGCGATTACGTTTATCGTGAAGGTGACTCAACAAAAACTTCGGATTTTAAATTGTTTAAAATCAGCAGGGTCAATATATTTTCGGCAGATCCGAATGATAAAACTTTCACCAACCAAACCGACAGCGTTGAGTACAATAACTTTCATGTATATAGCAACGGCAAATTACGCTATAAACCAAAAGCAATTACGGATGCGGTTTTTATAAATCCAGGTGGACTTTTCGCGGATTACCGGACAACGCTGACATCCCGTTACCTCAGCAATCTTCGGGTTTTTAATTATCCTACGATCCAGTATGCTGTTGACAGTACCGGGAATGGATTGATTGCCAATATTTATGTCGCATCAAGGCCAAAGTATAGTTTTGGGACGGGAATCGATTTTACGCACTCAAATATTCAGGATTTTGGAATATCAGGCAACGTTTCAGTTTCAATAAGGAATGTTTTTAGAGGAGCGGAAACCCTCGAAGTTGCCGCCAGAGGAAACATCGGATCATCAAAAGATTTTGCAAACCCCGATGATAATTTTTTCAATGTATCGGAATATGGCGCTGATGTGAAATTGTCTTTTCCCCGTATTTTCTTTCCGCTTAAGACGGAAAGGATTATCTCAAAGACGACAGTGCCATCAACAGTCATTAGTTTTGGTATTGCAAAACAACAGAATATCGGGCTCGACAAAGAGAATTTTACGGGTGCAATGACGTATAATTGGACGCCGAAAAGATTTTCCAGCGCGAGGTTTGACTTGTTTAATATCCAGTATGTAAACAACATCAACGTTGGCAATTACTTCCGTGTATATCAATCATCTTACAATGTTTTAAACAGATTAGCACTTCAATACGGTGCCGATCCGAACTACTTTAATGAAGGCGATAATACACTTCGCATTGATCAGGGAACCAATGCCTTCATTGAGGATGTTATCAATAACAACTTAATTGTTGACGAATCTGACTTGCGCACTGTAAGAAGCATCAGAGAACGTCAGGTAAGATTGACAGAAAATAACCTGATTTTCGCCTCTAGCTTTACATATTCAAAAACTACAAAGACCGATCTTCAGGATAATAGCTTCCACATTTTTAAGGGTAAAATCGAATCAGCCGGTAACACTTTGGCATTGTTTGCCAACATTTCGCGCTCGCTGAAAAACCAGAACGGCCGCAATACTTTTCTTGAAGTTGAATATTCGCAATATGTAAAGACCGAAGTTGAGTTCATTAAGCACTTTGATCTAAGCCGCCGACAAGTTTTTGCGATTAGGGCGTTTGGAGGAATTGCGATTCCGTATGGCAACTCGAATTCAATTCCATTTTCAAGAAGCTACTTTGCCGGAGGATCAAACGACAACCGAGCTTGGAAATCTTACAGCCTCGGGCCGGGAAGTTCACAAGCGCTATTTGATTTTAACGAGGCTAACATGAAAATTGCGCTTAGTACGGAATATCGGTTTAATATTTTCGGAAATTTCAATGGTGCATTATTTGTCGATGCAGGAAACATATGGAATGTACTCGATAATGAAACTGACGAGCGGCTGATATTTGAAGGCTTTAAATCACTTGAAGATCTCGCCGTAGGCTCGGGTTTCGGTGTGAGATATGATTTTGGATTTTTTGTGGTGCGGCTTGATCTCGGCTTTAAAACATATAATCCTGCAGACGAAAAACGGCAGTGGTTTCGTGAATACAATTTCAGTAATTCAGTTTTAAATGTCGGTATAAATTACCCGTTCTGATATATAATTATTAATTTTGACCCCTTAACGTAAACAAATCATTATGGCTCACAATATAAGACCGGGAGTTGCAACTGGTGATGAAGTGCAGGCAATTTTTCGCTATGCCAAAGAAAAGGGATTTGCACTTCCTGCAGTAAATGTAACTGGTTCAAGTACGATTAATGGTGTATTGGAGACTGCCGCAAAATTAAAAGCTCCCGTTATTATTCAGTTTTCAAATGGCGGTGCCGCATTTAATGCTGGAAAAGGTCTTTCAAACGAAAACGAAAAAGCAGCAATTGCAGGTGGAGTCGCCGGCGCAAAACATATACATACTTTGGCAGAAGCTTACGGTGCAACGGTAATCCTTCATACTGACCACTGCGCAAAAAAACTGCTTCCATGGATCGATGGCTTACTCGATGCTTCAGAAAAACATTTTGCTGAAACAGGTAAACCACTGTACAGCTCACACATGCTTGACCTTTCGGAAGAGCCGATTGAAGAAAATATCGAAATCTGCAAACAGTATCTCGAACGAATGAGCAAAATGGGGATGACCCTCGAAATTGAACTCGGAATAACAGGCGGCGAAGAAGACGGAGTCGATAATTCAGACGTGGATAGTTCAAAATTATATACACAGCCTGAAGAAGTTGCTTACGCATATGAAGAACTTTCGAAAATCAGTGACAAGTTTACAATTGCAGCAGCATTCGGAAATGTTCATGGTGTTTACAAGCCCGGAAATGTAAAGCTGACGCCGAAAATTTTAAAAAATTCACAGGACTTCGTTCAAAATAAGTTTAATACTGAAGCTAATCCGGTGGATTTTGTTTTCCATGGTGGATCGGGTTCAAGTGTGGAAGAAATACGCGAAGCTATCGGCTATGGTGTGATCAAGATGAATATTGACACAGATCTTCAGTTTGCATTCACCGAAGGAATTCGCGATTACATGGTTAAAAATCTGGATTACCTGAAGACTCAGATTGGAAACCCAACCGGGGAAGAAGCTCCAAATAAAAAATATTACGATCCGCGGAAATGGGTACGTGAAGGTGAAGTTACTTTTAACAAGAGGCTCGAGCAGGCTTTTGCCGACCTGAACAACGTTAATACGCTATAGCTCACGATTCGAACGCTGATAATAAAATAAATATATGGCTTGGTTTAAAAGAACTGCAAAAGGAATTACCACCGCGACAGAAGATAAGAAAGATGTGCCGAAAGGCTTGTGGTATAAATCTCCTACAGGTAAGATTATTGATGCCGATGAGCTTGCACGTAATTTATACGTTAGCCCTGAAGATGATTTCCACGTAAGGATTGGCAGCAAGGAATATTTTGAAATCTTGTTTGACAACAACGAATTTATAGAACTTGACTCTGCAATGATTTCGAAAGATCCGCTGGGTTTCGTTGACACTAAAAAGTATTCTGACCGACTTAAGGACGTAATGGAGAAGACCAAACTTAAAGATGCGGTACGAACCGGAGTCGGAAAATCTAAAGGGAAAGATATTGTAATTTGCTGTATGGATTTCGCCTTCATTGGAGGTTCAATGGGTGCGGTTGTTGGTGAAAAAATTGCCCGTGGAATCGATCACTCGATAAGAAACAGGATTCCGTTTATGATGATCTCAAAATCAGGAGGTGCTCGAATGATGGAAGCAGCTTATTCACTGATGCAACTGGCAAAAACATCTGCGAAACTTGCGCAGCTTGCCGATGCCAAGATTCCATACATCTCATTATGTACTGATCCAACTACAGGTGGAACAACAGCTTCATACGCGATGCTTGGTGATATCAACATTTCAGAACCTGGAGCTTTAATTGGATTTGCAGGTCCACGTGTTGTAAAGGACACAACAGGAAAGGAACTTCCTAAAGGCTTTCAAACAGCAGAATTTGTTCTTGAACATGGATTTCTGGATTTTATCACACATAGAAGAGAGCTGAAAAATAAGGTGAACTTATTTCTCGACCTGATACAGAACCAACCAATCAGATAAATATCAATCCCGGATCTTCCGGGATTTTTTTTACATACCCGTTCTTATTGCTTCCACAGGATCTAGTCGCGATGCTGAAATAGCAGGCAGAATTCCTGATATAAGTCCAATTGCCGCAGCTAATGAAGTTCCTAAAATCACATTCCCGATTCCAAGAACAAATTCAAATTCAAGAACTTTCGTTAGTAGTAGTGTTATAATCCAAACGAGGAGAAGTCCAATGATACCTCCTATCACAGAAAGAATTACAGCTTCGAAAAGAAACTGAAATAAAATAAACCTGTTTTTAGCGCCCAAAGATTTTTGGATGCCGATCAAGTTCGTCCTCTCTTTTACGGAAACAAACATGATGTTTGCAATACCAAATCCGCCGACAAGAAGCGAAAATCCGCTGATAATCCAGCCAACAAGATTCATCTGTGAAACAATCCCATCAATAAGGTCTGTAAATCCGGATAAGACGTTAATAAAGAAGTTGTCAATCTCATCCGCTTTTACCCCTCGAATGCTTCGCAGCTTTTGTGCTACTTCACCTTTTACTTCACCTGCATCCAAGCCTTTTGCCGGCTTTACAATAATTACAGGCAGCATTGTTTTATTGTTGTCGCCATACATACGTCGGAGGAAATTGCTGGGAAAAAATGCTGAAATATCATTGCTTTCTCCAAACATGCCCGCGCCTTGTTTTGTTGTCACGCCAATCACAGAAAAGCGCTGTCCATATATCCGAACCTCCTTTCCTATCGGATCGAAGTCACCAAACAAACCTTTGGCAACCTCAAATCCCAACACCACGACCGCCGCACCGGAATTAGATTCTGATTCATTAAAAAACCTTCCTTCTTCAAATTCCAGTGTTTGTATATCCGTAAATTCATATGTGACAGGTACAACATTGACATCGTTGACTGTTTCACTTTCAAATTTTATCGGTTGACGTCCGGCAAAAAACTGAAAACATAAATTTTCAGCGGAAACCACCGAACGCTTTAGCGCCTGATACTCTTCGTAGGTCACATCCGGAAACTGTTCAGTCTTCCATCGCGGAAGATCTGAGGGTCCAAAAGAAACCCTTGTAAGATACATTGTGTTTTTATCGAGGCTGCTTAGATCTTTTTTGATCTTGCGGTCTAAAGAATCAACGGCGGCAAGTACCGCAATAATTGAAAATATACCAATGGTGACGCCAAGTAAAGACAGCAGCGTCCGAAGCTTGTTGGTGCGCAAGGCACTTACTGCAAAACTAAAACTTTCCCGGAGAAGGCGCAGATAAAGAATCATACTAAAACTTTGCGTAAAATTCACTAAATTTTTATCGAAAACCTAATTGTTGTGCAGGGTTAATATTGGCCACATTTCTGAATTTTAGGAGTCAAGTATCTGTCCTTTTAAAGTCAAAAAAACTATTTTTGCACAAATAAAATTTTCAGCAATGGATACGTCAAAAAGCATTCGGTCGGCACTCGTTTCAGTATTTTCTAAAGACGGCCTGGAGCCAGTTATAAGACAATTGCATGAACAGAATGTTACATTTTATTCAACAGGCGGAACAGAGGAATTTATCAAAAATCTCGGTATTCCTGTCGTTCCCGTTGAAGATGTAACTTCATATCCATCAATCTTGGGCGGACGAGTTAAAACACTTCATCCAAAGATTTTCGGAGGAATATTAAACCGTCAGGACAATTCTGAGGACGTCATGCAAATGGAAGAATTTGGAATACCGCAAATTGATCTTGTAATAGTTGATCTCTACCCATTTGAAAAAACGGTTGCTTCAGGAGCGGCTGAAGATGAAATAATTGAAAAAATCGACATCGGTGGAATTTCCTTAATTCGTGCCGCAGCTAAAAATTTTAAGGACACCTTGATAGTGGCTTCTGTTGAGCAATATCAGCCATTGCTTGACCTACTCAAGGAAAATAACGGAAC